>JANNNE010000068.1:0-38229 GCA_031398385.1 Ideonella sp.
GCACGGCTGCCGGCGGCGGCGTCATCGATCAGTTGCCCGCGGTGCCGATGCAGACGCTCGCCGATGGCGCGAAATGCCGTACCGGCCAGGCCCCATTGCGCAGCGGGTGAAGCCAGCATCGGCGACCAGCGCGCATTCAAGGCGTCGATCGTATACAGCGCGGGCGCGACCAGCGTCTGCCACCGGTCCGGCCGCTCGCCCTGCCAGCAATAGGCCGCAGCGTAGATTTCGTCCATCCGGGCATCCTGAGCCACCCAGACCATGCGGGTGCCGATCGACACCAGGGTGTCGCGCACCGTTTCTGCAACCAGCATCAGGCTGTCGACCGGCATCACCGGCTTGCCGGCGCCGAATGCCAGGCCCTGGGCGACCGAACACGCGGTGCGCAGCCCGGTGAACGCGCCGGGGCCACAGCCGAATGCAATCGCGTCGATTTCTGCCAGCGAGCAGTCGCCATCCGCCAGCATCTGGCGTATATCCGGCAACAGGCGTGTCGAGGCCTGGGCGCCACCGGGGGCATCGAGGCTCAAAGTTCGGCTCGGCGTGACCAGCGCCAGGCTGGTCGACTCGGTCGCGGTATCGAACGCCAACAGCCGGCACGTCGATGCCGGAGAAACGCTTGCGTCGACGCTGCCCATGCGCCAAGTTTAGGGCAAGGTGTTCGAGGGCTGTGCAGCTCGCGGCGCGTCAGGGGCTGCGTCCAGGGTGATCGCGAAAGGGATCATCCTGACGCTTGGCCTTATCGGCCTGGTTCCTCACCGAATCCAGGATGCAGGGCAATCCCGACATGCCATCATCCGAGGCATGCTGATCGCTCGATTTCTACCCGCCAAGTCTTCACACCGCACCCTGCTACTTCTCGTCTGCCTGCTGGTGAGCCCGCTGGTGACGCGGGCAGCCCTTCCCGCGACTGTTGCCGAAGCGCTGCGGGCCGCCGACATCCCGCAGACCGATATGGTCGCCTTCGTTCAGGAAGTCGGCGCCGCCTCGCCACCGCGCTTGGCGTGGCAGGCCGGCCGGCCGGTCAATCCGGCCTCGCTGATGAAACTGCTTCCGACCATCGCCGCACTGGAACTGCTGGGCCCGGCCTGGCGCTGGACCACGCCGGTATGGCTCAGCAGCCCGCTGCCAAGACCGTCACCGGACCCGGCGGCTGCCTCGGGCATTTATGACGGCGACATCACCATCCGCGGCAGCGGCGACCCCAGCTTGTCGATCGAGCGGCTGTGGCTGCTGCTGCGCCAGTTGAAACAACTCGGCGTGCGCGAAATCCTCGGCGACATCGTGTTCGACCGCAGCGCATTCGACCAGCCGATTGCCGCGCCGGGCGATTTCGACGACGAGCCACTGCGGCCGTACAACGTCCAGGCCGACGCCTTGCTGTTCAACCAGAAGGCGATGTTCCTCGGCTTCGAACCCGAACCCGCGCTGCGAATCGCCCGCGTGACTGTCGAACCACCACTCGACGGCATGCGGGTTCCGTTCAGCGTGCCCCTGTCGGACCAGCCATGTGCCGATTGGCGCGCTGCGCTCCAGGCCGATTTGAGCCAGCCGTCAGAGGTACGGTTCGAAGGCACCTTCCCGTCGGCCTGTGGCAGCAAACGCTGGGCGGTCGCGCCGCCCGATCCGCAGCAGTTCAACGCCCGGATGGTGATCGGACTGTGGCGCGAGATGGGCGGCCGTTTCAGCGGCACGGTTCGTGAGGGCGTCGCACCGGCGACGCGTCCGAGCTTCGAACTGAAGTCGCCGCCGCTGGCCGATGTGGTCCGCGACATCAACAAGTTCAGCAACAACGTGATGGCCCAGCAGCTGTTCCTCAGCCTGCCGCTGGCCTTGCATGGCGATGGCCGCGTGGCGACCGCGCGGCACAGTCTGCTGGAATGGCTGCGCTCATCGCTTGGTGACGAAGCAGCACACGCCCTAGTGATCGACAACGGATCGGGCTTGTCGCGCGACAACCGGATCACGGCGCTGGCCCTGGCACGCTTGCTGCAACGCGCCTGGTCAGGGCCCAACATGCCTGAACTGATCAGTTCGCTGCCAGTCAGCGGACTGGACGGCACGATGCGCCGCTCGACAGTGGCGGCCGGGCGCGCCCATCTGAAGACCGGCTCGCTGCGCGATGTGCGGGGCGTGGCGGGTTTCGTGCTGGCCGACAATGGCAGACGTTACGTCGTCGTTGCCATCATCAACCACCCGAATGCCAATCTGGCGCGCGCCGCGCTGGATCAGCTGACGCGCTGGGCTATCGACGCCGCAGGCCGTTGACGCGCCGTCCACCGGAACCAAACAAGCCAATATGCCGAACTGGACCGACTGGACCGGCTATGCCGCCGCCACGCTGACCACCCTCTCCTTCGTGCCACAGGCCTGGCTGAGCTTTCGCAGCCGTGATCTCAGCGGCATTTCGCTCAGCATGTACAGCGTCTTCACCGTCGGTGTGGCGCTGTGGCTTGCCTACGGAATTTTCCTGGGCGCCTGGCCGATCATCGTTGCCAACGCCATCACGCTGGCCTTGTCGGCCAGCATCCTGACGCTGAAGCTGCGCGAGGGGTGGGCCTGAGCGCGCCCGGCGCGGGCGGCCGCCAGAGGACCACCTCCGCCCTCGCCCGCAAACCGATCAGAACGGGTTGTTGCGCGCCACCGATTCGCCGATTTCCCCGAGCCTGAACTGGCCACCCGCGCTGAGGTGAAGCGAATCGGCCCACAACCAGCTGTTGGCACCGGCCACGTTGCCGTTGCTGTCGGGCGTCGTCGTCAGCGTCTGCGAGGTGCAGTTCGGCAAGGCGACGGTGGGCAGGCAGGCCGCCTGGGTGACGTTCGTGAAGCCGAAGGTACCCGGGAAATTCACCACGGTCTGGATCCGCTCGTCGGTCTGCACCAGACCGATCTTGCGGCCGTCGTTCTGGATATCGACGCGTAGCCTGGCGTTGAAACGGGAAGCCAGCGAGGTCAGCAGCGCGGCCCGATCGGTATCCTGCTTGTTCGGATCGGCTTTTTCAGCCCGTGCGAACGGCGTTTGTCCGAGGTCGAGCACCTTGCCGAGAAGCACCTTGCCACCGAGATTGGCAACTCGATTCACCTGTACCGCCAACGCGGCGCCTGCGGCTTCGGCGCGTTCCCTGGCCTGCGCGATGCTGATGGTCGGATACTGGGCGTAAATCGCCAGCACGTCGTTCTGGCCGACCAGCATCGTCACCAGATCCTTCTCGCCGAAGCTGTCATTGGCCAGGTGCGCGTTGACCTGGGCTTCCAGATCGGCCACCTTGGCACCGGGTGTCGCGAGGATGCGGCTGCGCGGTGCGACGATGTTGCTCGGGTTGCATTGGGGAAAGACCAGCCCGAAGGTGCTGGCCACCGACTGCACCCAGATCGGATTGCTAGCGCAGGCCAGCGTCACGTTGTCGGCCTGGACCGCATTGACGCTGTATTTGGCGCCGTTGGTGGTGATCACGCTGATTTCATCGCCCATCGCCAGCACCCGCTGCGCCGTGAACGGAACCAACTGGCTGCCTCCGCCACACGAGGCGAGCAGCGCGGCCCCACCAGCAAGCGCAACCCGGCCGAGCGATCTGCGCAAGACCGTTGCGCCGCGAACCAATCCAGACATCGACATAAAGACTCCAAGAACCACCCAAGAGCCGCGTTTGCGGCTCGATCATTCACATTGACTCAAGAGGACGCCGCACGTTGCAGACGATCGCGCACGCCATCCCATTCCGATCCCGGCGGCGGCTGCTCGACCCAGATCAACTGCACGCCTGCCGAATCGAACTCGCGCAGCACCGAAAACAATTCGTGCGCGACTTCCCTGGCCTGCGCCGGCATGCCCCGCCAACGCAGACCGCCCGGCTGTTGCCGGAAAGGCGGAACGCTGTGGGAATATACCGCCAGACCAGGAAAGGCCGGCCCGAGCACCTGAAGCGCCGACTGCAGCTGGGCCGCATCCATCAAACGCAAGGTCGCGCGCGGCGCGTAGTGCGAATCCAGGTTGCCGGATACGCGCAAGTCCTGGTCGGCCGGATTCACCACGGCTTCGTCGGCCGCCGCCTCGATCAGTTCGATCGACAGCATCCCTGGCCGCAGCAAGACCGGTGCAGCGCCGCGGCAGTCGACGATGCTCGATTCGATTCCCACCTCGCAGGCACCGCCGTCCAGCACCAGGAGCTCGGCCGGAAAATCGGCTGCCACATGGGCAGCGGTGGTCGGGCTGACCCGCCCGAACAGATTGGCGCTGGGGGCGGCCACCCCTCGGACACCGTGTGCCGCAGCCGCCCGAATCAGGGCCTGAGCCACCGGGTGGGCCGGGCAGCGCAGGCCGATGCTGTCCTGGCCGGCCGCGGCGGCCGCGCCGATCTCAGGCTTGCGGTCGACGATCACGGTCAGCGGGCCGGGCCACAGACGCGCGGTCAAGCGCGCCGCCAGGGGCGTCCAGTTGGCCGCATATTGCGCAGCGTCCGCTGCATCGGCCACATGGACGATCACCGGATGATCGGCCGGGCGCCCCTTTGCCTTGAAAATCAGCGCCACCGCCGCGTCCGAATCGGCGCGAGCCCCGAGCCCATAGACGGTTTCGGTCGGAAACGCCACCAGGCGCCCGGCCGCCAGTTCAAGCGCCGCGCGTTCGATGGCTGCGGCATCGGATCCGTTCAAGATCACCGGCTGCCATCCCCGATCAAGGCGGACCGATCCATGTGTCTTCAGAATGCCGGCAGGCCGAGCAGGGCGACAGCCTGCAGCGCCACGGCCCGCGCGCCGGCTGGGTCAGCCGCAGTCACGGTCAGATGCCCCATCTTGCGGCCGCGCCGCGCCTCGGCCTTGCCGTACAGATGCAGATGAACTCCGGGCAGCGCCAGCACCTGCTCCCAGGCCGGCAGCCGCTGCGCGCCATCGGCGCCAAACCAGAGATCACCGAGCAGGTTCAGCATGATGGCCGGCGAATGCAGCCGTGGCGCCGCCAACGGCGCACCGACCAAGGTGCGTACCTGCAGATCGAACTGCGAGATGTCGCAGGCATCGATGCTGTAGTGGCCGGAATTGTGCGGACGCGGCGCCATCTCGTTAGCCACCAGGCCACCGGCGGCGGACCCGTCGTCAACGACAAAAAACTCGACGCACAACACGCCGACATAGTCAAGCGATTGCGCCAGGCGCCGGGCCGATGTGACCGCC
This sequence comes from Ideonella sp., assembly GCA_031398385.1. Classification (GTDB taxonomy): domain Bacteria; phylum Pseudomonadota; class Gammaproteobacteria; order Burkholderiales; family Burkholderiaceae_C; genus Ideonella_A. The sequence continues at coordinate 5,173 of JANNNE010000068.1, forward strand.
TGCCGCTGCAGGGCCGGTGCGACATCGAGTGCCGGCACGCAGGTGACGGCCAGGATGCCGTCGCGGTGCAGGTTCTGTTGCACCGGCAGTTCGACCATTTCGCCGTCGTGCCCGCGGGCCACCAGGACGCTCAACTCGCTGCGCAGGACGAGCCGCTTCTCGAGCACGCAGCGGGCGCCGTCCAGTTCGTTCCAGGCGGCTTCGAGTTCGCTGCGCGAGCCGACGACACGTTGCCCTTTGCCGTCATAACCCAGACGCGCGGTCTTCAGGATACCGGGCAGCAAATCGTCGGCGACCGAAGCCAGCTGCGCCGCGCTCTCGATCAAGGCGAACGGCGCGGTGGGCACACCGGCATCGCGGAAATGCGCTTTCTCGGCGGCCCGGTCCTGACAGACGCCGACCGCCTCCGCCGACGGCGCAACCGGGCGCTGCGCGGCCAGTGCGAGCAATGCCGCGGCCGGTACGTTCTCGAACTCGGTGGTGATTGCCGCGCTGTGCTCGATCAAGCGTGCCAGACCGTCCTGATCGAGGTAGGACGTGGCAATGTGATGATGCGACACGAGTCCGGCGGGGCTGCCCGGATCCTCGTCCAGCACCGCTGTGGAATAGCCCATCTGCTGCGCTGCGTGCACGAACATGCGGCCGAGCTGGCCGCCACCCATCACGCCCAGAGTCGAGCCCGGCGGCACAAACGACCGACTCATTTCAACTGATCGCTCATTGCCAGCGCCGCGGCGCGCTGGCGGCGTCGGAATTCGTCGAGCCGATCGCGCAGTTCGGCGTTTTCAGTGGCAAGCATCGCAATCGCGAACAGCGCCGCATTGGCTGCACCGGCAGCCCCGATCGCAAACGTCGCGACCGGGATGCCCTTGGGCATCTGGACGATCGAATGCAAGGAGTCGACGCCCTGCAGGTGGCGACTGGCCACCGGCACGCCGAGTACCGGTACGGTCGTCTTCGCGGCCAGCATGCCCGGCAGGTGGGCGGCACCGCCGGCACCTGCGATGATCGCTTTCAAGCCACGTCCCGCCGCGGCTTCTGCGTACGCGAACATGTCATCGGGCATGCGATGGGCAGAGACGACGCGCGCTTCGTGCGCGATTGCGAACTCGGCGAGAATGTCGGTTGCCTCACGCATGGTTTCCCAGTCGCTGCTGGAACCCATCACCACCCCGACCAGTACGGCGGGATCGCTGACGCCGCCAGTTGTTTCACTCATGCTTGAATTGTAGGTGGCCCGTCACCACCTGTTCTGCCTCAAGGCAGGCCCGATACCCCCCCGCGACCTGCGCGCAACAAGAAAATTGCTCCCATGATCGACATCACGCTGAAGAATTTTGAAACCGAGCTGATCAAGGGATCGACCCAGATCCCGGTGCTGCTCGATATCTGGGCACCTTGGTGCGGGCCGTGCAAGGCGCTGGGGCCCTTGCTGGAGAAGCTCGAGGTGGCCTATGCCGGCCGCTTCAGGCTGGCCAAGCTCAATTCGGATGACCAGCCCGATATCGCCGGTCAGTTGTCGCAGATGTTCGGCGTGCGCAGCATCCCGTTCTGCGTGATGTTCAAGGATGGCCAACCGATCGACGGGTTTGTCGGCGCGTTGCCAGAAAGCGAAATCCGGCAGTTTCTCGACAAACACGTGCCGAGTGCAGACGACATGGCCGCCGAGGAAGATGTCCAGGCGGCCGAGGAATTGCTGGCCGAGGGCGACACCGGCAGCGCGATCGAGAAACTGGCCGCCGCACTCGAGCTGAGTCCGAACAACGATGCGGCCCGCTATGACTATCTGCGCGCTTTGCTGCTCGACGACCGCACCGAGGAAGCACGCGCCGCGCTGCTGCCGGTGCAGGATCAGGTGATTCCAAACCCGCGCTTCGTGGCCTGCAAGCTGTGGCTCGATGCCCACGACCAGACAGCCGGCGGCCGCAGCGAACGGCAGTTGCTCGATGCCATCAAGGCCGACAAACGAGACTTCGCCGCCCGCTACGAACTGGCCCAGCGCCACTTCGCTGCGCGCCAGTTCACCGCCGCGATGGACGAGCTGCTCGAGATCATCATGCGCGACAAGGCCTGGAACAACGAACTGGCGCGCCGAACCTTTGTCGCGATTCTGGAAGTGATGGCCAAACCGGCGGCGCCGGCCAAGCCCGAGGCAGCCGCCGCCAAGGGCGCGCTCGAACTGGCCGGCCGGATGACCACCGCGCCCAGCGATCCGGTGATCGACAGCTACCGGCGCAAGCTCAGCATGTCGCTGTTCTGAGCAACGAGGCCCCGGCCGCCTGAGGCACCGGCAGGTCGGCCAGCAATTCGATGGTTCGAGCCTGCAAGCGTTTGTGGGCGTTCCAGCTTTCGCGCGCCTTGCCTTCATGTTGGAGGGCGTTGTCGGTCTCGCCGACCGCGCGATAAAGCTGGGCCAACCGGCCATGTGCAACCGCACGGTCGTCGGCATGCATGGACGGGTCGATGTTGCCGCCGGCCGAGGCGGCGTCGCGCATGGCAGCAGCGGGATCGCCCTGATTCCATCGGCACCACGCCATGTCGGCCAGAAAGTTCGCAGACAGACGGCCCAGCCCCTGCCGCTTCGCATCCAGCCAATGCGCCTGGTACAACATCAGCGCCTTGTCGTATTCGCCCTGCACCGAATGCAGCACGGCGCGCAGCATCGGCACCAGCGAGTCGAGCGACGTGATGCCAACCCAATGCCCGATGTTGTCGGACGAGTCGGCGCCCGCCAGCGCATGACGTGCCTCCTCCGAGGCATCGCCGCCGAACAGCGAACGCTGCATCGCATGGTTGCCACGATAGGCCGCAATGTTGTAGCTCAAGGCACTCAGCGTGGCTTCGTCGCCTTCGGCAATCGCACACTCGCGTGAGCGCACGAACCACGGCTGTGCCAGATCGAGCCGGTTGGCAAAGTGGAAAGCGACGCCGACCACCAGACTGGCACGTGAAGTGGCGGCGAGGTTCGATGGGTCTGACAGTTCGAGCGCCTCACGCACGTGGCGCGATGTTGCTTCGAGATCGAAATGCGCGAAATCCATGTGCGCCAGCCAGGCCGCACTGATCGCGCGAATCCGCTTCAGGTTGGCGGCTGCGCTGATGGCATGCGCGCGCTGCATCTTGTCGCGTGCCGTGCTGCTCAGGCTGCTGAAATAGGCGATGCAGCCTTCGGCGAGGCAGATCCAGGCGCTGACAGACGCGGTCGGCCGGCGGTCGAAGGCGGCGTGCAAGGCCGCCATCTCCTGATTCGCCTTGTCGAACTGCCCGAGCCGGGCCAGTTGCGCCGCCCGCTCGGCACGCAGGCAGGCGTTGTCGACAGGATCGTAGGTCTTGCGAATATCCGAATCGAGCCTGGACAACAGGCGCGAACCGGCAATGCTCTGCTGATTCACTTGAATCCCCTCCCACTGCGCCCCGGGCCCTGTCACTGCAGGGCCATCTGTATTCAGCTGGTCAAGCGGTGCAAGGCCTCGCGATAGCTGGCCGCAGTCGCGTCGACCACGTCAGCCGGCAACATCGGTGCCGGCGGTTTCTTGTTCCAGGCCTTGCCGTCGATACGGGCTTGTTCAAGCCAGTCGCGAACCGACTGCTTGTCCAGACTGGGGGGATTGCGGCCTTCCGCGAGCGCCGCCCGATAGGCGTCGACCGGCCAGAATCGCGAAGAGTCGGGGGTCAGGATTTCATCCATCAAGGTCAGTTGACCATCACCATCGAGGCCGAACTCGAACTTGGTATCGGCGATGATGATTCCCCGATCGAGCGCGACCGTTGCGGCGCGGCGGTATAGCTCGATGGCAATCGTGCGTACCCGCTGAGCGATCTCCGGACCGACCAGTTCGGCCATGCGTTCGAACGAAATGTTCTCGTCGTGATCACCCGAGGCGGCCTTGGTCGCCGGGGTGAAGATCGGTTCAGGCAGGCGAGCGGCGTTGCCGAGGCCGGGTGGCAAGTGCACGCCGCAGACCGACTGCGATGCCTGGTATTCGGCCCAGCCACTGCCGGCCAGATAGCCACGAACGACTGCCTCCACCGGCAGGGGCGTCAGTCGTTTCACCAGCATCGATCGGCCACGCACCTGCGCCCGTTCTTCGGGCGCAACCACGGATTCGGGATCGTCGCCAGTCAGGTGATTGGGCACCACATCATGCAGGCGCTCGAACCACCACAGCGCCATTCGAGTCAGCAACTCGCCTTTCCCGGGAATCGGCTGATCGAGAATGACATCGAAGGCCGACAGGCGGTCGCTCGCCACCATCAGGATGCGGTTGTCACCGACCGCATAGTTGTCGCGCACCTTGCCACGTCCCAGCAGCGGCAGAGAAGTGATCGATGTGCTGAGCAAGGCGGTGGTCATCTGGAAACGGGTTGGATGAAAACAATTCTAGGCAGGCCGCCGCCGATCACCATCCCCTAAACAAGGTGTGCACGACGCCTTCGCCGTCAGGTCGCAGTGCCCGATCCCGATCAGTTGGTGACGCGTTGCGCAAGCTCGCCCTTGGCGTATCTCGAGGCCATCACCGCCAAGTCGACCGGCTTGATCTTCGATGCCTGTCCTTCGCAGCCGAACTCGAGATAACGCTGCTTGCAGATCATCTTGGCCGCCTCGCGAGCGGGCTTCAGATAGTCGCGCGGATCGAACTTGTCCGGGTTCTGTGCCATGTATTTGCGGATCGCAGCCGTCATCGCGAGCCGGACATCGGTATCGATGTTGATCTTGCGCACGCCGTGCTTGATGGCCTCCTGGATCTCGCTGACCGGAACACCATAGGTCTCGCGCAGGTCGCCGCCGAATTCGCGAATCGTGGCCAGCAGGTCCTGCGGCACGCTCGAGCTGCCATGCATCACCAGGTGGGTATTCGGCAGGCGTGCGTGGATTTCCTTGATGCGGCCGATGGCCAGGATGTCGCCAGTCGGCTTGCGGGTGAACTTGTAGGCGCCATGGCTGGTTCCGATGGCGATCGCCAACGCGTCGAGCTGCGTGCGCTTGACGAAGTCGGCAGCTTCTTCGGGATCGGTCAGCAGCTGCGCCATCGTCATCGTCGCATCGGTGCCGTGGCCGTCCTCCTTGTCGCCCTTCATGGTCTCGAGCGAGCCCAGGCAACCGAGCTCACCCTCAACCGTGATGCCCTGCGCATGCGCCATGTCGACCACCTTGCGGGTCACGTCGACGTTGTAGTCATAACTGGCGATGGTCTTGCCGTCCGCTTGCAAGGAGCCATCCATCATCACCGAACTGAAGCCGAGGTCGATCGCGCCACGGCAGACATCCGGGCTCTGGCCATGATCCTGATGCATCACCAGCGGGATGTTCGGGTAGCTTTCAACCGCCGCCTGGATCAGGTGCTTGATGAATGGCTCGCCCGCATATTTGCGTGCGCCGGCACTGGCCTGCAGGATCACGGGCGATCCAACCTCACTGGCGGCCGACATCACGGCCTGAACCTGTTCGAGGTTGTTGACGTTGAAGGCGGGCAGACCATAGCCATTTTCAGCGGCATGGTCGAGCAGTTGTCGCATCGAGACGAGTGGCATGAGACGCTCTCCGGGAGTTGCAGAAATCGGGGCCCGCCCGCGGAAGAATCGGTATTCCTCGAACCGGCGGGGAGCCTTTGATTCTAACGACCGGGGGGGCTTGCGGGCAGCCCTGGCGAGGGTTTGCCCTGCGGCCAATCGGGCCGATTCGCGGGGGTGCGGGTCAGGCAATGCGTTGCGCCTGATAGCCGCGTTCGCACAGAGTTGCGATGATTTCCTCGATGTGGGCGACGCCGCGTGTCTGCACGACTACGTCGACCTGAACCCGCTCGACCGACAGCGACGAGAACGCGCGCTGGTGCGACAATTCGTCGATGTTGGCGCCCAGCTGCCCCAGCAACCTGGCCATGTCGGCCAGCGCGCCGGGCACATCGCGCACATCGACCCGTAGCCGCGCCAGCCGGCCCGACTTCACCATGCCGCGCTCGATGATCTCGGCCAGCAACAGCGGCTCGATGTTACCGCCGCACAAGACCAGCCCGACCTGACGGCCGGCGAAGCGCTCACGGTATTTCAACAGCGCCGCCAGTCCCACGCCGCCTGCGCCTTCGACCACGGTCTTCTCGATTTCCAGCAACAGCAGGATCGCCTGCTCGATGTCGCCTTCGCCGACCAGCAGCACGTCCTCCACCAGTTCACGGATCAACGGCAGGGTCAAGACGCCCGGCGATTTGACCGCGATGCCGTCGGCAATCGTGGTCTGACCACAGCTCAGGTCGTCACCGTGCATGGCATTCCAGACCGCCGGAAAGCGCTCGGTCTGAACCCCGAAAACTTCCAGCCCGGGCTTGATGGCCCGTGCCGCGGTGGCCATGCCCGAAATCAGACCCCCGCCACCGATGGCGACCAGCAGCGTATCGATCTGCGGCTGCTGCGCCAGCATCTCCAGCGCGATCGTCCCCTGGCCCGCCGCCACCTCGAGGTCGTCGTAGGGGTGGATCACGGTCAGCCTGCGTTCGGCCGCAAGTGCCAGGCCGTGGGCCCGGGCGTCGTCGAAGGTGTCCCCCTCCAGCACGACATTGGCGCCGAAGCGGCGCGTGTTGTCGACCTTTACCGCGGGTGCGAAGCGCGGCATCACGATGGTGGCCGGAATGCCCATGCGCTGTGCGTGATAGGCGACTCCCTGCGCATGGTTGCCCGCCGAGACCGCCAGCACACCGGCTGCACGCTCGCCCGGCAGCAACTGCGCCATCCGGTTCAAGGCACCGCGTTCCTTGAACGATGCGGTGAACTGGTGATTCTCGAACTTCAGGAAAACCTGGCAGCCGATCAGTTCGGACAACGTGCGTGACGCCAGGCACGGCGTTTCGATCACCTCGCCGCGAAGCCGCTCGGCGGCGGCGCGGACCATCGCCAGTGTCAGGTCGCCACTCACCGGGCTACCCACACTTCGCTGCGTGACCCCCCCCTGAGGAGCGAAACACGCCTCCTTCGGAACGGCGGCGCGGAGGCGCTCATCAGGCGACTCGGCAGACCTTCAACATGTTGGTACCGCCGGGACGCCCCATCGGCTCGCCGCAGGTGATGGCGTAGGTATCGCCCGAACGCAGCACGCCGCGCTCGACCATCAGGGCCTCGGCATTGGCCAGTGCATCGTCCCGATCGCTGTGGCTGGGCATCAGCAAGGGTCGCACATTGCGATACAGCGCCATCTTGCGTTCCGACAACACCTGCGAGGTCAGGCCATAGATCGGAACCTTGATGTTGTGACGGCTCATCCACAACGCGGTCGAACCCGATTCGGTCAGCGCGAGAATCGCCTTGCAGCCCAGGTGGTGGGCAGTGAACAAGGCGCCCATCGCGATCGACTGGTCGATGCGTCCGAATTTCTTGTTCGCGAAATCGGTGTCGATGCTGCTGTCTTCGGCGGTCTCCGCTTCCAGCGCGATGGCCGCCATCTGCTCGATGGTTTCGACCGGGTATCTGCCGGCGGCGGTCTCGGCACTGAGCATCACCGCGTCGGTGCCGTCGAGCACCGCGTTGGCCACATCGCTGACTTCGGCGCGGGTCGGCACCGGATTCAGGATCATGCTTTCCATCATCTGAGTCGCCGTGATGACAACCCGATCCAGTTCGCGCGCCAGCTTGATCATGCGTTTCTGCAGCGCCGGCACCGCGGCATTGCCGACCTCGATCGCCAGATCGCCGCGCGCCACCATGATGCCGTCGCTGGCGCGCAGGATGTTCTCGAGTTCGGGAATCGCCTCGATGCGCTCGATCTTCGCGATCAGCGCCGGCCGGTGCCGCCATTGCTGGCCGGCGACGTTGGCGAGCTGGCGCGCCATCTCCATGTCGGTCGCACTCTTGGGGAAGCTGACCGCGAGGTATTCGCACTGGAAGGCCATCGCGGTCTTGATGTCCTCCATGTCCTTGGCGGTCAGCGCCGGTGCGGTCAGGCCGCCGCCGGCCTTGTTGATGCCCTTGTTGTTCGACAAGGTGCCACCGGCAACGACCGTGGTGTGCACCTCTTCGCCGCGCACCGAATCGACAACCAGCTTCAGGAGCCCGTCATTGAGCAGCAGGATGTCGCCGGCACGCACGTCGCGCGGCAACTCCTTGTAGTCGAGGCCAACGCGCTCGTTGCTGCCGAGCGCGTTGCTGGCGGCATCGAGGATGAAGGTCTGACCGACCGAGAGCTCGGTCTTGCCGCCCTCGAACTTGCCGACCCGGATCTTCGGCCCCTGCAGGTCGGCCATGATCGCCACCGTCTTGCCGGCAGCGCGTGCCACCTCGCGCACCACCGTCGCGCGATCGATGTGATCCTGCGCCGTGCCGTGCGAAAAATTGAGCCGGACGACATCGACGCCCGCAACGATCATTCGTTCGAGAACGGCCGGGTCGCTCGATGCCGGACCCAGGGTTGCAACGATCTTGGTGGCGCGTGCCATGTCGGTCTCCGATGTGTGTTCGATGCAGCGCGGCCGTTTGCCGCCTGCGAACGTTGCGACGCATTATCAGTGCGGCTGAGCGGGCACGCCGCCCGCCTTCAACTCACCGTGCGGCCAATGCGCGCCGCTGCAGGATCTCGAACGCCGGCAAGGTCTTGCCTTCCAGCACCTCGAGAAACGCACCCCCGCCGGTCGAGATGTAGCCGATGTCCTTGTCGATGCCGTATTTGGCAATCGCCGCCAGGGTATCGCCGCCACCGGCGATGCTGAACGCCGGACTTTGCGCAATGGCGCGCGCAATCGTCTCGGTGCCGTGCGCAAAGGCGTCGAACTCGAAGACGCCGACCGGTCCGTTCCACACGATCGTGCCGGCGGCCTTCAACTGCTCGGCCAGTGCGGCGGCGGTCTGCGGTCCGATGTCGAGGATCAGGTCGTCGGCCGCGACGTCGGTCGATGCCTTGACCGTCGCGGTCGCATCGGCGGCAAAGGTCTTGGCGGTGACCACATCGATCGGAATCGGCACGTCCGCGCCGCGTGCACGCATCGCGGCAATGACTGCGCTGGCCTGGTCGACCAGATCGGCTTCGGCCAACGATTTGCCGATTGTCAAACCCGCAGCCAGCATGAAGGTATTGGCAATGCCGCCGCCGACGATCAGCTGATCGACCTTGTCGGCCAACGCCTTCAGGATGGTCAGCTTGCTGCTCACCTTGCTGCCGGCCACGATCGCCACCAACGGACGCGCCGGTGCCGCCAATGCCTTGCCGATCGCATCGATCTCGGCCGACAGCAAGGGGCCGGCACATGCGATCGGCGCATATTCTGCGATGCCGTAGGTGCTGGCCTCGGCGCGGTGTGCGGTACCGAAGGCATCGTGGACGAAGATGTCGCACAAAGCGGCCATCTTGCGCGCCAGCGTCGCGTCGTTCTTCTTCTCGCCCTTGTTCAAGCGACAGTTCTCGAGCAGCACCAGTTGGCCCGGCGCGACGTCGACCCCATCGACCCAGTCTGCGCGCAGCGGAACGTCGCGGCCAAGCAGTTCGCCGATGCGGCGCGCCACCGGCGCCAGCGAGTCTTCGGGCTTGAACTGGCCCTCGGTCGGCCGGCCCAGGTGCGAGGTGACCATCACCGCGGCCCCGGCCGCCAAGGCTTGCTCGATGCACGGCAGCGAAGCGCGAATGCGCGTGTCTTCGGTGATCGAGCCGTCGCTGGCCAGCGGCACGTTGAGATCGGCACGGATGAAGACGCGGCGGCCTGAGACGCGGCCGGCCGAGACCAGGTCCTGGAAGCGAAGAATGTTCATGCAGACGGTGGTGGTTGAATCAGCGGAATCAGGTCGATGCATCGGCCCGTACGGCTGCCCATTCTGCTACCAGCCGAGCAGCCACTTCAATGGCAGCAGCACGGCCATGCCGGCGATGATGGTGCCCAGGATGTCACGGCGCCAGAAGAACCAGGCGCTGGCGGCCAGCACCGCGAACAGCCGGGCGTCTTTCCAGGTGTCGATGAACTGGCCCTGCGACATCACGATCTCCGGCACCACCACCGCGGTCAGCGCCGCCAGCGGCGCGTAGCGCAGGCCGCGCTTGATCCAGTCGGGCAGCACCAGTTCGCGCTCGGAAAGCACGAAGAACGAGCGCGTGACGACCGTGATCAGCGCCAGCCCGATGATCGCGATGGTGGCTTCGGTGCCGTTCATGTGGCCGCCCTCGCATCCCGCCGACCGGCACGCGCAAGCAGCGAGCGCACACGTCGTCCGGCGTCGCCACCGCCATCGATCATCAGCCCGACACAGACCGCCGCGGCAATCGCGACGACGATGTTGAGCTTGAACGGCAGCGCGAACGCCGCCACCGCCGCCGCCCCGGCAACCAGCGCCGCCGTGGTCGTGGCGCGATCGGTCAGCAGCGACCAGGTCAGGCCCAGCAGCGCCAGCACGCCGGCAAAGCCGAGCCCCCATTGGGTCGGAATCACATCGGCCAGCACGATTCCCAGCACCGAGGCCACCTGCCACGAGACCCAGTTGATCGAACTGCCGCCGAGCAGGTACTCGATCTGGCCCTCGTCATCACGCGGCTCCTGAAAGCGCTTCATGAACATCACATAGCTCAGGTCGGCCGAGCAATACATCAGCGCCAGCCGATCGCGCAGCGGAAACCGCATCAGGAATGGCCGCCACTGGGCGCTGAAGATCACGAAGCGCAGGTTGACGCACAGCGCCGTCGCCCAGATCACCCACAGCGGCGCGCCCGACGAAAACAGCGGCAACACAGCCAGCTGCGCACTGCCGGCAAAAACGGTAAAACTCATCAGCAGCGCCAGCGGCACCGACAGCCCGCCCTTCACCATCGCTACACCGGTGACGAGGCCCCAGGCGGCGATGCCCAGGCTGACCGATGACATGTCGCGCAGGCCGGCGCGGTACTGGGGGTGGCGCAGACAGGCGCGGATCGAATCCATGGCTGAATTCTCGCAGGCTTGCCCCGCGGGCGCCGATCCGGGGGCTACTGGAAATGCCGCAATTGCCGCATTCACCGGCTCGAAACGAGGTGGACGCGCGGCGTAGACGGTCAGTGCTTGCCGATGTTCGCCACCTTCTTGCCGTCGCGGCGCGGCTCGTCACTCTCGGCGGTCTCGGAGTCCTCTTCGGCAGCGGTGTTGGCCTGCTGCGGGGTCAAAACCGGTGCGACGACATTGATCTTGTTCTCACGCATGTAATCGTTCATGTCGCGCCAGCCGGCAAATACCGCCGAGCGATCGACCTTCTTGTTGAGCGTGAAACAGTCTTCCAGCGCCCGGCCGGCGTGACGGCAGGCGCCGCCGACAGCCCGGCCATCGGCATCACGCGCCGCTGCAATGGTTTCCGGCGTTTCGATGCCGAGCTGCTCGCAACCGGCCAGCACAAACACGGTGCTGCAGCCCAGCAGCCAGGCGGCACGCAGCAAAGGGGATTGGGTTCGACAAGACATGACCAGCGTTTTATCGGCCGCCGCTGCCCGAACTTGAACTCGCCCGCCGGGTCGGCGGCCCGCCTGCCGGATCAGCGCATCGCCATCAACCGGGCAACCCGCTCCTCGGTCGGCGGATGGGTCGAGAACAGACCGCGCAGCCCGCCGGCCGACAAGGGGTTCATGATCATCATCTGCGCGGTTTCAGGATGCCGCTCGGTGGTTTCGAGCGGAATGCCCTTCGCATACTGCTGGATCTTCTGCAGCGCGCTGGCCAAGGCCTGCGGATCGCCGGAGATCTCGGCCCCCCCGCGATCGGCCTCGAATTCGCGCGCCCGGCTGATCGCCATCTGGATCAGGCTGGCGGCCAGCGGCGCCAGAAACATCACCAGCAGCCCGACGATCGGGTTGTGCGAACGACCCTCGCTGTCACGCCCGCCGAAGAACATCGCAAAATTCGCCAGCATCGAGATCGCACCGGCCATGGTGGCGCTGATGGTGCTGATCAGGATGTCGCGATGACGCACATGCGCCAGTTCATGCGCCATCACGCCGCGCAGCTCGCGCTCGCTGAGCACCCGCAGGATGCCGGTGGTGGCGGCGACGGCAGCATTTTCCGGATTGCGCCCGGTGGCAAAGGCATTCGGCGCGTCTTCGTTGATGAGATACACCTTGGGCATTGGCAGCTGGGCCCGTTCGGCCAGTTCGGCCACCATCCGATAGAACTGCGGCGCCGAGCTCTCGTCGACCTGCTGGGCGTTGTACATCTTCAACACCAGCTTGTCGGAGAACCAGTAGCTGAAGAAATTCATGCCGACTGCCACCGCCAGCGCGATCATCATGCCGCTGCGGCCGCCAATCGAGGCGCCGATCGCCATGAACAACGCGGTGATCGCAGCCATCAGCACCGCGGTCTTCAACAGATTGAACATCGGAAGAACCTTTCTTTCGGAATCCGCAGGCGCAACGGGCGCCAAGCCATCCTCGCACGCCTGAGATGCGGGCGCCGAAGGCCAGTTCAAGCGACGACCAATTGTCGTGGCCGGTAAAGGAACGCAAACCCGACTCGAAAACGACGCTGATCAAGCCAGAACGGCACCAACCGGCACCGGCCGGGCCTGCAAAAACGCCGCCACCGGCTGGCGCCGGCCACCGGCGCGCTGCAGTTCGGTGATCCGCAAGGCGCCGACGCCGCAGGCAACCACCAGCCCTGCGGCATCGACCGACAACACCGTACCCGGCGGGCCGGCACCCGCATCGACCCGGGCCCGCCACAGCTTGAACCCCTCGCCGTCGATGACGGAACTGGCGCCGGGAAACGGATCGAAGGCACGAATCCGGCGTTCGATGGACTCGGCCGCGGCGGTCCAGTCGATCGCCGCTTCTGCCTTGTCGATCTTGGCGGCATAGGTGACGCCCGCCGCCGGTTGGTCAACCGGATGCAGGCCACCGGCCGCCAACTCATGCAGCGTCTGCACCATCAGTCGCGCACCAAGGCTGGCCAGTTCGTCATGCAGGCTGGCGGTCGTCGCAGCCGGTTCGATCGCCACCCGGGCGCTGCGCAACATCGGGCCGGTGTCGAGGCCGGCCTCCATCTGCATGATGGTGACGCCGGTTTCGGGGTCGCCGGCTTCGATTGCCCGATGGATCGGCGCTGCACCGCGCCAGCGTGGCAGCAGCGAGCCGTGCACGTTCAGGCAGCCATGAAGCGGAAGTTGGAGAACCCAGGGCGGCAGGATCAACCCATAGGCCGCGACCACCATCACATCGAGCCTGGCTGCCAGCAGCGCCTCCCGGGCGGCGGCGGCATCCTGCGGATATTTGCCGTCGAGCCGCAGGCTGAGCGGCTGAATCACCGGCAGACCGGCACCGATTGCCCACTGCTTGACCGGTGATGCCTGCAATTTCATGCCGCGGCCGGCGGGCCGGTCCGGCTGACTCAATACCAGCGGCACCTCGAAGCCCGCGGCCACGAGGGCCTGCAGCGTCACGCGCGCAAATTCAGGCGTCCCGGCAAAGGCAACTCTCACGGACGCACAGTCAGAGGGCGCGGCTCCGACCCTATCGACCCACCGACACCAGGTGCCCCAGCGAGGCTGAAGCGGGGGTCATTCATTCCCTGGCTTTCTTCAGCATCTTGGTCTTGATGCGATCACGCTTCAAGGAACTCAGATATTCGACGAAAACCTTTCCAACCAGGTGATCCATCTCATGCTGCACACAAATCGACAACAAGCCATCGGCCTCGAATTCATGCGGCTTGCCGTCGCGATCGAGGGCGCGCACGGTGACCCGCTGATGGCGATTGACCTTGTCGTAGATCAGCGGCACCGACAGGCAACCTTCGTCGACGAAGCTCATTTCCTCGCTGCGCGCGATCAGCTCGGGATTGATCAGGACCCGCGGATCGTCGCGCGCCTCGGAAGTGTCGACAACGACCAGGCGCTCGTGCACATCGACCTGGGTGGCCGCGAGGCCGACGCCGTCGGCGGCATACATGGTTTCGAGCATGTCGTCGATCAGTTGACGAATGCGCGCGTCGACCACATCGACCGGTTTGGCCACCTTGTTCAGGCGCGGATCGGGATAGCGCAGGATATTGAGTTGAGGCATGAAATCAATCGGGCGGTCGTCAAGACCGGCCAGAAAACGCTGCGGCCGGCTGCGACAACGGTCGTGAAGCAAAGCTCACACTTGTACCGTCGACGCATCGGTTTCGTTGCGACATCAATGGTTTAGGGGCAGAATCTGTGAATTCAAGTGAGGATTTTCGCCGATCTGCCCGAAGCCGTCGAAACCGCCGCGATCGGCCGGGCCTCGACGCGGATCTCCCACGCAGCCACGTCCCATTCACGATGAACATGCCCACGATGCGCGGTACCCGCACGACCTTCCGCCCGCGCCGGCTGCTCGCGTCCGGATGGCTTGCCGTCGCAGCGACCACGCTCTTGATGTGGATGCCGGCGCAGGCGACCAATTTCCCGATCACATCCGGCCAGCGCGGGACGGCGCAAAAAGTTGCTGAAGACGGAGTTCCGCTGTCCGAACTGGCGCCGGATGCGCCTGACTCCTACACCGTAAAGCGCGGCAATACGCTGTGGGGAATCTCCGGCATCTTCCTGCGCCGCCCCTGGCGCTGGCCAGAACTGTGGGGCATGAACCTGGAACAGATTCGCAATCCGCACCTGATCTACCCGGGACAGATCCTGTATCTCGACAAATCCGGCGGGCGGGCCCGCTTGCGGATGGGCCGGCCGATCGGCGATATCAAATTGTCGCCACAGGCGCGCAGCAGCCCGCTCGACAACGGCGCCATTGCGTCGATCGAATTTCGCCTGATCGAGCCGTTCCTGAATCAGGCCGTCATCTTCGACAACGACACGCTCGACACCGCACCCCGCATCGTCGCAACCCAGGAGGGCCGGGTGCTGCTGACGCGCGGTGATCTGGCCTATGTGCGCGGTGCCACGGTGCGCGGCAGCAACTACCGGCTGTTCCGCGAGCCGCGCGCGATGCGCGACCCAGGCACCGGCGAAATCCTCGGCTACGAAGCCAACTATGTCGGCGGCGTCGAATTCGTGCGTGATGGCGAATCGAGGCCGGGCGCCGACGGCACTGCCTTTGTCCCCTCGACCTTCCGCGTCAACGAAGTCAAACAGGAGGCCAATGTGGGCGACCGCCTCGCGCCGGTTCCGCCTCGCGACTTCAGCAACTACGCGCCGCGCGCGCCGGAAGGCGAGATGTCGGGCCAGATCGTCTCGATCTACGGCGACGCCCTGACGGCCGGCCAGAACCAGATCGTGGCGCTGAACCGCGGCGCTCGTGAAGGCATGGAACGCGGCCACGTGCTGGCCCTGTGGCGCGCCGGCGATGTCGTCGCCGACAAGACCGACGCCAAGCGGACGATGATGAAGCTGCCGGATGAGCGTCACGGCCTGCTGTTCGTATTCCAGGTCTTCAACCGGATGTCGTATGCGCTGATCCTGCAGGTGCAGGAGCCGGTCAGGCCGGGCGACCGCTTCACGCAGCCCTGATTCACGCTGCTCCACGGCCATCGATGGCCATCAGCCCCGAAGATGAACACGGTGAGCAGCGACGACGAACAGGCGGCCTGGCTGCGCCTGCTTGATACACCGGGAATCGGTCGCTCGACCGCGCGTCGCCTGTTGGCGGCGTTCGGCTCGGCGGTCGCGATCTTCGAGGCGCCGCGTTCGGCCGTGTCGGGCTTCATCGGAGCCGAGCGCGCCGACGCACTGTTCGCCACCGCTTCGGACGAGCAGGCGGCGCTGCTGGTGCGCACCCGGTCCTGGCTTGCTGAGGCCACGACCGATTCGCCGCGCGGCCTGCTCACGGTGGGCGATCCCGCCTATCCGCAAAGCCTGCTTCAATCGGCTGATCCACCGCTGCTGCTCTATGTACACGGCCGGATCGAACTGCTGAACACACCGGCACTCGCGATTGTCGGCAGCCGCCGGCCGACGCCTCAGGGTCGCGAAAATGCACGCCTTTTTGCCGAGCAGCTCGGTCAGCACGGGCTGACGATCGTCTCCGGACTCGCACATGGCATCGACGGCGCCGCGCACGAAGCCGCGCTCGACGCCGGTGCCGGCTCGATCGCGGTGGTCGGCACCGGCCTGGACCGGGTCTACCCGGCCTCGCACCGGGCATTGGCCAGAAGGCTGTCGGTCGAAGGCCTGCTGATCAGCGAATTCCCGCTTGGAACCGAACCGCTGGCGGGCAATTTTCCAGCGCGCAACCGGATCATCGCCGCGATGACCCGCGGCACGCTGGTCGTCGAAGCCGCCTTGCGCTCGGGGTCGCTGATTACGGCGCGGCTGGCCGTCGAAGCCGGGCGCGACGTGTTCGCGGTGCCGGGCTCAATCCATTCGCCGCAATCGCAGGGCTGCCACGCCCTGATCAAGCAGGGTGCCAAACTGGTCGAGAGCGCCCAGGATGTGCTCGAAGAATTGTCGATGGCAATGCCTGACCGAGCGGCGGCGCCTACCGATTCCGTCCCCGACGACGAGGCCGGATCCGAGAACGCACTGCTGGCCGCGCTGGGTCACGATCCGGTCACCCTCGATGCCCTGCTGGCCCGCACCGGCATGAGCATCGAGGCCCTGTCGGCCGCACTGCTCGAATACGAACTGGCGGGCAAGGTGGCCCGGCTGCCGGGTCAGCTGTACCAGCGAATCGGCTTCGCCTGACCGGCCGGATGGCGGTCGCCGCCCGGGTTCGGCCCGCCGGATCGGCTGAGGTATAGTGTTTTCGATGTTCGACGTCCTCGTCTACCTGTACGAAACCTACTGGCGACCGGATGCCTGTCCGGACCACGCCCAGCTGACGCGCAAGTTGTCGGCTGTGGGTTTCGAATCGGATGAAATCCAGGAAGCGCTGTCGTGGCTAGATGGTCTCGCCGCTGCGGCGCAGTCGTACGTCGGCACCCAGAGCCCCAATGGCCTGCGGGTCTATTCACCGGCCGAGCAGAATCATCTCGGTGAGGCGTCGATCGGATTCCTGAGTTTTCTGGAATCAGCGGGCGTATTGCCGCCGCCGATGCGCGAAATGGTGATCGACCGCGCGAGCGCGATTCCCGGTGCCCCGCTCGACCTCGAAGACCTGAAGATCATCGTGCTGATGGTCTTCTGGAGCCTGGGCGAAGAGCCGGACGCGCTGATCCTCGACGAACTGTTCGTCGCCGAGGACGAACGCCTGATTCACTGACGGCCTGCTCGGCGCATCGCGACGGGCAGCTCGTCAATGCTGCAGCCGCTGCGGATCGGCGTCGATTTTTGCCATGGCGCTGCGGGTTGCGCGAACCGTCAGCGATTCGTCCTGTGCCGGTACCAGCAAGCCGGCCTGCAGGAAGGAAGCCAGCCGGTGCTGCTGGAACAACACGCCGCGGCCCTGTTGAGTGACGAACAGTGCGAGCTGCTGGCGCATGCCACGCCAGGCCAGTTGAACCGATTCGTTGCGCCCGCGGTAATCGAGCATGTACCAGGTGCCGACCTGCAACTCCTTGGCCCATTCGGTCATTGAAGCGGTCGGCATCGAACCACCTTCGCCGACGATCTCCAGCTCGGAACTCTCGTGGCCGGACAGGTCGAGCACCATCGATTCGTCCAGTTCCACATCGTCGGCATCGGGCAGCAATTCTTCCAGCGTTTCCAGGCGCGCCTTCAACTCGTCCATCCGATCGGCGCTGATCGTCGCGACGCGCGCGGTAAACGCCGCAGCCAACGAATTGTTCAGGTGCTGAATGTGTTCGTCCTGGCGCTGCGGCATCACACCCACACTCTGCATCCCATCGCGCAAGGCCTTGAGCAGCGCGGGCAACTGGCGGATGACGGTCGCGCGCTCCTCGCGCGTCACCTTGGCGCTGGCCGACCAGATCAGATCGGCGGCCACCTTCTTCAGATCGCGCGTGGCGTCGCTGTGCAGGCCGTTCTTCAGCGCCGCGACCGCCAGCACGTCGGCCCAGACATGGAACAGGAATTCGCGCACACCCTCCTGCACCGGCATCTCGCTGAGCATCTTGCGCAGCTCGATGGTGTACTGGATCGCCAGGGTTTCGCGTTGCTCGACCTGCTGAGCCAGTGAAACACCCTTGCGGCTGGCCTCGTTCTCGTTGCGGAAAAAATTCTCGAGAAAGGTCTCGAATTCGTTCAGCACAGTCTGGAAAACCTTGCGACCGGTATCCGGATAGGCCTCGACGACCTGCACGATGCGCTTGATCTCGAGCTCGAGCTTTTCCCCGACCTTGCTCAGCGTGGCGTCGAAACCCATCACGCAGGCGCCCATCCGGTCGATCAGCCGGCGCGCCGGATGGTCGACGGTCGCAAAGAAATCGGGCTCGCCGACCGCCACCCGCAATACCGGCATCTGCAGGCGGGCAAACCAGACCCTGACCGTTGCCGGCAGCCGCTCTTCGGTCAGCAGGCTCTGGAACAGCAGCGCAACGACCTCGATGGTGGCGCGCTCGACCGGCGACGACGCCACCTTCTTCAGCGCGACCTTGCGCTGGTGCAGCTCTTCGAGCATCGCCGGCATGCTGATCGGGACCGCCTCGCCAGCGCTTTGGCCGTCGCGCGACAGGCGCCGCGTGATCCCTTGCTGGGCCTCGCCAATCGCCTGTTTCAGCGGCGTCGGGTCACCTGGCCGTTCAACCGCGGTGGCTGCGAAATCCGGCAACTGGCGCCAGATCAGCCGGTTCAGTCGACCGAGTACCGCCTCGGCCTGACTGGCACCACGGCTGAGCGGCCCGGTGCGGGTCTGCATCCGCGTTTCCTGGCTGATGGCGTCGCGGCCGACGGCGGTGGGCGAGAAGCGCGAGCCCGGGTCGTCGGGCGCTTCGGAGATGCCGCCGGCATTGGGCGCACGAGCCGGATCGCGGCCACCCGCTGACTCCGGCGAACCCCCCATGCCGCCGCCACCAGGGCCATTTCCGCCCGGTCCGCCACCGCCACCGCCACCGCCACCGCTACCGCTGCCGCTGCCGCTGCCGCTGCCGCTGCCGCTGCCGAACCCGGGGACAGTCGGCAGTGCGGCCAGGCCGTTGTCGCGAGCGCGCCGAATGAACGGGCGCAGGTCGATTTCCGCGAGCACCCCTTTTTCGACCAGCAGTCGATTCACCTCGTGATAGGCCTCTTCGGCCAGATGCCCGATTTCGTCGTGCAGCAATGACTGCAGGACGCGCCAATTTTCCTGCGACAGCCCTGCGGCGTGCCAGGCGGTGGTTGTCGCACGGGCCAGCACGTGCGGGCGCAGGACGTCATTGGTATCCATTTCGTCGCTGGCCTCGAGGGTGGCCATTCGCGAGCGAAGATCGCTGAACTCCCAGGAAGCGCGGTCCATGATGGCCAACGACAACCTCGAACTGACGATTTCGCCCTCGATCGTCGAATCCTCGACCAGGGTGAATACCGAGTTGCCGGCCTCCATCAGCTGGCTGGGCCGGGCGAATTCGACCTTGCCTCGGGATTGGCCCTCGCGCAATACCTTTTCCAGCTCGCGCTGCCAGATGGCGCCTTTGCCCTTCAGTTGCTCGACCGCCGTGCGGCGCTGCAGCACCAGACCCGGGTCAGCGACCCGGCCCAGCAGCACCCGGGCGCCGTTGTCGATGGCACTCACCAGGGTGGGCAAGGCATTCAGGATGTTCTCGACATACGCCCGTCTGGCTTGCGAGGCGATCACTATCGAGGCAGCGCCGTTCGCCATGGTTCAATGGTTTGCAGGATGTAAGCTGATGTTGACTCTACACCCCAGCGCCGCCCTACACCACAGCACCCGCATTCGGGTCGTCGGGGTCGGTCTCCTTGGGTCCGATTCGCACCAGGTCTTCACGCTTGACACCCAGCCACATCGCAATGGCGGCGGCGACGAAGACCGACGAATAGATGCCGAACAGGATGCCGATCGTCAATGCGATTGCAAAATAATGCAGCGTCGGGCCGCCGAAGATCAGCATCGACACCACCATCATCAAGGTGCTGCCATGGGTGATGACGGTGCGGCTCATCGTGCTGGTGATCGCGTTGTCGATGACCTCAGCTGATGTCATCTTGCGGTACTTGCGGAACGATTCACGCACCCGGTCGAAGATGACCACCGATTCGTTGACGGAATACCCCAGCACCGCCAGCAGCGCGGCCAGCACCGCGAGCGAGAACTCCCACTGGAAGAAGGCAAAGAAGCCGACGATGATGATCACGTCGTGCAGGTTGGCGACGATGCCGGCAACCGAGAATTTCCATTCGAAGCGAAATGCCAGATACAACATGATGCCGGCAACCGTCGCCAACAGCGCGTAGGCGCCGTCACGCGCCAGCTCCGAGCCCACCGTCGGACCGACAAACTCGCTGCGCTGCAGACGCACCGGCTCGGTCGTTCCGCCGGTTGCCGTTGTGCAGGCCGAGCGGCTGATGGCTTCGCCCTTGTCGGATACCGATTGCTGCGCGGTCACCGATCCGCCGTCGGCCTTGCACAAGGCGTCGAAGACCCGCTGCACCACGTCGGCCTGCTTGATGTCGCCGCGCACCGGCAGGCGGATCAGCACATCGCGCGAGGTGCCGAAGTTCTGCACCTGAACCTCGCCGAAATTGAGCGCTTCGACGGTGGTTCGAACCTTGACGATGTCGGCCGACTGCGGATACGCGACCTCGATCACGGTGCCGCCGGTGAACTCGATCGACAGATGCAGACCACGCGTCGCGATGAAGAAGACGGCGGCAACAAAGGTCAGCACCGAGATGAGGTTGAGGATCAGCGCATACCGCATGAACGGGATGTCGCGCCTGATTCTGAAAAATTCCATGCGGTTCTCGATTCGCTAGCGAACGGTGTGATTCGGGCCAGGCTCAGCGCTTGGCCAGCGCACCGCTGTCGGGTTTCCAGATCTGGCCGATGGATACGCCCTTGAGCCGCTTCTGTCGGCCATACCAGAGGTTGACCAGGCCACGCGAGAACATCACCGCCGAGAACATCGAGGTCAGGATGCCCAGGCAATGCACGACCGCGAAGCCGCGCACCGGGCCGGAGCCGAAGGTCAGCAGCGCGATGCCGGCGATCAGCGTCGTGATGTTGGAGTCGACGATGGTCGCGAAGGCTCGGTCGTAGCCGTTGTTGATCGCCACCTGCGGCGACGCGCCGCCGCGCAATTCCTCACGCACGCGCTCGTTGATCAGCACGTTGGCGTCGATCGCCATGCCCAAGGTCAGCGCGATGGCGGCGAAGCCCGGCAGCGTCAAGGTGGCCTGCAGCATCGACAGCACCGCGGTCAGCAGCAACAGGTTGAAGGCCAGCGCCAAGGTCGAGAAGACACCGAACAGCAGGTAATAGAGACACATGAACACGGCAATCGCGCAGAAGCCGTAGATCACGCTGTTGAAACCCTTGGCGATGTTTTCTGCACCCAGGCTCGGGCCGATCGTGCGCTCCTCGATGATCTCCATCGGCGCGGCCAGCGATCCGGCGCGCAGCAGCAACGCGGTGTCGCTGGCTTCGTTGGTCGTCATGCGACCTGAAATCTGGAAGCGTGCGCCGAGTTCGCCGCGGATCACCGGTGCCGTGACGACCTCGCCCTTGCCCTTCTCGAACAGCAGGATCGCCATTCGTTTGCCGATGTTGTCGCGCGAGATGTCGCGCATGATGCGCGCACCCTTGGCGTCGACCGTCAGATGCACCGCAGGCTCATTGTTCTGGCCGTCGAAGCCGGCCTGCGCATCGGTCAGGCTCTCGCCGGTCAGGATCACCTGGCGCTTGACGATCAGCGGCGACCCGCCACGTTCGACATAACGCTCGGTGCCGAACGGAACCGGCCCGTTGCCGGCGGCGGCCGCAGCGGCCTCGGCGCTGTCGTCGACCATGCGCAACTCCAGCGTCGCGGTGCGGCCGATGATGTCCTTTGCCTTCGCGGTGTCCTGCACCCCTGGCAACTGCACGACCACGCGGTCAGTGCCCTGTTGCTGGATCACCGGCTCGGCAACACCCAGTTCGTTGACCCGGTTGTGCAGCGTGGTGATGTTCTGCAGGATCGCGGTCTGCTGAACCCGGGTCTCGGCCTCGGGCTTCAGGACGCCGCGCAAACGAAATTCGTTGCCTTCGCTGGCGGCGGTCCATTGCAGGTCAGGCAACTGCTCGGTCAGCAGGTCCCGCGCAGCGGTCTGGGTCTGGGCGTCACGGAAGCGCAGGTCGACGCCGTTGCCATCGCGGGTGATGCCGCTGTGACGCAGGTTCTTGTCGCGCAGCAAGGTGCGGATGTCGCCGGTCAGCGACTCGGCCTTCTTGGTCAGCGCCGACTTCATGTCGACCTGCATCAGAAAGTGCACGCCGCCGCGCAGGTCCAGGCCGAGGTACATCGGCAAGGCGTGCACCGAGGACAACCAGACCGGCGAGCGCGAGACCAGGTTCAGCGCGACGATGTAGCTCGGGTCGGTCGAATCCGGGTTCAGCGCCTTGCTGATCGCGTCCTTGGCCTTCAGCTGGGTATCGGTATCGGCGAAGCGGGCGCGCACCGACTGGCCTTCCAACTGCACGAAATCGGCATTCAATCCGGCCGCCTTCAACGCCGATTCAACCTGCGTGGTGATGGCCTCGGTGACCTTGACCGTCGCCTTGCCACTGCTGACCTGAACCGCCGGCGCCTCGCCGAACAGGTTGGGCAGCGAATAGACGATCCCGATCAGCAGCGCGGTGGCGAGGATCAGGTATTTCCAGAGCGGATAGCGATTCATGACGATTTCCAGCAGATCCGGCGCTCAGGCCGGCACGGTGAGCAACACCGCAATGCCGGGCCGCCCGGCAGGCAGCCCGAACCGCGCCGGCTTTGCGGCGCCAGTAGACAACTATTTGACGCTGCCCTTCGGCAAGACCTGAACCACAGCAGCACGCTGGACCTGCACCTCGACGCCGTTGGCGATCTCGACGTGGATGAAACTTTCGCCAAGGCGCGAGACCTTGCCGAGCAAGCCGCCGCCGACGACGACTTCGTCGCCCTTGGCCAGCGCCTCGATCATCGCCTTGTGTTCCTTCTGCCGCTTCATCTGCGGACGGATCATCACGAAATAGAGCACCACGAACATCAGGATCAGCGGCAACATCGATCCCAGGCTGCCGAACATCGAATCCGCGGCCCCACCCGTCGCGGCAGGCGCTGCTTGTGCAAAAGCTTCTGATATGAACACGTGACTATCCTTGATGGAGGCCGCGGCACCATGCCGGCAACCCAACCGCGCATTGTAGTTGGCGCCCCGGGATCGGGCGCGCGGCAGGGCAAGGCCCTCCATGAGGCCTCGCCGGGCGGCTTGGGTCGCTGTCGAATTGCAAAGCCTGCGCGGCGCCAGGATGGTCCGGCAGGAACGAGGCCCCCGGTATGTGCCGGTTCAACCATGCCCTAAACTGGGCCTGGATGATCTCCAATACCAGCCCGACGGAATCCCGCCGGCTGACCGAGCGCCTGCACGACCTGGTCTGGTCCCATCGCGACCAGTCGTTGCCGACGTGGAAGTCGGGGGGGCTGCGCGTCGTCAGAACCGTGTCCATGCTGGTGCGCGACCTGGTGCTGGGGCAGCTGACCCTGCGCGCGATGAGCCTGGTCTACACCACGTTGCTGTCGATCGTGCCGCTGCTGGCGCTGAGTTTCTCGGTGTTGAAGGCGTTCGGCGTGTCCAACCAGATCCAGCCGCTGCTGTTGCAGCTGCTCGAGCCGCTGGGCGACGAGGGCAGCAAGCTCGCCCGGCAGATCATCGACTTCATCGAGAACATGAACGTCGGCGTGCTGGGCGCCCTGGGCCTGGGCATGCTGCTCTACACCTCGGTCTCGCTGCTGCAGAAGATCGAGGAATCGTTGAACTACATCTGGCACATTCCGCAGCCGCGGCGCCTCGGCGAACGCTTCAGTCGTTATCTCAGCGTGTTGTTGGTCGGTCCGATCCTGGTCTTTTCAGCGCTCGGCATCACGGCCACCGTGATGAACATCGAAACGGTTCGAAGCATCATCGAATTCGGTGTTTTCAACGAGCTGGTGCAGGCGCTGAGCCGGCTGACGCCGTATCTGCTGGTGATTGCCGCCTTCACCTTCGTCTATCTGTTCATACCGAATACGCGGGTGCATTTCTGGCCGGCCTTGATCGGCGGCACGGTCGGCGGCATCGCCTGGCAGACCGCCGGCTGGGTATTCGCAATCTTTGCGGCCTCGTCGAACAGCTACGCGGCCATCTATTCGGGCTTCGCGATCCTGCTGCTGTTCATGATCTGGCTCTACCTGAGCTGGCTGGTTCTGCTGTTCGGCGCCAGCATCGCGTTCTACGTGCAGCGCCCCGAGTACCTCTATGCGGGCGGTGGCGAGCCGCGCCTGAGCAACCGGGTTCGCGAGCGGCTCGCGCTGTCGGTGATGAGCTTGGTGGCGGGTCGCTTCATGGGCACCCGGCCGGCCCCGTCGATGCCCGAATTCACGCGCGCGTTCGGCATCCCCTCCCATTCGCTGCAGATCGTTCTCGGTGCCTTGCAGGCGCGCGAGCTGCTGATCGCCTCCGATGACGACCCGCCGCGCTACCTGCCGGGGCGCGACCCCGAGCAGATTACGGTCGCAACCATCCTCGACGCCGTGCGCTGCGCCGGCGAAGACCATTTCATGACGCCGTCACAACTGCCGGCACCGGAGGTGGTCGAAGCAACCCTGGCGCGGATTCGGACCGCGATCTCGGTCGAACTGGGGCAGATGAGCCTGCGCGATCTGGCTGACGAAACACCGGACAAGGTCGAACCACGGCCAGTCGGCAGCGTGCCGAACCCTGCCGCGGTCGAGCCTTTCTTGTCCGACCAGCCGGCCCGCTGAGGGCCTGCAGCCGGGGGCACGTTCAGATGGCCGGATCGATCAGGCTGACGACCTCGTCGCCTGGTCCCGGCTCGCAACCTGGCGCAATGGCGTGCCAGCCGCGGCGGATCACCACCTGGCGTTCGGTGTGGCACAGCTCGATGCGAGTTGCATGCGGCAGCCGACTGCCGACAAAGGCCTCGATCGACGCCGGCATGCTGACCCGGATACGCCGGTTCTCGAGATCCTCGCGCGGATGATCGTCATGGTGCAGCAGCGAGACCATGCTGCCCAGCAACATCGGCGGCGGAAACACCCGTTCGAACTGCGTCGGCCGATAGGCCTGCGCGTGCAGCCAGGCCTGGGCCTTTGGTCGCAAGTCGTCGACCTGGCCGGGCAGGCCCCAGGCCGCCGCCAACATCTCGATCAGCCACTGGTTGCAGTTCTGGTATTGCACGCTGTACGGAAAGGCATTTGCGCTGTAGCGGCCACCCAGCAATCGCCCCGCCAAGTGATCATCGAGCGCCGCCTGTTCAACCGCTGCCTCCGCCTCGGCAGGCAGCAGCACCAGCGAGACAAAACCGGCCGACGGATCGTCCATGCCGAGCAGAAAGCCGGAGATGCCCTGGTCGAAGATGCGGGGCCGCTGTTCATCACAGGCGAAATAGAGCTGTCGCACCGACCACGGCGTATTGCCGCTCGCCTTCAGGCTGAACCCGGAATGGCTGTAGCGCACGCCGAAGCGCTGCAGATCCAGCCCCGATCGCGAGATCAGTGCCAGGCGTTTGCCCGAGGCCTCGAGCTGCGCCTTGACGATTGCGCTGAAGCGAAAAATCCGGTCTTTCTGCGCCGCGTCGAGATCGACGGTGCGGTCACAGAATTGCAGCGCACCGGCCTGCGCCGAAGCGCAACCAAGGGCCAGCAGCGTGCTCGCGCCCAATCGCAGCAAGCTGCGGGCGCAGCGGCCAGCGATCATGGCAGCGCCGGGTGCGCGGGCGGCCATCTCAGTGACAAGCGCTGCGCGCTAGACAGCGCGAATCAGAGCGAAAGCGGCGTCGATTGCAACTCGCGGTACCACTCGTCGTGCATCACCAGGAAGAATGATCGGCGCGGCTGTCCCTCGGCGAATTCGAGCCCGTAGGGGCGTTGCCGGGCGCTGATCGTCGCGCCCTGTGCCAGGCCGGCATTGGTCAAGACATGACGCGGCACGATCAGCTGGAACGATGCCGATTCATCGTCGCCCAACGCCCGCTGCTCCTTCAGCACCCCCTGGGCAACCAGCGTCAGCCGGGCCGAATCCGTGCGGCCGGGTTCGGCTGCAATCTCGATGATCCGATAGTCACCATCGGCAACCTGGCGGCCTTTCGATGAGCTGTTGCTCGACTGGATCAGCGAACCCGAAAAGCTGCCGACCGAGGCCGCGACGCTGTCTGACGCCGACGAGGCAGCCGAACTCGCCGCACCGGCCGGCAGCGCTAAGAGAGCTGTCAGCAACGCAACGATCGGCAGCTGTTTTCTTGAAGTCTGTGCGTTCATGGGCAGCGGCAACAGTGTGTGGGTCGCGCAATGCTAGTGCACGACGCGTTACCCATTTGGCGGCTGACCGGAACGACCGACCGGCAAGACGCCCGAGCGTTACAGGCAGTCACAAAAGCGCCTCTCCAGTCGCAGCGGCACACGCCGATACAGCAACGAGGCCGGATGCTTGTTTCGAAAGGCGCGCCGCGATGATTGTTGACCCATACGCCCGACTCCTCAGCCGACGCAAATTGCTGGCTGGGACAGGGGCCGGATTCCTGCTGAGCAGTTGCGGCATCGCATCGGCTCGCACGCTGGAGCCCGCGTCGATCGCCGAACCGTTGGCGCCACGCGGCGCTATGGACTGGCGCGATGTCTTGCTGGCCGGCGACCGCAGCATCCTAATGCGCCGCGACGGGCCGGCGGTTCGGGTCCGCTACGGCAACAGCGACGGCTCGCTCGATCGCGATGGCTACTTTGCCGCCTGCCACCTGTTGCGCGATGTTCGCGCCCAACGCACCGTGCAGATCGACCCCGAACTGCTCGACGTGTTGTGTGGCATCCAGCGCTGGATGGAATTCAACGGCAACTTGCCGACCATCGAAATCACCTCGGGTTTCCGCACCCTCAAGACCAACGACTCGGCCGAGGGTTCGGGGCGGCAGTCGATGCACCTCTACGGCAAGGCGGCCGACATCATCGTGCCGGGCGCATCCAGTTCGATGATCGGCGCCATGGTGCGGCGTTTCAACGACGAAGGCGGCACTGGCATCTATCCGGGACGGCAATTCGTCCACATCGACACCGGCACGGCCCGTACCTGGGTCAGCCGCAGCGGTTCGACCAGCAGGATCCGCCGACGCCGCAGCAAATGATCGGCAGGCCGGGTTGACGGATTGACGCTATCGTCGGGCGCAGAACTTCATTTGCGCGCCCGATGTCCATGACGGATCCCGTCCAAGCTCCCCGACCCGAACCGACACCCACCGAAACAACAGCAACCGGCGCCAACACGCCGGTTCCGGTACTGGCCATCGTCGGGCTCGCGTTGGCGGCGATGTGCAGCGGCATTGCCATGCGAATGGCCGACGCCTTGTTGCCGCGCCTGGCACAGGAGTTTTCGGTTTCACTCGGCCAGGCATCGCAGGTGATCACGATCTATTCGATCTCCTACGGCCTGTCGCAGCTGGTTTTCGGTCCGATGGGTGACCGCTTCGGCAAATACCGTGTTGTCGGTTGGGCTTGCATGGCCTCGGCGGCCACTTCGCTGCTGTGCGCACTGGCATTCGATCATCCGACGCTGCTGGTCGCGCGCCTGCTGGCCGGGGTCAGTGCAGCAGCGGTGATTCCGCTGGCGATGGCCTGGATCGGCGACGCCATTCCCTTCGAGCAACGCCAGCCGATCCTGGCGCGCTTCCTGATCGGTCAGATCTCGGGTTTTGCGATCGGCGTCTGGGCCGGCGGATTCGCCGCCGATCATCTGCATTGGCGCGCACCGTTCGTGGCAGTCGGTCTGATCTTCTTCGTGGTCGCGATCGCGTTGCAGGTGGTCCGCCACCGGCTGCCGCCGAACGGGGATCGCACCACGCCGGCCAGCTCCGGTGCGATGGTCAGCCGAGTCGCGCGCGAATTTCGGGCCGTTTTCGAACGCCCCTGGGCACGGGTCTTGTTGCTGTCGGTTGCGCTGGAAGGTGCATTCGTGTTCGGCCCGATCGCCTTTCTGGCTTCCCACCTGCATCTGCGCTTCGACCTGCCGCTGTCGAGCGTCGGCGCCATGGTGATGTTGTTTGCGCTCGGGGGCATCGCATTCGCACTGTTTGCCCGTACGCTGGTCTGGCGGCTCGGCGAACGGGCGCTGGTCGCGGTCGGCGCCGTGCTGGTCCTGGTGTCGATGCTGGCACTGGCGCTCGGGCCGCTGTGGTGGTGGGCGATGCCGTCCTCGGTCGTGATGGGCCTGGGCTTCTACATGGTGCACAACACGCTGCAGACGCATGCAACGCAGATGGCGCCTGAGCGGCGCGGCGCGGCGGTCGCTGCCTTTTCGGCCTGCTTCTTCATGGGCCAATCGGCGGGAGTCGGACTGGCGGGCCTGCTTTTGCAGCACATCGGCAGCGCCGCCATCATCGCTGCCGGCGCGGTCGGCACGGTTGGCGTGGCATTGAATTTCAACCGCCAGCGCCGCTTGTTGCTGCCGGCTGCCGCAGGCCCGCTGCCTCTTTGAGCCACTGCGCGCAGGCGCACCGACCTGCCCGTTTTTCTCAGCGCTGCTGCAGTGCCTTCGCCATCTCCGCCGTACCCTGGGCGCTGCCGTCCTGCGGAACGATTTCGCCGGCTCGATCGCACACTTCGGCGAAGCGTGTGGCCAGTTGCTCGGCCGCATCGGGCGGGTTGCCGATGTGGATGCCTTGGGTCAGCGTCACGTGGGCACACTCGTAACTGCCGCCGCCCGCACACAGAATGGTGCGGGTCGGCGCGGCATCGCTGGCCAGAAACACGACCGCTGGCGAGACCGATTCCGGGGACAGAGCGGCCAGCACCTCGGCCGGCAGCAGGCCTTCGGTCATCCGGGTGGCGGCGGTCGGCGCCAGGCAATTGACCCGGATGCCGTCACGCGCGCCTTCGATGGCCAGCGTCTGCATCAGGCCGACCAGGCCCATCTTGGCCGCGCCGTAGTTGGCCTGGCCAAAGTTGCCGTAAAGGCCGGACGACGAGGTCGTCATCACGATGCGGCCGTATTTCTGTTCGCGCATGGCCGCCCACACCGCCTGGCTGCAGATGACTGCACCCATCAGGTGGACATCGACGACGAGCCGGAAATCGTCGAGCGCCATCTTGCCGAAACTCTTGTCGCGCAAGATGCCGGCGTTGTTGACCAGGATGTCGATCCGACCCCACTCTGACAGCGTGTCCGCGACCATCGCGGCCACCGCTGCGGCGTCGGTCACCGACGCGCCATTCGCGATCGCCTCGCCACCGGCGGCGCGGATTTCGCGCACCACCTGATCGGCGGCGGTCACGTCGACGCCATCCGGCCCGGACACGGCAGGTCCGAAATCGTTGACCACGACCCGGGCGCCGCGCGCCGCCAGAGCCAAAACATGCTGCCGACCCAGGCCACCACCGGCGCCGGTGACGATTGCAACCCTGCCGCTGAAATCGATGCTCATTTGAATCCTGGAATGCTGGTATGGTTTGACGGAATCAGAAGGTGGCGCGCGCCTTCCGGGCAGACGGCACCCTATCAGAACCACGCCGCTGCGTCCGATCGGCCGCACCGGCAAGACAACCTACGCCGAGTTGGTGGCGATATTTCGTTGGAGACAACATGACCTCAGCCGCAAGCGCAAACACCACTGCCGCGTCAGCCTTCGTCCAGCTCGAACGGCGCGGCGCTGTGGGCGTGATCCGAATGGACAAGCCGCCGGTCAACGGGCTCGGCTTCGAGTTGCGCGACGGCATCGCGAAAGCCCTCGATCTGGCCAACGCCGATCCCGACCTGAAGGGCCTGGTGCTGACCGGCACCGCGCGGGCGTTTTCGGGCGGCGCGGATGTCACCGAATTCGGCACCGCAAAAGCCTTGCGCGAGCCGAATTTGCGGGTCGTCATCGGCTTGATCGAGAACAACCCGAAACTGGTGGTCGCCGCGATTGCCGGTCAATGCCTGGGTGGCGGGCTGGAGCTGGCCATGGGCTGCCACTACCGGGTCGCGCTGGCGGACGCCATGCTGGGCCTGCCCGAGGTCAAGCTCGGCCTGTTGCCCGGCGCTCACGGCACCCAGCGCCTGCCGCGACTGATCGGGCTCGAGCCGGCGATGAACATGATCGTCAGCGGCACGCCGGTTGCTGCGGCCCGGCTCGCCGACACCGCGCTGATCGACCAGATCATCGAGGGCGACCTGGTCGAAGGCGCCGTGTTGTTTGCCGAGCGGGCAATTGCAGACGGCAAACCGCTGCGCCGGGCACGCGACATGAAGGTCACGCACCCGAACCCTGCCGGTTTTCTGCAGTTCGCGCGCAACACCATCAGCGCTACGTCGAAGAACTTCCCGGCTCCGCTCAAATGCTGGGAATCGGTGGCCAATTCCGTCAGCAAGCCGTTCGACGAGGCCGTCAAGATCGAGCGTGAATTGTTCATGAGCTTGATGAACACGCCCGAGTCGCGCGCGCTCAGGCACGTGTTTTCCGCCGAACGCGCGGCCACCAAGCTGCCCGATCTGCCGGGCGATACGCCACTGCGCAAGATCGCCAGCGTCGGGGTAATCGGCGCCGGCACGATGGGCGGCGGCATCACGATGAACTTCCTGAACGCCGGCATCCCGGTGGTGCTGCTGGAGATGAAACCGGAGGCGCTGGACAAGGGGCTGGCGACGATCCGGCGCAACTACGAAAACTCGATGAAAAAGGGCAAGCTCAAGCCCGAGCAGGTCGAGCAACGCATGGCAGCGGTAACCGGCACGCTGGAATACAGCGCCTTTGCGGAGGTCGATCTGGTGATCGAGGCGGTGTTCGAGAACATGGACGTCAAGCGCCAGGTATTCGAGACACTCGACGAGGTGTGCAAACCCGGCGCCGTCCTGGCGTCGAATACCTCGTACCTGGACCTGAACCGGATTGCCGGGTTCACGAAGCGCCCACAGGACGTGATCGGGCTGCACTTCTTCAGCCCGGCCAACGTGATGCGGCTGCTCGAGATCGTGCGCGGCGATCAGACCGCGCCCGACGTGCTGGCCACCTGCATGGCGCTGGCCAAGACGATCAAGAAGGTTGCCGTGGTGTCCGGCGTGTGTGATGGCTTCATCGGCAACCGAATGCTGGCGCGTTACGGCCCGGCGGCGGTCGGGCTGGTCAACGCTGGCGCGTCACCGCAACAGGTCGATGCGGCATTGCAGAAGTTCGGGCTCGCGATGGGCCCGTTCCGGATGGGCGATCTGGCCGGGCTCGACATCGGCTGGGCCACGCGCAAGCGGCGCGCTGCCGAGGCGGGGGTCGAGATGAAGCCGATCGTCGCCGACCGGTTGTGCGAGGCCGGTCGCTTCGGCCAGAAAACCGGCGCCGGCTGGTATCGCTACGAAGCCGGCAAACGCGACCCGATCCCGGACGCCTTCACCGACCAGCTGATCACCGACTACCGTCTGGCGAACAACATTCAGCCGCGCAAGATCAGCGATGACGAGATCGTTGAACGCTGCCTGTTCGCGCTGGTCAACGAAGGCGCGCGCATTCTCGAGGAAGGCATCGCCGCACGTGCATCCGATATCGATCTGGTCTACCTGAACGGCTACGGCCACCCGCTGCACCGAGGTGGCCCGATGTTGTATGCCGATACGGTCGGGCTGGCCAATGTGGTGCGCAGCCTGCGCCGGTTTGCCGCCGAGCCCGGTGCCGATCCGTCCTGGCAGCCCGCCCCCCTGCTGGTGCGCCTGGCCGAGGAAGGCAAGACCTTCAACTGAGATGGCGGACATCCGGCAATTGAACAGTCAACCCAGCGGCACACCGAACCGGCTAACGACAACGGCAAAGCAGCGACCATGGTGACCGCCCTGACCCGCATTCCCGATGACGGTCCGATCGATCTGATGTACCTGCTGCTGCACGGGCACGGCCAGGAGCCGCAGCATATGCAAGCACTGGCCACCGCATTGGGTCGCGAGTACCCGCAGGCGGCGATCCTGTGCCTGCAGGCGCCACACGCCGCCGAGGGTCCGACGGAGCGTAAAAGCATGGCGGGCTTCCAGTATTTTTCGCGCCGCGGTCTGAACGATGCGAATCGCGCCGAGCGGGTCGATGCCGCCTTGCCCGGCTTGATCGCGACCATCCGCTCGCTGCAGCAACAGTTCGAGATGCCCTGGCAGCGCACCGCCTTGGCCGGTTTCTCGCAAGGCGGCATCGTCGCGCTGGAGGCGGTCCAGGCCGAGCCGCAGCTGGTCGGCCGGGTGCTGTCATTCGGCGGCCGCCATGCCCGCCTGCCCGACCATGCGCCAGTGGATACCACGGTTCATCTGCTGCACGGCATGTCGGACACGGTGTGTCCGGCCGCGCCCACCATCGAGGCCGCCAAGCAACTGGTGCGGCTCGGTGCCGACGTGACTGCCGACATCCTGCCCGGCGTCGGCCATGAGCTGCATCCGCTGCTGATCGACAAGGCCATCGAGCAGCTTCGAACCTTCCTGCCGCGCCGCCTGTGGCGCGATGCGATCAGCGAGGCACCGTTGATCCCGCGCGCCGCATCGAGCCGCGAACTGGGCTGAGCGCTCGCCGCCGGGGCAAGCGCCTGCAGCGGCGTGGCCCACCTCGCACCGACGAGTCAGAGGCCTGGATTCGAATCCGAGTCGACCCCGCAACCACGCCGTCGCCGTTCGGCGCCAGGAACCGGATCGGCTGACCTTGATCCCGGGACCCGGAAAAGCAGGAGCCCTCGGTGAAGGCGGATGTCCAGGCCTCGTAACCTGCCGGCTCGAGCATCGCTTTCCAGACCAGCGCGCGCGGAGCATGGATCGTGACGGCGAATTCAAGCGTCTTGTTCATCTTGCATTCTCCTGGGCTCAATCAGGGATCTCGGGATCGACGAGTTTGGCCAACTGCTCCAGCGACTCCTGCCAACCGAGGTAACACATCTCGACCGGGATCACTTCCGGGATTCCCTCCTGCACCACCGACAACTCGACGCCACAGAGCACCGGCTTGAGGTCGATCGTGGTTCGCATCTCGCCAGGCAGGTTCGGGTCGTCGAAGCGGTCGGTGTAGACGAGGCGCTCGTTCGGCACCAGTTCCTGATACTCGCCCCCGAAGGAATGGCGCTTGCCATTGGAAAAATTCGTGAACGACGCCTGGTAGCTTCCCCCTACCCTGGCGTCGAGGTG
>JANNNE010000082.1:0-10465 GCA_031398385.1 Ideonella sp.
GAACGGACAGCTGCTAACTAAGCCTGTTCCAGCAGCGCACGCCCGTCATGCAGCAGCGCTGTACCAGCCTCGGTGACTGCGAGCCGACGCGTGGAACGATGCAGCAGCTGCACGCCCAGCTCCCGCTCCAGCGTGCTGACGTGCTGGCTGACTGCAGACCTGGTGATGCCAGTCGCTCTGCCGCCGCCGTGAAGCTGCCAGCGTCGCAGACCACGACGAATGCTTCGAGCCGGGTGAGGTTCATTGTTTACTATCCTCTTGCAGCAGTTTCCATATTTTCCGGTTTATCTGGACATGGCGGGTGCGCATCACGCGGATACCCAGGCCACTCCCCCGAAGGAAATCGCCATGTTCATACTGCTCGGCTCCAACGGCCAGATCACTTCGCAGCTCTCTCGCCATCTCTGGCCGCGGGCCATCCAGTGCGCGTCGTCGGGCGCAATGCCGGCGCCCTTGCAACCGTTCGCGACGCCGGCGCACAGGTCGCCATCTGCGGTCCGTCGGACACCGTCTTTCTGCAGCGCCAGTAAACCCAGCGAAGTACATCCAGTCGACGCCTGCCGAATCGAAGGCAGCTCTGCGTGCGGCGGGCCTTTCGGCTGACGCCGCGGACCGACTTGAGGAACTGGCTCGCTGGCTGTCCACTGCAGCGCTTGCCTCCGTCGCCGCAGGACCTGTCGCGATGCAGCCGACCACCATCGAGGACTTCGCGCGAGAGGTCTTTGCGCCAGCTTGTGGTTGGACCGCAGGTTCTTTGCCGTGTACTGCCGAAGCCTAGCGAGGCTTCGCCACAGAGGCGGAGGTTAGATCGGGTTAGATCGGGTTAGATCCGGGTTAGATCGCGCCGAAGGTCGTCATTTGCTGAGCAGAGCATGGAGTGCTGCGCATGTTCCACCTCGACCGCCAGGGTCGGGCGGCGACGAGAACTTTTTTCTCGACGGCGAGGCTTTGGCCGCTGATTTCGGCGTTGGCCCCGCAACTCGGCGGACCTCTGAATCGAGGTCCCGGCGTGCGTCTGGTGCTGACCTGTCCGACCTGGCAAGCCATCTGTGCGAACCTGCCAGCGTGGGCAGGCGCTGGAGCGTCTCGCGAACGGACGGTTGCGAGAGTCTGCGACTTCCCGCAGAATGACCTGTACCGAATCTAATCGGTGGCAGCAGATATCTCGTTCTGGATTGGGGGCCAGCCATGAGCGTGGTCAAAATCGTCACTGGAGGCTATGAAATCGACTCGACGCCTCAGGTTCAACCTGACGGCAGGTTCGTCGCTCGCGCTGTTGTGATCCGTCTGTCCGATCAGAGGGTCGAAGAGGTGCAGCCCGACTTCGAACCTTTCGCAACGGAAGCTGAGGCTGTTTCTGCTGCCAATCTGGCGGCAGTGGCCTGGATTTCGCATCGATGAATGCTTGCAGCTCGATCGCCAAGTCACCGCGAATAATGGTCTGAAGGCATCGGCTCGCGGGGTCTGGCCTGGATGCACTGACACCCCTGCATGGTCCACCGCTCCTCGATGGTTTTGCCGTGTTCGGCCAAGCATTCGTCAGCTTGTCACATGCCAACACTACGCTGAGCAAAGACATCCACGCTTGACTCTGATCTCTCCCACCCTGCTTAAGGAACGACCATGATGACCACCCAGATTGCGGACCGCCTTGTCGAACTGTGTCGCAGAGGCGAGTTCGAGGCCGCTCAGACTGAACTCTATTCGGTAGATGCAATCAGCATCGAACCTGACGGTGCACCGTTCGAGATGGCAGAAGGCCTTTCCGCGATCCAGGAAAAGGGCCGTCAGTTCACGGCATCGGTCGAGGAGATGCACGGCGTCGTCATCAGCGAGCCTGTGGTGGCCGGTAACTTTTTCACGGTTTCGATGGCACTGGACACGACGTTCAAAGGCCGTGGACGTGTGAACATGGAAGAACTCTGCGTCTACGAGGTCGAAGACGGCAAGATCATCACCGAACAGTTCTTTTACAGCGTCGATTGAGCCTGTCAGCTATGGCGCGGTTTTGAGGCGCCGCGCCATGGCGTGCAGCATCCGTCCAGAGTCCGGTAGGCGCTCACGACACTAATGTCTGGGGTCTGGGGTGTGGCGCAATGTCAGCCGAACACGCTGTCCCGGCTGCAGATTTTCCAGGCCGTGGCCCAGTGTGCTCTTCGTCGCAGCTCAGCCCACCTCTTCGTCATCGACGAAGTAGGCGATACCGAAACTCGGAGTCTCCAGGACATTGGCCGTGACGGAACTCGGCCGCGTGCGTGTGGGCGCCATTCAAACCTCATTCGCTGGTCCAAGTTCAACGATAGTAAACGAGAAAAACCCCTACGCGGGAATTGCCATGCCGGCGCCGGTTGTTGGGGTCTGGGTCTCGCCTTTCTTGCCGCCAAGGAGCAGCCATCAGCCGCGTTGGCAGGCCTCGAGAATTCGCGCGAGACGCTCCATCGGCATGGCATGCGCGCCCGGCCGCTTGGACGCCTCGTCCCATCGGCGTAGCCGAACCGAATCGGCGGCCCATGGTCTGGCTGCAAAGGCTGCTGCTTCGTCGGTCGACATGACGCCGCCCTGCAGCACCAGGCTTCGGCGCGAATCCTCCGACAGCGTGGTCAGGTAGCCCGCCTCGGTCGCCGCCAGATAGCGTTTGGCGGCGACATGCCAACGGATCGGCTGGACAACCGGGGGAAGAAACAGTGCTCCCAGCCAGGCCGCGCCCGTCACCTCGTGGCGGTCATCGAGGCCCGCCAGCGTGGGAGTGGCTGGCGGGTCGCCGTCGGTCACCCGATCCCAACGAGTGTCTGTCAGCAGGTGACCGATGTCGTGCAACAAACAAGCTGCGATCAACGGCGGTGCGGCACCCGATGCGTGGGCCAAGGTGGCGCACTGCAACACGTGAACGCGGTGGCTGACGGGTTCGCCTTCGTACTGTCGGGCGCCACGCTCTCGCAGCAACGCCAGGACCTCCGCGATGCTGGTCGCCCGTCTCGAGGAAAAGATGGGTGCAATGGTCATGATCCTGACATCGTCGATCGCCAGCATGACGGGGTCTTGACAATGGCACGGAGACCACATTGAGCCACAACGCCCCCTCCCACCCTGGCCATCGCCGGGCCCTGGTCACTTCCGTGGCTACCACGTTGGCGGCAGTCGTCTTCGGACTGCCCAGCCTCGCATCGGCCCAGGGCAAGACTGAGCTTCTGGTCTACACCGCGCTGGAAGCCGACCAGATCAAGGCCTACCAGGCCGGATTCGAGAAGGCGAACCCGAACATCGCACTCAAGTTCGTAAGAGATAGCACCGGCATTGTTACCGCCAAGTTGCTGGCCGAAAAAGCCAATCCTCAGGCCGATGTGGTCTGGGGCCTGGCGGCGACCTCGTTGATGCTGCTCGACAAGGAAGGCATGCTGATGCCGTATGCGCCAAACGGGCTGGCGCAGATCAAGCCGACGATGCGCGACCCGCGCGCCGAGCCCACGTGGGTCGGCATGAACGTGTGGTCGTCGGCGATCTGTTTCAACACCGTCGAGGCGGGCAAGAAGGTCATGCCCAAGCCGGCTGCCTGGGCAGACCTGACCAACCCGGCCTACAAGGGCCAGATCACGATGCCGCACCCGGCGTCGTCTGGCACCGGCTACCTGATGGTCAGTGCCTGGCTGCAGATGATGGGCGAGGCCAAGGGCTGGGCGTTCATGGACGCGCTGCACGACAACATCGGTGTCTACACGCACTCGGGCAGCAAGCCGTGCCGCCAGGCTGGTGCCGGCGAGTTTGCGCTCGGCCTGTCGTTCGAGTACCGCGCCAACAAGACCAAGAAGGACGGCGCGCCGATCGACGTCGTGTTACCCCGTGAAGGGCTGGGGTGGGACATGGAGGCGACAGCAGTCATGAAGACGACGAAAAGCGCCAGCGCAGCCAAGACGCTCGCGGACTGGTCGGTCTCGCGCGAGGCGAACCAGCTTTACGCGGCCAACTTTGCGGTCATGGCCTTGCCTGGCGTGAGTGAGAAGCTGGAGTTCGTGCCGGCCGATATCGAGAGTCGGTTGATCAAGAACGACTTTGCCTGGGCTGCGGCCAACCGCGAGCGTGTGCTCGCTGAGTGGAGCCGGCGCTACGAAGGCAAGGCCGAGAAGCGCTGACGTGGCAATCGCGCCACCAGCGCCCGAGGCTGTCGCTGCGGCAACGGTGGTCACCCCGTCGCGCGAAGCGGCTGACCCGGCGGCGGAGCAGGGTGAGGCACCAGGTCGGGCTGGTACGCCGGCGTGGCTGGACGTGCGTGGCGTCGGCAAATCATATGGCCGCCAGGCCGTGCTGGAGGACGTCCACCTGGGCATTGCCGAAGGCGAGTTTGTCGCCCTGCTCGGACCTTCGGGTTGTGGCAAGACGACGCTGCTGCGCATTCTGTGCGGCATTGAGACCGCTACCTCTGGCAGCGTGCACCTTGCAGGGCGTGACATCACCGTCGATCCGCCGTCTGAGCGCCGCTTCGGCGTCGTGTTCCAGTCCTACGCGCTATTTCCCAACCTCAGCGTGGCCGACAACGTGTCGTACGGCTTGCGCGGCATGGACGCCACGCACCGCCGCCGCCGCGTGATCAATTTGCTCGAGATGGTCGACCTTGCCGGTCACATCGACAAGCTGCCGGCGCAGCTGTCCGGCGGCCAGCAGCAGCGCGTGGCGCTGGCGCGTGCACTGGCGCCCAGCCCGCGCCTGCTGCTGCTCGACGAGCCCTTGTCTGCGCTCGACGCCCAGGTGCGCGCGCACCTGCGCGGCGAAATCGTCGCCATCTGCCGGAAGCTGAAGGTCACGACAGTGATGGTGACGCATGACCAGGACGAGGCGCTGTCGATGGCTGACCGCGTGGTGCTGATGCACCGCGGGCGCATCGAACAGGTCGACGCGCCCCAGGCGATGTACGCCCAGCCGTGCACCATGTTCGCGGCCGAATTTCTCGGCCGCATGAACCTGTGGCCCGGCCAGCGGGTGGACGGCGGCGGCGTGAAAGTGGGCAGGGCGCAGCTCACGACACTGCACCTGGACGGCCCGGTTGGTCAGGCTGTCCGGGTGGGCATTCGGCCCGAACTCATCACGTGGGGTTACGACCCGCGTCCGGGGTCTCCGACGCTCGCGCCGCGTGGCAATACGCTGCTTGCGCGTGTGACCTGGACGTCGTTTCATGGCTCGCACTACGACCTCGGCGCCGAGTGTGCGGACCTCGGCCACGAGGTGCTGCTGCGCCTGCCCACGCCGGTCGGCCCCGTGCTGATGCTGCGGCCGGGTGTCGCCCTTCGGCTGACGCTGCCGATCGAGGCGCTGGCCGTGCTGCCGGACGCCATGCAGCCGACCGCGCCCGTCACAAACGCATGACCGCGCTGCGCTGGGCCGAGGTGCTGCTGTCCCGCGCGACACACAACGGTGGTCGCGCGCGTGCCGGCCCTGATGCGCGCTGGCTGACGCTGGCGGTCGGCCTGGGACTGTTGTTCGGGCTCATTTTCGTGGTGCTGCCGGTGGGTGCGCTGCTCGGGCGCAGCGTATTCGACGGCGCCGATGGCTTTGTCGGCCTTGCCAACTTCCGGGCCTGGGCCGAGTCGCCGGCCCTGCTCGACTCGGCCTGGCGCAGCGTGCGACTGGCTGCGCTCAGCGCCGCCATCTGTGTCGCGATCGCGTACGGCTGCGCGTGGTCGCTGACGATGACATGCATGCGCTTCAAGGGGCTGATCCGTGGTATCACGCTGGTGCCGCTGCTGGCCCCTTCGCTGCTGATGGCGATCAGCCTGATCTACTGGTTCGGAAACCAGGGAGCGCTGAAGGGCTGGCTGGGGGACGGCAGCATCTACGGGGAGGCGGGCATCGTTGCAGGCTCGGTGCTGTGGACGCTGCCGCACGCGTTGCTGATCCTGTACACCGCGTTGGCGACCACCGACGCCCGTCTTTACGAGGCTGCGCAGACCCTGGGCGCGGGCGCGTGGCGCCAGTTCCTGACCGTGACGCTGCCGGCCAGCCGCTACGGTCTGCTGATGGCGCTGATCGTCGTCTTCGTGCTGGTCATCACGGACTTCGGCGTGCCCAAGGTCGTCGGCGGCCAGGCGAACGTGCTGGCCACCGACATCTACAAGCAGGTCATCGGGCAGCAGAACTTCCAGATGGGCGCCGTGGTCGGCGTCGTGCTGTTGCTGCCGGCCGTGGTGTCGTTTTTCGCCGAGCGCCACCTGCGCGCGCGCCAGGCCGCCGCGCTCGGTGTGCGTGCGGTTGCTTTCCAGGCTGCGCCCAGCGTGTGGCGCGACCGGCTATCGCTGTTGTTCTGCGGCCTGGTTGCGATGGTGCTGCTGGCCGTGATCGGGATGGCGGTGTTTGCCTCGCTTGCGCAGTACTGGCCCTACAAACTGACCCCCTCACTGCGCAACTATCGTTTCGACGACATGGATGGCGGCGGCTGGGCGAGCTACATCAACTCGGTCCGGCTGGCCGTCGCCACTGCCGTCGTCGGCGCTGCGGCGACATTCGTCAGCGCCTACCTGGTGGACAAGCCGCGCCATGCCGGGCCGGCACGCGAACTGCTCAGTCTGTTCGCTGCGCTGCCACTGGCCGTCCCCGGGCTGGTGCTGGGACTGGGCTACATCCTGTTCTTCAACCAGCCCGGCAACCCGCTGCAGTTCCTTTACGGGACGATGGGCATCTTGGTGCTGTGCACGGTGGCGCATTTCTACTCGGTGGCCCACCTGACCCAGCTCACGGCGCTGCGCCAGCTCGACCGTGAATTCGAGGCCGTCTCAGAGTCGATGGGTGTGCCGTTCTGGCGCACCATCTGGCGTGTGCACCTGCCGGTGTGCGCACCAACGGTGATCGACGTTGCCGGCTACTTCTTCGTCAATGCGATGACGACGGTTTCGGCGGTGGTGTTTCTCTACGCACCGCAAACGACGTTGGCGTCGGTGGCCGTGCTGAACATGGACGATGCCGGAGATGTCGCGCCCGCGGCGGCGATGGCTGTGATGATCTTCGTCACCGCCGGTGCGGCGCGGCTGCTGCTGGCCGGGCTGCGTGCCTGGATCGTTGTTCGCACGCAGCGCTGGCGCGTGCGGGAGGCGGTTTGATGTCGGCTGCCGCGCGGTTCGACCTGGTCGTCGTCGGTGCCGGCATCGTTGGTCTGGCGCATGCGCTGCATGCGGCGCGCCGCGGCTTGCGGGTGGCGGTCGTCGAGCGCGACGCGGTCTGCATCGGTGCATCGATCCGCAATTTCGGCTTCATCACCGTCACCGGGCAGGGTGCCGGCGACACCTGGCGCCGCGCCAGGCGATCACGCGATATCTGGGCCGAGCTCGCGCCAGAGGTCGGCATCGAGGTCGTGCACCGCGGCCTGCTGCTGCCGGTCCGGCGGCCGGCGGCAGTGGCGGTGCTCGAAGCCTTCATGGAAACGTCGATGGCAGAGGATTGCGTCTTGTATGCCGGTGACGATCTGAGAACCGGCCCGGCGGCGGCGTACGAGGCGGTCGATCTGGACGGCGTGCGCGCCATGCTCTTCAGCCCGCACGAGCTGCGCGTGGAGTCCCGTGATGCGATCCCACGCCTGGCAGCTTGGCTGGCCGAGCGGCACGGCGTGGCCTTTCACTTCGGCGAAGCGGCTCTCGAGGTCGAGGCGCCGCGAGTGCGCACGGTGTATCGCACGTTGTTTGCCGAGCGTGTCGTCGTCTGCACCGGCACGCCCAGCAGCGGACTCTTCGCCGCCGAAGCCGCCAGCTACGGCTTGACGCTTTGCCAGCTGCAGATGCTGCGCGTGCAGCCTCATCCCGGCCTGCGAATGCCAGCTGCGGTAATGGGCGAGCTGAGCCTGGTGCGCTATCGCGGTTATGCCGCGCTGCCGGCCGCCGCCGCGCTGCATACGCAATTGCAGGCTGAGGAATCGGCCAGCCTCGAGCACGGCATCCACTTGATCGCCGTGCAGAGCGCAGATGACACGTTGGTGGTTGGCGATTCACACCACTACGGCGCCGCACCAGCGCCGTTCGCACTCGACGAGGTGGATGCGCTGATTCTGCGCCACCTGCGCCAGACGCTGGCCCTGTCGCA
Organism: Ideonella sp.; assembly: GCA_031398385.1. Taxonomy (GTDB): domain Bacteria; phylum Pseudomonadota; class Gammaproteobacteria; order Burkholderiales; family Burkholderiaceae_C; genus Ideonella_A. The sequence goes on from JANNNE010000082.1 coordinate 8,056, forward strand.
AGTGCGCGTGGTCGAGCGCTGGACCGGCGTCTATCCTGTGAGCACCAGCGCCTCGCAGGACGACGCCCTCGTCATCGCCCCCGACGCCGCCACGCGTGTCGTGTTCGTGACCAGCGGCACCGGCGCGAGCACCGCGTTTGCGCTGGCCGAAGATGTCTTTTCAACCTGGTGAACCCATGACCGATACCTCCCACAGCCAGCTCACCGCCGTCGTCTTCGACTGGGCGGGCACCGTCTTCGATTTCGGCAGCTTCGCGCCGATGGGCGCCTTCGTTCGCCTGTTCGCCAACCACGGCGTCACGGTCACGATCGAGCAGGCGCGCGGCCCGATGGGGCTGCCGAAATGGAATCACATTCAGACGCTCATACAGCTGCCTGAGATCGCGACTCAATGGGAGCTGGTCCGGGGCCACGTACCGACAGACGCCGATGTCGACGCGCTGTACGCCGAGTTCACGCCGATGAATGCGGCCAGTGTGCGTGACCACGCAGCCCTGATCGACGGCGTCTTGCCGGTGATGGAAGCACTGCGCGCACGAGGGCTGCGAATCGGTTCGACGACGGGGTACAACCGGGAGATCATGCAGGCCGTGCTGCCGCTGGCAGCAGCGCAAGGCTACGCGCCGGACAACCTGGTCTGCGCCGACGACACCGCGCTCGGGCGGCCGACGCCGGTTGGCATGTACCGCTGCCTTGCGGAGCTGGCGGTCTGGCCGCCACGCACCGTGGTCAAGGTCGACGATACCGCGCCGGGTATTGCCGAAGGCGCGGCAGCCGGATGCTGGTGCGTGGGCGTGGTGGCCAGCGGCAACGGGGTTGGTCTGACGGCCGCCGAATGGGCGGCGCTGCCCGAGGCCGACAAGTCGGCGCTGCGCGCAAGAGTCGGCCCTGGACTGGTTGCTGCCGGCGCCCATCTGCTGATCGACACGGTGGCCGACTTGTTGCCGGCCATTGCGTCGCTCCAGGAACGCCTGGCTGTCGGCGAGCGGCCTGCCGCCGCGTGAACGTCAGCGCTCGGGCGGACGCGACTGCCCGATCCAGACCGAGTGGTGGTCGCTTCGCTTCAGTGGCGATCGGGCGTGGGACTTGGCGATGAAACTGATTGAGAAAACTCGAGCGTACTGACGTCGTGTCGCTTCATGCCGTCGGGGCACCACAGGTCGAACCGCGCCGCGTCTTCGCCCAGTTCGAGCAGGCCGATACCGACCAGCTTTTCGCCGATCCGGGTCTGCATTTCGTCCGGCAGGATGAACGCTGTGGACGGCATCCACAGATGGCGCACGCCCTTCACCCAGAGGTCGAGGTACTGATGGATATGCCCCGAGACCACGAGTCGAAGGGTCGAATGCAAAGGGCCCTCAAGCAGACGCTCGGCGGCTGCCTGGCAGACGTAGCGTCCTTTGCGCGCGAGTTCGCTGAATTGCGGGCGCAGGATCGGCCGGTGCAGGAACAGTGCCGTGTGCATGTGGCCGGACGCAGGCCTGGCGTGCACTGCGATCCATTCCCAAAGCGCCGCTTCCTGCGCCGAGCCGGTGCCCAGCAGTTGTGCATTGATGCCAATCAGCTTCCAGGTGCCGGCTTGCAGCACCCAGTGATCGGGACCCAAGCTGTCGCTGTAGGCCTGAAGCAGTCGCTCGTTCAGCGGACTCTCGCCGGAGCCGTCGCCCAGTCGTGATTGCCGGGCACACACCGCACCTCGGTTGGCCACTCCTGCATCAATCGCGAGGCGAAGGCCAGTTCATCGCGGTGCGTCTGACCGTCCAGCGTGATGTCGCCCAGGTTGACGCTCAGGGCTGCATCCGAACGGCCCACCGCGCGTTTCGCGGCATGCCAATTCTCCACGCACTCGGGCGAACGGGGGGAGAGGTGCGTGTCAGCGATGAGGGCGATGAGCATGGTGTCGGCCTTCCTGGACCCGCAGCAGGATCGACTATGCAGCCTAAAAGACGCCGAGGTGACAGTGAAGTGTCGACCTCACACATGGCGCGCGTGGCGTTGCGTCCTGAAAGCGGCTAGAGAACCTGCGCGCGCACCTGCCCGACGCGTTTCTGGACCCTGCATACCGTTCGACAAGTTGTTCACATTGTTGGGGGACAAGCCTGTGGACAACCGGTGTTCAAGGTTCCGCTTCGCTGATGCGGCAATGCCTTGCCGGAACTGCTGTCCTTTCGCGCACACCGGCCCGTTTGTGGCCCCTTCGGCGGGTTGCGCCTCACAAATTCTGCGTCAATGCCCGAACGAAAACCACCATCCGCGGTGACCTCCTGCGCAGCCCGATCCGCTTGGACAACGTTCTCCCGCCAAGCGCCTGGTTCCTGCCGGCGCCGACAACGTGATGCGCCGCGCGCTCTCCGCATCGGGAGTGGTCACCGAGCGCCTGACCCCACCCGGGGGGCCAGCCGCCGCTGAT
>JANNNE010000113.1:0-18446 GCA_031398385.1 Ideonella sp.
GCGATGGGCAAGAGCGCGCAGTTTCCGCTGCATGTGTGGCTGCCCGACTCGATGGAAGGCCCGACCCCGATCTCGGCGCTGATCCATGCCGCGACGATGGTCACTGCCGGCATCTTCATGGTGGCGCGAATGTCGCCGCTGTTCGAGCTGTCCGACACCGCCTTGAGCTTCGTGCTGGTGATCGGCTCGATCACGGCGCTGTTCATGGGTTTTCTCGGCATCATCCAGAACGACATCAAGCGCGTGGTCGCCTATTCGACCCTGTCGCAGCTCGGCTACATGACAGTCGCGCTGGGCGCATCGGCCTATTCGGTGGCCGTCTTCCATCTGATGACACACGCCTTCTTCAAGGCCTTGCTGTTCCTCGCCGCCGGCTCGGTGATCATCGGCATGCACCATGACCAGGACATCCGCAACATGGGTGGACTGCGCAAATATATGCCGATCACCTGGATCACCTCGCTGCTCGGATCGCTGGCCTTGATCGGCACGCCGCTGTTCTCCGGCTTCTACTCCAAGGACAGCATCATCGAGGCGGTGCATGCGACCCAGCTGTGGGGTGCCGGGTTTGCCAACTTCGCGGTGCTGGCCGGTGTCTTCGTCACCGCGTTCTATTCGTTCCGGATGTATTTCCTGGTTTTCCACGGCAAGGAGCGCTTCCGGCACAAGCCCTTCCCCGGCGAACACGATCACCACGACGATCATGGCGGCGATCACCACGTACATGAGCCGCACGAATCACGCGGGGTGGTCACCTGGCCGCTGGTGCTGCTGGCGATTCCGTCGGTCGTGATCGGTTATCTGACGATCCAGCCGATGCTGCATGGCGACTTCTTCAAGGATTCGATCTTCGTCGATGCCGCCAGGCACCCGGCGATGAAGGAAATCGGCGAGCAGTTCCACGGTGCGATGGGCATGGCGATGCACGGCCTGAGCACGCTGCCGTTCTGGCTGGCGCTGGCGGGGGTCGTGTGCGCCTACGTGTTCTACATGGTCAAGCCTGAAATACCGGCTGCGATCAAGGCGCGCAGCAGTTTTCTCTACGACCTCCTCGAGAACAAGTACTACCTCGATGCCTTCAATGAAAAATTCATTGCTGCCGGCGCACGGATGGCGGGCAACGGGCTCTGGAAAGGTGGTGACGTCGGCCTGATCGACGGCGCCTTGATCAATGGATCGGCACGCGGTATCGGTGGCATTGCGCAACTGGTGCGCCGGGTGCAGACCGGCTACCTTTACTGGTATGCATTGGTAATGATCCTGGGCGTCATCAGTCTGATGACCTGGCAGTTGTGGCCCTACCTGGGCGGCTTGACCGGTCGTTGAAGCGGCGTTGTCTGCTGCAGCGAATTTTCCAGTCGAGTCACGGAGAACAAGAACATGGGTTTGTTGAGTCTCGCCATTTGGCTGCCGATTCTGTCGGGCGGCTTGTTGCTCGCGCTGGGACGCGATGATCAGGTGCGCACGGTCCGGTGGCTGGCGCTGGTGGCGGCGCTCGCCAGTTTCCTGTTCACGATTCCGCTGATCACCGGCTTCGATGCGTCGACCGCCGCGATGCAGTTCCAGGAGAACGCGCAGTGGATCGAGCGTTTCAATGTGCGCTATCACCTTGGTGTCGACGGCATCTCGGTCTGGTTCGTGTTGCTCACGGCCTTCATCACCGTCATCGTCGTGATAGCCGGCTGGGAAGTCATCACCGACCGCGTCCATCAATACATGGGCGCCTTCCTGATCCTGTCGGGTGTGATGGTCGGCGTGTTCAGCGCCATCGACGCGCTGCTGTTCTTCGTCTTTTTCGAGGCCACGCTGATCCCGATGTACATCATCATCGGCGTCTGGGGCGGGCCGCGGCGGGTCTATGCCGCCTTCAAGTTCTTTCTCTACACGCTGGCCGGCTCGCTGCTGATGCTGGTCGCGCTGGTCTATCTGTATTTCAAGTCGGGCGGCAGTTTCGATCTGCTGGCCTGGCATCAGCTGAAGCTGCCGCTCGATGTGCAGGCGATGCTGTTCTTCGCTTTCCTCGCCGCTTTTGCGGTCAAGGTGCCGATGTGGCCGGTGCACACCTGGCTGCCCGATGCCCACGTCGAGGCGCCGACCGGCGGCTCGGTGGTGCTGGCCGCGATCATGCTGAAGCTCGGCGCCTACGGCTTCCTGCGCTTCTCGATGCCGATCGCCCCCGATGCGGCGCACGAATACGCCTGGCTGATCATCGCGATGTCGCTCATCGCGGTGATCTACATCGGTCTGGTCGCGCTGGTCCAGCAGGACATGAAGAAGCTGGTGGCGTATTCGTCGATTGCCCACATGGGATTTGTCACGCTGGGCTTTTTCATGTTCAACGAACTGGGCATGGCCGGCGGCCTGGTGCAGATGATCTCGCACGGCTTCGTATCGGGTGCGATGTTCCTGTGCATCGGGGTGTTGTACGACCGGGTGCATTCACGTGAGATCTCGAGCTACGGCGGTGTGGTCAACACGATGCCGGTGTTCACGGCGTTTGCGGTGTTGTTCGCGATGGCCAACTGTGGTCTGCCGGGCACCGCCGGCTTCGTCGGTGAGTGGATGGTGATCCTGGGTACCGTGAAGGTCAATTTCTGGCTCGGCCTGCTGGCTTCGACCGCGTTGATCTCGGGTGCAGCGTATACCTTGTGGATGGTCAAGCGCGTGTATTTCGGTGACATCGCCAATGACGACGTGCGCGGCCTCACCGACATCAATTCGCGCGAATTGCTGATGCTCGCGATCCTCGCGATCGCCGTGTTGTGGATGGGTGTGTATCCGAAGCCGGTCACCGACACGATGAATGTCTCGGTCAACGAACTGCTGCGGCATCTGGCGGTCTCCAAGCTGAACTGAGACCAGGCGCACGACAAATGAACAACATGAACTGGCTTGCCATCGTCCCCGAAATCGCCCTGCTGGTGATGGCCTGCACCGTCGCGCTGGTCGACCTGTGGGTCACCGACCCGCGCCGAACCCTGACCTACTGGCTGACCCAGCTGTCACTGGGGGTTGTGGCGGTGCTGCATCTGATGGCCTTCGACCGCGGCGAGACGGTCTACGCAATGCAGCGCATGGTCGTGGCCGATCCGATGGGACACCTGCTGGGTTTCTTCGCCACCATCTCGGTGATGATCACGCTGGTATACGCGCGCCCCTACGCCGCATCACGCGACATGCTGAAAGGCGAGCTGTTCACGCTCAGCATGTTCTCGCTGCTCGGCATCGGCGTGATGGTCTCGGCCAACAATTTCCTGGTCGTCTACCTCGGGCTCGAGTTGATGAGTCTGTCGCTGTACGCCTTGACCGCCTTGCGGCGCGATCACCCGCCGGCCACTGAAGCGGCGATGAAATATTTCGTGCTCGGTGCATTGGCCAGCGGCTTCCTGCTTTATGGCTTGTCGATGATGTACGGGGCCACCGGCTCGCTGGAAGTCGGCGAGGTCTTCAAGGCGATCGGCACCGGCCAGATCAACAAGGCGGTGCTGGTATTCGGCATCGTCTTCGTGGTCAGCGGTCTGGCCTTCAAGATCGGCGCGGTGCCGTTCCACATGTGGATCCCCGATGTTTACCAGGGTGCGCCGACCGCGGTCACCTTGCTGATTGCCGGTGCGCCCAAGCTGGCCGCCTTCGCGATCACGATCCGCCTGCTGGTCGACGGCATGCTCGGGCTGGCGGTCGACTGGCAGCAGATGCTGGTGGTGCTGTCGGTGGCATCGCTGCTGATCGGCAACCTGGCCGCCATCGCGCAGACCAACCTGAAGCGCATGCTCGGCTATTCGACGATCGCGCAGATGGGTTTCATGCTGCTCGGCCTGTGTTCCGGTGTGGTCAACGGCAACACCTTGTCGGCCGCCAATGCCTACAGCTCATCGATGTTCTATGTCGTCACCTATGTGATGACGACCCTGGGCATCTTCGGCGTCATCATGCTGCTGTCGCGCGAGGGTTTCGAGGCCGAGCAGATTGACGATTTCAAGGGACTCTTCCGACGCAACCCCTGGTATGCGGTGGTGATGGGTACCTTCATGTTCTCGCTGGCCGGCATCCCGCCGACCGTCGGCTTCTTCGCCAAGCTCAGCGTTCTGCAGGCGCTGGTCTCGACCAATGTGCCGGCTTTCATCGTGCTGGCGGTGGTGGCGGTGATGTTGTCGCTGATCGGCGCGTTCTACTACCTGCGCATCGTCAAGATCATGTTCTTCGACGAGCCGCTTGACAACAGCGAGATCATCGCCGCCGGCGATGTGCGCGGCGTGTTGTCGGTCAACGGCGCTGCCATTCTTTTGTTTGGCATCCTGCCCGGCGGGCTGATGGCGATGTGTGCGCAGGCCATCGTCAAGGCGCTGGGAACTTGAACGGCGATTCGCCGCCAGGCGTCGGCGATCCGGCGCTGCGTGAGGATTGCGTCGAGTCGCAGCAGGTCTACAAGGGCCATTTCCTCGATGTCAGGCGCGATCAGGTGCGCCTGCCCGACGGCGCACTGGCGCACCGCGAATACATCATTCACCCGGGCGCGGTGATGATTGTTCCGCTGCTCGACGACGGGCGTCTGGTGGTCGAGCGGCAGTTTCGTTATCCGATGAAGCAGGTGATGCTCGAGTTTCCGGCGGGCAAGCTCGATGCCGGAGAAGATCCCTGGCATTGCGCGATCCGTGAGCTGGCAGAAGAAACCGGATACCTTGCCGGCCAGTGGGCGCGGGCCGGCATTCTGCACAACGCGATCGCTTATTCCACCGAGGGCATTGAGATCTGGTTCGCGAAGGAATTGAGAGCCGGGCCGGCCCACCTCGAGTCGGGCGAATTTCTGGAAGTCGGGCAGGCCAGCCTGGAAGAACTGGAAGCGCTCACCGCGAGCGGCGAACTGACCGATGCCAAGACCCTTGTCGGGCTGCTCTGGCTGCGCCACTGGCGGGCCGGGCAGTGGCCGCTGCAGTGGCAGTCGCCGCCTTCGACCGACGGTCGGGGATAATGCGGCATGAAGGTCTTCAACCTGCGCTGCTCGCTCGACCATCGTTTCGAGGGCTGGTTTTCATCCGAGGATGACTATGTGGGCCAGACCGAGCGTGGCATCCTGATCTGCCCGATCTGCGGCAACCAGTCGATCGAGCGCCTGCCCAGCGCACCCAGACTGCAGGTGTCGAAGGGCCGGCAGTCGCAGCGCGAGTCGGCAGCACAGGCTGCCGGATCAACTGCCTCCGCTGCCGCAGCGTCGCAGCAGGGCGAAAACCCGCTGCTGCAGCGCGAGCTGACGATGCAATCGATGTGGTTGCAGGCGGTGCGGCACGTGATGGCTCACACTGATGATGTCGGCGACCGGTTCCCTGAAGAGGCCCGGCGTATCCACTACGGCGAAGTCGATGATCGTCCGATTCGCGGACGGGCCAGCAAGGACGAGGCTGAGGCGCTGCGCGAAGAGGGCATCGAAGTCATGTCGCTGCCGTTGCCCGATGCGTTGAAGGGCCCGCTCCAGTAGCGGAGCCATTGGCGCGCCGTCAGGGATCGATCAAACGGCCCGGGTTGAACAGGTTGTGCGGGTCGAGCGAACGCTTGATCTGGCGCATCAGCTTGACTGCAACCGGCGACTTGTACAGCAGCAGCGCCTCGCGCTTGATGGTGCCGATGCCGTGTTCTGCAGAGATCGATCCGCCGTGCCCGGCCACTGCGGCGTAGACCATCCGGTTGACGGCTTTTTCGTTCTCGACCAGAAAATGGGCGGCGTCTGATCCAGCGCGCGACTGCACGTTGTAGTGCAGGTTGCCGTCGCCCAGATGACCGAAGGTGACCATCCGGATGCCCGGGAACGCATCGGCCAGCGCTGCATCGGTCGATTCGACGAACGCCGGAATCTTCGATACCGCGACCGAGATGTCGTGCTTGACGTTCAGGCCCTCCTGCGCCTGCGCCAGCGGAATGCTTTCGCGCAGTTTCCACATTGAACGCGACTGGTCGATGGTTTCGGCCAGCGCCGCGTCGCTGATCACGCCTTGCTCCAACATCTGCTCGAGCAGCGACTCGAACAGGCTGCGCGCATGGGCTTCACTTTCGGTGTCGGATTGCTCGATCAGCACGGTCCAGGTGGCGGGCGGCAGCGGCTGCTGCAGATCGGGGAAATGGCTGCGCACCAGCGACAGCGCAAATTCATTCATCAGCTCGAAGCCGGTCAATGCAGCGCCCAGGCGCGCCTGCGCGTGCTGCAGCAAGCTCACCGCGGCTTCCACGCTGTCGAGCGTGACCCAGGCGGTCGTCACCGCCGCCGGGCGGGGATAGAGTTTCAAGGTCGCTGCCGTGATGACACCCAGCGTGCCTTCGCTGCCGATGAACAGGTGGCGCAGGTCGTAGCCGGTGTTGTCCTTGCGCAGCCCGTTCAGTCCGTCCCAGATCTCGCCTTCGGCGGTGACGACTTCGAGACCGAGGCACAGATCGCGTGCCGAGCCGAAGCGCAACACCTGGGTTCCGCCCGCATTGGTGGCCAGGTTGCCGCCGATGGTGCAACTGCCTTCCGCCGCCAGGCTCAAGGGGTACAGCAGGCCCTGCGCGGCAGCGGCTTCCTGAATGTTTTGAAGGATGCAACCGGCTTCGACGGTCATCGTCAGGTTGGCGGGATCGACGGCACGAACGCGGTTCAGCCGCGACAGGCTGAGCAGCAGCTGGGTGCCGCTGTCGTCGGGAATCGACGCACCGACCAGACCGGTGTTGCCACCTTGCGTGACGATGGGCGTTCGGTGTTCGAGGCACATCCTGACCACTGCCGCCACCTCGTCGGTCGAACCCGGTCGAACCACCGCCAACGCCTTGCCGCGCCCCCGCTTTCGCCAGTCGATCTCGTAGGCGGCCAGATCCTGGTCTGCGCCGAGCACATGGCTTGAACCGACGATGCCGCGCAGGCGATCAAGCAGCGGCCCTTGATTCATTTGACATCTTCCAGTGCCGCTGCGGGATGCTTCAGCCGCCAGCGAACATGAACCGCACACGCGGTGAACAGCAGCAGACACAGCACGACCTCGATCATCGCCAGCAGCGACGATACGCCGCGGTCGCCCGCGGCACGAATCACGCCTTCGGCAAAATAGATCCAGACCAGCAGGCTGACCCAGCGGTAGGTATACATTCGCCGCTTCAGCAACCCGGCCAGCGGCAAGGTCAGCGGCAGCACCTTCAGCGCCAGCGTGCGATTGCCGGTGGGCGCCAGCCAGAGCTCCCAGGCCAGGCCGAGCGCGATCAGGCCGAGCAGGCTGCCCACAGCGAGTGTGCGAGACCAGCGAACCGCACCGGTCAATGCGGGAGGGGCGGCAGCATCGGAAGGAGGATTCGCAGAGGTCATCGATGGCATGATAGCCAGCGATGAACCAGCCCGCCCGACCCAGCCCGAAGAACGCCGATCCGCGGGAATCGGATTGGCAGGAGCTGGTCACCGAATTGCCCGAAACACTGCAGTCGTGGCCGTGGTTCGACACCATGCGAATCCTGGCGCGGCGCTTCCGCGAAGATCGCCTCGGCATCACCGCCAGCAGCTTGACCTTCACGACGCTGATTTCGCTGGTGCCGCTGATCACGGTGATGCTGGCCGTCTTCTCAGCTTTCCCGATCTTCAGCCAGTTCCAGGGTTCGGTGCAGCAATATCTGTTGCAGAGCCTGATTCCGGACAATATCGCCAAGCCGGTACTGGAGGCGCTGACCCAATTCGCTGCGCAGTCGAGTCGCCTCGGCGGCGCCGGCCTGGCGGTGCTGCTGCTGACCGCCTTGGCCCTGATGCTGACGATCGACCGGACGCTCAACAACATCTGGCGCGTCCGCCGTCCGCGGCCGATCGCGCAGCGCGTGCTGGTCTACTGGGCGGCCCTGACGCTCGGGCCGGTGCTGCTCGGCGCCAGCCTGACCTTGACCTCGTATGTGCTGTCGTCGTCACAAGGCATGGTCGATGCGATGCCGGGCGGCGTCGCGTTGTTGTTGAACATGGTCGAGTTCTTGCTGTTGACGTTCGGCGTTGCCGGCTTGTTCCACTATGTCCCGAATACCGAGGTGCGATGGCGGCATGCGCTCGCCGGTGCCATCTTCGTCTCGATCGGCTTCGAGCTGGCCAAGCGTGGCCTGACACTTTATCTGGCGACGATTCCGACCTATTCACTGGTCTACGGCGCTTTCGCAACCTTGCCGATCTTTCTGATCTGGCTTTACCTTGGCTGGGTCATCGTGCTGCTCGGCGCGGTCATCGCCGCCTATGCACCGAGCCTGAAGATGCGGGTCGGCGGCCTGCCGGATACGCCCGGCCGGCGTTTCGAACTCGCCGTCGCGGTGCTGCGCCAGCTCGATCAGGCGCGGCAGCAGCCGCTGGACGGCGTCGGCTTGCACCAGATGTGCCAGCGTCTGGGCCTGGATCCGCTGCAGATCGAGCCCTTGGTGGAGCAGCTGATCGGGCTGGGCTGGGTCGGTCGGCTCGATGAAGACAGTGATTCGCGTTATGTCCTGCTCGGCGAACCGGCGCGCACACCGGCGGCGCCACTGATCGCCGCGCTGCTGTTGCTGCCGTCGTCGGAGACCGCCGGCTTCTGGCGTGAGGCGTCGTTCGACGATTTGCGGCTGCGCGACCTGCTCTAGCACGCTGCGTCTGTCGAAACCGGGTTTCGATCTTCGTCGGAGGGTATCGGAGCCTTTCTTGATCGGAGATTGAACATGATTGCAAAAAACACCATCTGCCTCTGGTACGACGGCACGGCTGTCGATGCGGCGCAGTTCTACGCCGAGACTTTTCCCGATAGCGCCATCGGGGCGGTGATGCGTGCGCCGGGAGACTTTCCGAGTGGCAAGCAGGGAGACGTGTTGACAGTCCAGTTCACCGTGGCCGGCATTGCCTGCATGGGCCTGAACGGTGGGCCGGCGTTCAGGCACAACGAGGCCTTTTCGTTTCAGATCGCAACCGACGATCAGGCCGAGACCGACCGCTTGTGGAACGCCATCGTCAACAACAGTGGCGAGGAAAGTGCCTGCGGCTGGTGCAAGGACAAATGGGGCGTGTCCTGGCAGATTACGCCGCGGGTCCTCATCGAAGCCATCACCGATCCCGATCCAGCGGTGGCCAGGCGCGCCTTTGACGCGATGATGTCGATGACCAGGATCGACATCGCCGCCATCGAGAAGGCGCGTCGGGGTTGAGCGGGGCGGTCACGCTCCAGGGCGCGGGGCGGTCGCGTTCGCCGGAGAGGACAGTTGGCGGGTGGTCACTCAGCGTCCCCTTGCTCCGATCCACCTGCCGCGACCATGCTGGGGCGCCTGCAAACCGAAGCGGACGGCGAACAGCGGCACGGCGGCGGCTCCTTCTCACAACCCCGGCGATCCGACTTGCTGCGCAGGTTCTTCAGGCCGAGCAGGCGCGGATCGCAGCCAGCACCGCGTCAGGCACTTCGCCCATCAGCGCGTGGCCGGCGGGCAGCAAAACCGTCTTGCCCTGGAGCGCGCGCGCCAGTTCACGGCTGGCAGCCGCGGGCGTCATCTGGTCGTACTCGCCGACCACCAGGCTGACCGGGCACATCACCTTGGCCGCGGCATCGAGCCCGGTGTCATAGGCATTGCAGATGCCGAAATCGAGGTGGAACAAATTGCCGAAGCCGGCCTCGGCGTAATTGCGCTGGTTGCGCCGGTTCAGGGCCTTGGCATTGCCGCGCAACCAGAAGCCCGGCGATGGTGCGGACGGTTTGCTGGCGAGGCTGGCGTGAGAAAAGGAATTGACCATGTCGATGGCGCGCAGCGGGTCGTTCAGCGCGATTTCCAGCAGCGCTGGAGACACCTTCATCGGATAGGCCGGCCCGACCATCACCAGTCCGCGGGATGCCGCGCCGAGCCGTGCCGCGGCCTCCAGTGCAATCAATGACCCCATGCTGTGGCCGACCAACAGCGCGCGTTCACCGCCTGCCGAGCTCAGCAGGCGCAGGGTCCAGTCGGCCAGCGCGTCGATGCTGCTCAGTGCCGGGCCGGCGCTGCGGCCATGGCCGGGCAGATCGACCGCCAGCACCGAGCAGCCGTGGTGGGCCAGCCAGCGACTCTGCAGCGCCCAGACGCTGTGATCGTCAATGGCGCCGTGGATCAGCACGACTGTCGGAAGGGCGGCGTCGAAGGGCTTGCCGCCGGTATACGCATAGGCTGGCCGGTCGTCGAGTTGCCAGATCATCGGCCACCTCCGGTCGACTTTTGCGCCGCCTTCAGGGCGCGGTTCAGGTCGTCGCGCAGGTCGTCGACATCCTCGAGGCCGATCGACAGGCGAATCGTTCCCTGGCCGATGCCGGCCTGCGCGAGTGCCGCGTCGTCCATGCGAAAGTGGGTCGTCGACGCCGGATGAATGACCAGCGAGCGGCAGTCGCCGACATTGGCGAGGTGCGAAAAGATCTTCAGCGCCTCGATAAAGGCCTTGCCTTGCTCGCGGCCGCCTTTCAGGTTGAAGCTGAAGACCGATCCGCAGCCACGCGGAAACAGCTTGGCGGCCAGCTGGTGATCGGGATGTTCCGGCAATTCCGGGTAGCCGACAGAATCGACCATCGGGTGGGCCACCAGAAACTCGACCAGCTTGCGCGCATTGCCGACATGTCGCGCCATGCGCAGCGGCAGAGTCTCGATTCCCTGCAGGATCAGCCAGGCGGTGTGCGGGCTCATGCAGGCACCGAAATCGCGCAGACCCTCGCGTCTGGCGCGCAGCAGGAACGCGGCGGTGGTGCTTTCCTCGCTGAAAACCATGTCATGAAAGCCCGCATAGGCCTGGCTCAACTCGGGGAAGCGGCCCGAACGGTCCCAGTCGAAGGCGCCGCTGTCGACCAGCACACCGCCGACGACCGTGCCGTGGCCGCTGAGGAATTTGGTCGCCGAGTGGTACAGCAGATCGGCGCCGTGGTCGAAGGGCTTGATCAGCCAGGGTGTGCTCAGCGTCGAATCGACCAGCAAGGGCAGGCCGTGCTCGTGCGCGAGCGTCGAGACGGTCGGGATATCGAGCACATCGAGCCCGGGGTTGCCGAGCGTCTCGCCAAACAGCAGCCGCGTTTCAGGGCGGATTGCGGCGCGCCAGGCATCGATGTCACCGGGCTTGACGAAGGTGGTCGCGATGCCGAAGCGTGACAGCGTGTAGTGCAACAGGTTGTGCGAGCCGCCGTACAGCGCCGAGCTCGAGACAACATGGCTGCCGGCACCGGCCAGCGTCGCGATTGCCAGATGCAGCGCCGCCTGGCCGCTGGCGGTGGCGATCGAGCCGATGCCACCTTCCAGTGCGGCGACCCGCTCCTCGAGCACCGCATTGGTCGGATTGCTGATGCGGCTGTAGACATGGCCGGACCGCTCCATGTTGAACAGTGCGGCCGCGTGCTCGCTGCTTTCGAAGACGAAACTGGTGCTCAGGTGAATCGGCAGCGCCCGCGCGCCGGTGCTCGGGTCGGGCGCGGCGCCGGCATGCAGTGTCAGGGTGTCGAATCCGGGGTCGTTGAAACCGGGCATCATTCCTCCGTTTGCGCAAGGCTCGAAACCTGCTTGTCGACCAGGCGTGTTCGACTGGTGTGTCGCGGCTGCTGTTGCGAAGCGGCATTGTGGGCTATATTGATTCCAGGGCGGTGCTGCATCGGTGCCCGAATGACTGCTTGCCTGTCGCCCCAAGCTTTCGAGGAGATCTGCATGAAAGTCAGCGATATCCTGCGCGTCAAGGGTGGTACCTTGTTCACCGTCGCGCCCGACCAATCCCTGCGCGAAGCGGTGGAGACGATGGCCGATCGCGATATCGGCTCGCTCATCGTGATGGACCACGGTGCCATGGTCGGCATGTTGACCTTCCGCGAGGTCATCAAGTCGCTGGTGATCAACAACGGCAGCGTCGGCGACAACCAGATCCGCAGCGTGATGGACGATCAGCCCCTGACCTGCTCGCCGGATACCGAAATCGACGAGGTACGGCGAATGATGCTGGAGCGTCACGCCCGTTACATGCCGGTGCTGACCCAGACCACCTTGATGGGTGTGATCTCGTTCTACGATGTGGCCAAGGCGGTCGTCGACAGCCAGGATTTCGAGAACCGGATGCTGAAGGCCTACATCCGCGACTGGCCGGTCGATGACGGCAAGGACGAGCCAGCAACCACGCGCTAGTTGCTGGTACGACCCGGGCCGTCAAGTCGCGCCGACGGTTCTTGTCGACCTGACTCGGCGTTGCAGCCGCACCCGCGATCAGATCACCCGTGCAGCCGCGAGACCGCTGCGCACTGCGCCTTCCAGTGTGGCCGGATACGGCCCGTCGACATAGTCGCCGGCTGCCAGCAGGCCCTCGGCGATCTGCATGACCGGACGCTGCAGGTCGGGCGTGCAGCGAAATGTCGCCCGCTTGTCTGTCAATACCTGCAGCACCTCGGACGACGCGCCCAGATGGTCGCCGAGCTGGTCGCACAACTGCTCGAGTGCCAGCGCCACCGTCGTCTCGATCCCACGTTCCAGCCATGGCGCGGCACCGCTGATAACCAGCGTCAACAGGCCGACCGCGCCATCGAGTTGGCCCTGGTCAAATACAAATTGCACCGGTCGGTGGTGCTGATCGGCGTGCAGCGCCAGCATCGGCAGCGGCAGGCGGGCGCCTTCGCTGCGCACGCTCAAGGTGATGATCGGCTCGAACCGCAGCGCAGTGGCGACGGCAGACCATTGCGGATTGATCGGCTCCACCAGCCGCGACGCCTCGCTCGACGTGGCCGCCACGATGACCGCGGAGAACGGATGGCCGTCAAGCAGCCACTCTCCGGCTGCGCCCCTGGCCAACTCTCGCACCCGATGCCCGAGCCGCACATCGGCCCCTGCGTCAGCCAATCGCTGCAGTGCCGGTGCGGGCAGCAGCGCGCTCAAGCGGCGTCGCGGCAGCAGCAGGTCAGCCGCACCGGGACCGGCGAACAAGGCGTCTTGCAGGATGCGCAGAAAGACGGCGGCGCTGGCCTCGTCGCTCGGTGTGTTCAGCGCCGCCACGCACAAGGGATCAATGACGGTCTGGCGCAGACTGGATGGCAGGCCGGCGGTCAACTCGGCGACGCTCAACGTCGGTGAACAGCGAAACCCTCGCAATCGCCAGCTGAGCGCCGCGCCGAGCAGCGCGAGCCGATCGCGCCACGGCCACCGGCTTTGACCCAGCACACCGCGGATGAAAGCGGGAACCGCCGGGCCGGACGCCAGTTTCAATCCGCTGCCATCGGCATACAGCATCCGCAACGGAGAACGCAGCAACACGCGCTCCGGATCGATGCCGAGACGGCGCATCAGCGCCAGTGTCTGCACATAGGCGCCGATCAGGATGTGCTGACCGTTGTCGAGCCCGCCGAGGCCCTCGTACCCGGGCACCTGACGGGCGCGTCCGCCTGCCTGGCCAGCCATCTCGAACAGCGTCACGCGGCGGCCTGTATCGACAAGGTCGACCGCCGCTGCCAGGCCCGCCCAGCCGGCGCCGATCACTGCGACGCCGGACCTGCCGTCCGTTGTGCCGATCGGTGTCGCCATGCCTCAGCGGCCGCGCAGGTGCGTGCGGGTGGCGATCCAGAGCTTGCGCAGTGGCGTCAACGAGACCCGCTGATGCAGCACCTGGAAGCCCTCGGCCTCGATCTCGCGCAACAGGCTGCGGTAGATGTTGGCCATCATCAGGCCTGGCTTCTGCGTGTTTCGATCCGGCTCGGGCAACAGTGCCAGTGCCTCGTCGTAGATGGCATGCGCGCGCTCGGCCTGAAACCGCATCAGGGCCTGGAAGCGATCGCTGTAACCCCAAGGCGGCTTGCGCTGAAGCAACTCGTTGGCCTTGACATCGAACTGCTGCAGCTCCGAGATCGGCAGGTAGATGCGGCCGCGACGTGCATCGTCGCCGACATCGCGGATGATGTTGGTCAGCTGCATTGCCAGGCCGAGCTTGTGTGCGTATTGCACGGTCTCGTCACAGCTGCGTCCGAAGATGTTGGCTGCGACCTCGCCGACCTCGCCGGCCACCAGATGGCAATAACGCGCCAGTCCGGCAAAGTCGAGGTAGCGGTTCTGGCTGAGGTCCATCTGGCAGCCTTCGATTACCGCCAGCAGGTGGCGTGCCTCGATCCCGAATTCGGCGGTCAGCGGCATCAGGGCCTTGGTGACCGGATGATTCGGCTTGCCGGCGAAGCTCGAGACGACTTCCGCTTGCCACCAGGCCAGTTTGGCCGCAGCGACACCGGGATCGCTGACCTCGTCGACCACGTCGTCGACTTCCCGACAGAAGGCGTAGAACGCGGTGATCGCGGCGCGCCGCGGCGGCGGCAGGAACAGGAAGGCGTAATAGAAGCTCGAACCGCTGCCGGCAGCCTTGTCCTGGACATACTGCTGCGGGCTGACTGCAGGCCCGGGTTGAGTCGACGGCGCGCCGGGGTTCACGGTGCTGGTCCCTCCGATAACGCCACGCTGCGGCGCATCCACAGCGCACGCCAGATGATCAGGGGCACATCGACCATCCGCAGGCGAGGGCGCCGCAGCATCGTGTCGAAGCCGTTGGCCTCGATCTTGTCGAGGATGCGCAGCCCGCCCTGGACCACCAGCCGCAGCTCCCAGCCGGCTCGACCGCCGATCCGGAATGCCAGCGCCTGACCACTCGCCATCATCGATCTGGCCCACGCCACTTCGGCGCCGAGCAAGGCCCGCAGGGCGGGGCTGTCTTCGCGGGCAAGTAGTCGAGCGGGTTCCACCTGATGCTCCAGACAATCGGCAACCGGCAGATAGAGCCGGCCCCTGGCAAGGTCAGCGCCGAGGTCTTGCCAGAAGTTGATCAATTGCAGGGCGCTGCAGATCGCGTCCGATTGTCGCAGGGCCTGCGCATCGTCGACGCCGTACAGGCGCAGCAGCAATCGGCCGACCGGATTGGCCGAGCGGCGGCAATAGTCCAGCAGCTCGGCACGGTCGCGATAGCTGGTCTTGCTCAAATCCTGCTGAAACGCACTCAACAAATCGTCGAACGGCTCGACCGGCAGATTCCAGCGCCGCATGGCAGCACCCAGCTTGCTGAAAACCGCCTGCCAGCGCGCAGAGAGTGGCCGGTCACGGACAACCGCATGCAGATCGTTTCGGTAGGCGGTGAGCTCTTCCAGCCGGTGCGTGGCCGACGCATCGCCTTCGTCGGCGATATCGTCGGCGATGCGCGCGAACCAGTAGATGGCCGCAACAGCCGGGCGCAGCGGCGGTGGGCACAGCACCGAGGCGACCGGAAAGTTTTCGTAGTGATCGACGCTCACGGTGGCATTGTCGACGCACATTTCGGACATGGCCGGCACCCGGGTTAAAATCCGCGGTTCGATTCGAAGTCGGTCCAGGGCCAGCGCGGGTGGCGAAATTGGTAGACGCACCAGGTTTAGGTCCTGACGCCAGCAATGGTGTGGGGGTTCGAGTCCCCCCCCCGCGCACCACGAACTTCTTCCAGCTTTTGATTGCAGAAAGTTTTCCTGACATGTCCGTGAACGTTGAAACCCTCGACAAGCTCGAACGCCGCATCACGCTGACGCTGCCGGCAGAATCCATCACCTCCGAGGTGAATACGCGGCTCAAGCGCCTGGCCCGTACGGTCAAGGCCGACGGCTTCCGTCCCGGCAAGGTGCCGATGAGCGTCGTCCAGCAGCGCTACGGCTACTCGGTGCATTACGAGGTGATGAACGACAAGGTCGGCCAGGCGTTCTCGGACGCCGCCAGCGAGGCCAAGCTGCGCGTCGCCGGAGCGCCGAAAATCACCGAAAAGGAAGGCGCGCCCGAGGGCGAAATCGCCTTCGACGCCACGTTCGAGGTCTATCCGGAAGTCAAGTTCGGCGATCTGTCGGGCGCGGAAATCGAGCGGGTCAGCACCGAGGTCACCGAAGAGGCGATCGACAAGACGCTCGACATCCTGCGCAAGCAGCGGCGCAGCTTTGCGCAGCGCGCGCAGACCGATGTCGCTGCCGAGGGTGATCGGGTGACCATCGATTTCGAGGGCAAGATCGACGGCGTGCCGTTCGATGGTGGCAAGGCCGACGGCTTCCAGTTCCTGATCGGCGAAGGTCAGATGCTCGAAGCCTTCGACAAGGCGGTGCGCGGCATGAAGACCGGTGAATCGAAAACCTTCCCGCTGCAGTTTCCGGACGACTATCAAGGCAAGGATGTCGCCGGCAAGGAAGCTGATTTCCTGGTGACGATCAAGAAGATCGAGGCGCAGCATCTGCCCGAGGTCAACGAGGCGCTTGCCGCCTCGCTGGGGATCACCGACGGCACCGTCGAGGCGCTTCGCGCAGACATCAAGAAAAATCTGGAGCGCGAGGTCAAGTTCCGCGTGTTGGCGCGCAACAAGGCCGCGGTGATGGATGGCCTGGCGGCGTTAGCCGAACTCGACGTGCCGAATGCGCTGGTGCAGGGTGAATGCGAGCGCATGATCGAGAGCGCCCGCGCCGATCTGAAGAAGCGTGGCATCAAGGATGCCGACAAGACCCCGATCCCGTCGGAGATCTTCCAGCCGCAGGCCGAGCGCCGCGTCCGGCTGGGTCTGGCGGTGGCCGAGCTGGTGCGCGTCCACAATCTGCAAGCCAAGCCCGAGCAACTGCAGGCCCACATCGAAGAGATGTCCCAGAGCTACGAGAAGCCGGCAGAGGTGATGCGCTGGTACCTGGGCGATCGTCAGCGCATGGCCGAGGTCGAGGCCGTCGTGATCGAGAACAATGTCGCCGAGTTCGTCCTCTCCAAGGCCAAGGTCGTCGACAAGGTGCTGCCGTTCGACGAACTGATGACGGCGCCGAACTGATCGCCTACTGTTGCCGATCAACCGGGAGGGCACCGTACCGTCAGGGCGGTGCCCTTGTCGTTTCCGGGGTTCGCTCTTGCGGTCTGATAATCGGCCCCAAGATCCGATAGATTGAAATTCCACTTTTCCGAAGGACGCCTGCAATGAGCGCACTCGACACCCAAGGCCTGGGCATGGTCCCGATGGTCATCGAGCAATCCGGCCGAGGCGAACGCGCCTACGACATCTATTCGCGCCTGCTGCGTGAGCGAATTGTTTTTCTGGTCGGCCCGGTGAATGACCAGTCGGCCAATGTCGTGGTCGCCCAATTGTTGTTTCTGGAAAGCGAGAACCCCGACAAGGACATCTTCTTCTATATCAACTCGCCGGGCGGATCGGTTAGTGCCGGCATGTCGGTGTACGACACCATGCAGTTCATCAAGCCGCAGGTGTCCACCCTGTGCATGGGCATGGCGGCGAGCATGGGCGCGTTCCTGCTGGCGGCAGGTGCCAAAGGCAAGCGGCTGGCACTGCCCAATTCGCGCATCATGATTCACCAGCCGTCGGGTGGCACCCAGGGCCAGGCGTCGGATATCGAGATCCAGGCGCGCGAGATCCTGAAGCTGCGCGAGAGCCTGAACAAGATCCTGTCCGATCGTACGGGCCAGCCGCTGGACAAGATCCGTCTTGATTCCGAGCGCGACTTTTTCATGTCAGCGCACGAGGCGCAGGACTACGGGCTGATCGATCAGGTGATCGAAAAGCGCCCTTGAGTGCCCTCGGCGCGGGCTGCGGCGCTTCCCAGCCTGCGCAAAACTTGCCCGTCGGGCAGGAAGCGCGTGCGCTTCGGCCGCGGATTCGCGTGCCGAGATGGCTGGAGTTATGGCCTTTCTCTCGGAAAGGTCGGCCCGCCATTTGTTCTATCATTTGTGTGCCAGTCCCCCTGAATCCAGAACGAACCCATGGCCGAGAAAAAAGGATCGTCTAGCGAGAAAGTGCTTTATTGCTCCTTTTGCGGCAAGAGCCAGCACGAGGTCAAGAAGCTGATCGCCGGCCCGTCGGTGTTCATCTGCGATGAATGCATCGAGTTGTGCAACGACATCATCCGTGATGAAGTGCCGGTCGACGCCGGTGAGGCAAAGGCCGGCAAGTCGGATCTTCCGATTCCCAGCGAGATCAAGGCCAACCTCGATAACTATGTGATCGGCCAGGAAGTGGCCAAGCGCATCCTGTCGGTGGCGGTCTACAACCACTACAAGCGGCTGCGCCACATGAGCCGCAGCAAGGAAGAAGTCGAGCTGTCGAAAAGCAACATCCTGCTGATCGGCCCGACCGGGTCGGGCAAGACGCTGCTCGCGCAAACGCTGGCCAGACTGCTGAATGTCCCGTTCGTGATCGCGGACGCGACCACCCTGACCGAAGCCGGTTATGTTGGCGAAGACGTCGAGAACATCATCCAGAAGCTGCTGCAGAACTGCAACTACGACGTCGAGCGCGCGCAGCGCGGCATCGTCTATATCGACGAGATCGACAAGATTTCGCGCAAATCCGACAACCCGTCGATCACCCGCGATGTGTCGGGCGAAGGCGTGCAGCAGGCGCTGCTGAAGCTGGTCGAGGGCACGATGGCATCGGTGCCGCCGCAAGGTGGGCGCAAGCATCCGAACCAGGATTTCCTGCAGATCGACACCACCAACATCCTGTT
>JANNNE010000167.1:0-12032 GCA_031398385.1 Ideonella sp.
GCGCGCATCAGCGTCAGCGAATGCCGGGCCCTGGTCATTGCGACATAGAGCAGGCGGCGTTCGTCTTCGCCGGTCCAGCGCCAGTCGGCGCAGTCCATCACGATCACGTGGTCGAACTCGAGGCCCTTGGCGCCGTGGGCGGTCATCAGCTTCAGTGCGCCGTCGTGGCCGTGGCGGCGTGCCTCGTCGGACGCCTCGTAGAGCGCGTCGATCAGCGCCGCGGCCGGCAGGCGCAACGCGGTGCTCGAATCCTGCAGGTCTGCCATCGCTGCGTGCAGGTCGTCCCAGTACGGGTTGTCAGGCTCGTGGCGGCGGCGCTTGTCGATCCAGCGGCGCAGCGCCGCAACCGAGCGCAGCCGGCCGCGCCGGCCACGCAGCAGGTGGGCGGTTCGCCAGCCTTCGCGTGACTGCATCAGCGGCAGTTGCGCCTTGGCGGCGTCGCGGCTGAGCAACTCGCAGCGCAAGCCCTCGACCTCGCACAAGGCGCGCAGCGGCTCGAGCGATCGGTGGGTTCTTGCGATCACGGCGATCGTGCCGAGCGGCGTGTGTGGTTCGAGCCCGCGGATGCGGGCGATCTCGGCGAACACCAGTTGCGCCTGCAGATTGCTTTCAGCGGGAGCCGTCATCAGGCGCACCTTCGCGCCATGTTCGAGATCGATCTCACCCCAGCGCCCGCCAGGCGCATCCGCGGCCCGGCGAGCGTCGATGCGGATCGGGTGGTCGATCTTCATCCGCTCGGCGGCGCGCTGGATCACGTGGTTGGCCGCGGCGATGATGTGTGCGGTCGAGCGGAAGTTCTCGACCAGGTAGGTCAGCTCGCCGGCATAGTCGGCCTGGAAGCGGCGGATGAACGCGACACTTGCGCCCTTGAAGCTGTAGATATTCTGATCGTCGTCGCCGACCGCCATGATGCTGAGCCGAGCATCCGGATCGGCCAGGCGCCGGCCGGCCAGCGCGCTGACCAGCGCGTATTGCTTCTCGTCGATATCTTGATATTCGTCGACGAAGATATATTCGTAGCCCTGCAGCAGGCGGTCGCATGCGTCGTCGGCATCGCTCAGCGGGTCGGACCTGCCCTCGAGCAGGTCGACCGCGTCCTGCAGCAACTGTTCGAAATCGACGGCTGCGCCGCGACCATCCGCGCCAGCCAGGCTGGTACCGGTCAGCCGCAGCGCCATCCCGTGATAGGTCAGCACCGTCACACCGCGCGCATCGTCACCGATCAGCGCGATCAGCCGGCGCCGCAATTCCACCGCGGCACTCCGGTTGAAGGCCAGCGCGATGACGCGTTCGGGCGCCACCCGTCTGACCCGCAGCAGGTAGGCGATGCGGTGCACGATGACACGGGTCTTGCCCGAACCGGGCCCGGCCAGCACCAGGTGGTTGCCGCGCTCGGGTTTTTCGACCAGTGCCTGCTGCACCGGATGCTGCAGGTCGTCGACGATGCGCTTGAATGATTCGTCGGTGGTTGCCAGTTCCAGCAGATCGGCGCGGCCCTTGAAGAACTCGCGCACGAAGCGTTTGCGCGGCAACGTGAAATAGGCATCGACGAGTTGCCTGGCCTGCGCGGGATCGTCGGCGCCCAGCCGCGCATATTCATGCATCACATGGGTCTGCAGCGTGCGTTCGCGGTAGAACTCTTCCAGCGGCGCGAAGTTCTCCTTCGTGAAGCGGCGCTTGTGCGCCGCTGGGTCGACCTTGATCGTCATCGCCGAGCGGAATACCGAGCGGCCCTTGTCGAGTTCGATTACCCGGTTTTCATGCAGATAGAGCAGGGCGTGTTCGAGCGCGATCGCCGGATCGCGCAGCGTGCTGCGCAAATCCAGATCGGCTTCGATCGCGTCCATCAGCTCGCGCGCCTTGCATTCGATGATCAGGTTGCCTTCGCGGGTGCCGTCCGGCAGCGCCTGCAGCAGCCGGGCCAGCACCACCTGCGCCACCGCGCGGCGTCGTTCGCAGATCGTGCGGATCTGCGGCCACGGCCGATGCAGCACGACGCGCAGCCCGTCCGGCCCCATGCCGCGGATCTGCAGCATGCTGCGCCTCTCGTGACCACTGCTGGAGCCGCTGCCGAAGCTCGCCGACAGCGAACCGAGGCAGGCGCGCAAGGCCTGCGGACTGACACGGGCGTCGCCGTCGGAAAGCTCGAGCCGGCGCCGCAGTTCGGTGCAAAAGGAGCGGATGGTCAGGTGCTGCGGCTCGCCACCAACATCGGCATCCGGTGCCTGTTCGGCCATCAGCGCGAGCAGCTCGCGCTCCATGCGATCCAGATGCAGCAGCGCCAGGTCGGATGCGCCGCGCACGCCTTTCGACACCCGCACCGTCAGACCGAGGTCGTTGCTGAGCACGCCCAGCGCTTCCAGCTGATGCAGGATGCGGAAGCATTCATCCGGCGGAATGCCCGCCTCGAGCATCAGCTCGTCGGTGCTGACGCCCTGTGGGCTCAGGTTGCGGAACAGCGTCTTCACCACCGCGAGGATGCGCAGCAGCACAGCCTTCGGCAGATTGGCCTTGTCGATGCGCTGCTGTGCAACGGCCAGCGACGGCACACGCAGGCTGGCCGGGAAGACCCGGCTGTTGTTCTCGTTGCGCTGCAGGAAGCCGCTGCGCTCCAGCCAGGCGATCGCAGTCGTCACCTTGGTCGATGCGTCGGGCGAATCGATTCGGATGTCGGTGCCTTCGCTGTCGAGCAGCAGCTCGGCGGCCGAGACCACGATTTCGTCGCGTTTCAACCGTTGCACGCGGGCGCGGATCCCCCTCAGCAGGCCGGTGAAATCGCGCGGCGTCAGGCGCGAGTTGGCCGACAGGCGGAACTGGGTCTCGACATCTTCTTCGTCGAACAGCAGCACGCAACGCGCGGCGCCGCCATCGCGTCCAGCCCGACCCGCCTCCTGCAGATAACTTTCCAGCGAGCCCGGGATATCGGCGTGGATGACGACACGGATATCGGGCTTGTCGACGCCCATGCCGAAGGCGTTGGTCGCAGCAATCACCGGCAGTGCGCCTTGCAGGAAGCGCTGCTGGACGTCCTTCTTGCGGTCTGGCTCGAGCCCGCCGTGGAAGCAGCCGCAGACCATGCCCTGTGCGCTGACGAGCTCGGCCATCGTCTCGGCCGTCTTGCGCGTGGCGCAGAAGATCACGCCGGCACCGCCGCCGCGCAACTTGTGGCGCAGCAGTTCGACGATCCGCTGGGCCTTATGTGACCGAGGCGTCGCAAGGACGTCGTACGACAGATTGACCCGCGCGTGGCCGCCGAGGAATCGATCGAGCTCCAGGCCCAGGCCGTCGCGAAAGTGCGCGCACAGGTCGTCGATCACATCCGGCTTGGCAGTGGCGGTGAAGCAGGCCACAGGCGCCGGCTGGCGGCTGAAGCGTTCACGGATGAAGCGCGACACATACAGATAGTCGGTGCGGAAGTCGTGACCCCATTTGGACAGGCAGTGCGCCTCGTCGAAAACCCAGCTCGCGATCTCGCGCGCGCGAACCGCCTCGGTGAAGGTTCGGCTGCGAAATTGTTCCGGCGACACCAGCACGATGCCGGCGTCGCCGAGGCGGATCCGGTCCAGTGCCGCGCGGCGCTCGAGCGGCGTCAGCAGCCCGTTGATCGTCACTGCGCAGTGCACGCCGGCGGACAGCAGGTTGTCGACCTGGTCCTTCATCAGCGATTGCAGCGGCGAGACGATCACCGTCAGTTGCCCGGTGCGCGCGTAATGCACCAGCGCCGGCAGCTGGTAGCAGATCGACTTGCCACCGCCGGTCGGCAGCACCGCGAGCATCGATCGCCGTTCCAGCCCCGCCACGACGATCGCCCGCTGCAGCGAGCTTCCATCCGGTGCGGCCGGCGTCGCGCGAAACCCGGTCTTGTGGAAATGCGCGTGCAACAAGGCCTCGGGATCGTGCTGCTCGCGGCACCAGGCGCATCCCGGTTGCCGGCAGTCGCGCTCGCGCAGCGCGGTGATCAGCGAGCGCACCGCGGGCATCTCGGCATGCACCCACATCGGCAACACCGAGTTGCCGCCGGCTACGCGTATCCAGCCCAGGGCGTAAGCCAGCCCATGGCGATGGCTGGGCGCTGCGCTCGCGTCATGTTCGGCGAAGCGCGCCAGGCGTGTGTTGCAGCAAAGCCCACGGAATCGGCTGGCGACTGCCGCTTCGGCCTCGACCATGCTCGGAGCCGCTTGATCTGACCGGATCTCGCTCAGCAGGCGATCCAGCGGCGCATCACCTTGCAGCAGAAAATGCAGCAGACCCATCCATGCCGGGTCGACCTGCTGCATCTCGGCCAGCGCCTCGATCTCGTCGTCGAGCAGATCGAGTGCCAATCGCGCGTCTGCCAGCGGATCGTTGCGCGAGTCGGACAGCAGCTTGTAGCCCTTGACCAGGCGGTGGTAGGGGTTGGTCGGGAATGCGATCGCCGACAACTCCAGCGTATCGATGATCGGCAGATCCAGCAGCCGAAGGCCCGGGTATTGCGCAGACAGCTGGGGATGATCGTGCCGGCGCAGGTTGTGACCGACCAGAACGGCTGCACCCTGTGTGATGGCGTCAAGCCGGCTGGCGACCTCTGCCGGGGCCAGTCGGCCGATGGCAAGACTGAGCGTGGCATCGGTATCCGAGCGCAGCGCGCCGATCATGAAGATCCGGTCGTTGTCGGCCGGATTGGTCTCGATGTCGAGCGAAAGCGCGGCTCCACGCGTGCGCAACATGCGGACGCGCGCCGGCTGCCGCGCCAGGCCCGGCGATTCGATGGTGTCGGTTCGAGCGTTCAGGATCGTCGGCCTCGCTTCCTGCGGCAAGCATACCGGGAGCGCAAGTATCTGGATCAATGCGTCTGGTGTGTCGCAAACCTGCAATTGCAGTCGTCGGATGCGGTAGCAGTCGTGCCGATTTGCGGCCACGCACATCGGGGATAGGATTTGTGAGATCTGCCACTTTTTCAAGCATGACATGAAGCGCCGTGTCGATTTGCACTACTGCGCCTGCCTCGATCGGCACTGCATGGGGCAAATCTCCGCGGCGGTGGCCGATGCCCCGATCCGGCGCGAGCTGGGCGGCCGGGCTGCCGATCGACCCGACGGCTTGCTTCAACCGCTTCAAGATCCGTGCCGGCGCCTGGCGCAGCAACGTTCGCAAGAATCGCCAGCGGCGTCGTGGTGCGCCCGGGACTTGGTGATTCGTGTGGTCATCGCAGGATTGTGGCCGGATCCCGGCCGCGAGCTTGCCGCCCCGGCCGGTTCCAACCATGGCCGCGATCGATGTCGACACGGGCACAATCGGCGATCGACAGGAGGGCGCGATGGCACCATACAGCACGGCTGACAAGGCAGCAGACAACGCAGCCGACCAGGCAACGGACACGGTGGACAGCGCGCTGGATTTCGACTCGGTGCCGGTGAGGCGACTGCGCGCCGATCTGGCCGTGGCCTTGCGCGCCGCAGCCGCTCACGGCCTGGCCGAAGGCATCTGCAATCATTTCAGCATCGAGTTGCCGGACGGGTCCGGGCGTTTCCTGCTCAATCCGCAGGGACTGTTGTGGAGCGAAATCGGCGCCGACGACATCGTGCTGGTCGATGCCGCGGGACTGCGGCTTGCCGGCAAGCACCCGGTCGAGTCGACCGCGATGTTCATCCATGCGGCGGTTCACCGCTTGTGCCGCAAGGCTTGCGTGCTGCACACCCACATGCCTCACGCCACCGCGCTGACGCTGACAGTCGATCGCGCGCTCGACACCACCCTGTCGCAAACGGCGATGCGCTTTCATGGTCGAGTCGCGATCGACGAACACTACAACGGCCTCGCGCTGGATATCGGCGAAGGCGAACGCATCGCCCGATCGATGAATGGCGCTGACATCGCCTTTCTCGGCAACCATGGCGTGGTGATCTGCGGCGATCGAATCGACCACGCCTACGACGATCTGTATTACCTCGAGCGGGCCTGCACGGCGCAGGTGCTGGCGCTGTCGACCGGGCGGCCTCTCGCGCCGGTATCGGCTGATCTGGCGCAGCGCGTCGGTGCCCAGAGCCACGCCGAACGCGCGCAGGGCGAGCTGTTTTTCGAGGCCTTGCGCCGCACCGTCTGAAGCCGGCCCTGCGCCGGTCTGAATATCTGAAAGATCGCCAGTAATTTACTCAAGCTGACACAGGACGAGCAGCATGTGCAGGAACATCAGGACCTTGTTCAATTTCGAGCCACCGGCGACCGAGATCGAGATCCGCGATGCCTCGTTGCAGTTCGTTCGCAAGCTGAGCGGATTCAGCGTGCCGTCGAAGGCGAACGAGGCGGCGTTCGAACGGGCGGTCGAGCAAGTGGCTGCATCGGCGCGCGAGCTGATTGCCTCGCTGGTGACCAGCGCCGAGCCGAAATCGCGCGATGTCGAAGCCGAGAAGCTGCGTCGACGATCGCTGGAACGTTTCGCAGACCGCGCCTGAGCTTCGCGTCGAGGTGCGGGGCCTGGCGGAAATCGCGTCAGAACACGACTTCGATCAGGCAGGGGCCCGGCGTCGCCAGCGCCCGACCGAAAGCCTTCGCCAGCCCATCCAGATCGTCGACCCGCGCGGCGTCGACGCCGTGGCCTCGAGCCAGCAAGACCCAGTCGAGGTCGGGCCGATCCAGGCTCAACATGCTGCTCGCCTTGCGGCCCGGCGTTCCGGCACCCACGTTGGCGAGTTCGCCTTGCAGGATCTGATAGCGCCGATTGGCGAAGATCAGCACCTTGACGTCCAGGCTTTCACGCGCCATCGTCCACAACGCCTGCAGCGTGTACATGGCGCTGCCATCGCCTTCGAGCGCGATCACGGTGCGCCCGGGGGCACCGATCGCTGCGCCGGTGGCGGCTGGCAGGCCGAAACCGATCGAGCCGCCGACGATGCTGAGCCAGTCGTGCGGCGGCGCACCCGCGGTCGGCTTGCCGAAGCCGCGGCCGGTGGTGACGGCCTCGTCGACCACGATCGCGTTTTCGGGCAGCAGGGCGCCGAGTACCGCGCCGATCCCTTCCGGCGTGAGCGCGCCGTTCGGCAACCCGGGGCGTTGCGCCTGAGCGATGTGCACCGCATCGATGCTCGATGCGCCAAGCCGTTCGGCCAGTGCGCGCAGGGCAGCCAGTTGATCGTCGGCTAGTTCCGCCAGCGTGGTGATCTGGCAGGCATCCGGGGTCAGTACGCTCGGCTTGCCTGGATAGGCGAAGAACGCCACCGGCACCTTCGAGCCGACCAGCACCAGTTCGGCGATGTCGTTCAACATCGCCAGCGAGGCATCGACCGGATACGGCACACGTTGTGTGAGCACTCGACCGGCCCCGCGTTGCAGACGTGGCAGCGCATATTCGGACAAGACGCGGCACCCGGTCTTGCTGGCGATCCGGCCCGCCAGTTGCAGCGCATCCTCGCGCACCGCCAGGTCGCCGAGCAGCAGCGCGGCCGGCCGGCCGTTGGTCAGCGCCCGGGCCGCGGCCTCGATCGCGTCGTCGCTGACGGCGCGGCGTGCGGCGGGGGCGGCTGCCTGTGCAACCCCGCCGCCTTCACCCCAGGCGGTATCGGCCGGCAGCACCAGCGTCGCAATGCGGCCGGGCGGCTGGCGGGCCTCGGTGATCGCCGCTGCGCCGTCTACCGCCACATCCTTCGAACTGCGCGAGGTCCGGACCCAGTTCGACATCGGCGTGGCAATCGCCTCGATGTCGGTGGTCAGCGGCGCATTGCAGGCCAGGTGATAGGTGGCGTGCTCGCCGACGATGTTGACAATCCCCGAACCGGCCTTCTTAGCGTTGTGCAGGTTGGCCAACCCGTTGCCGAGGCCCGGTCCGAGGTGCAGCAGGGTGGACGCCGGCTTGTCGGCCATCCGGTAGTAGCCATCGGCGGCGCCGGTGACCACACCTTCGAACAGGCCGAGCACGCAGCGCATGCCGTCG
Organism: Ideonella sp.; assembly: GCA_031398385.1. GTDB lineage: Bacteria > Pseudomonadota > Gammaproteobacteria > Burkholderiales > Burkholderiaceae_C > Ideonella_A. Next base: position 7,907 of record JANNNE010000167.1, read on the forward strand.
ATCCGGTCGAGCGCCGAGACGAAATGCATCTCCGACGTGCCGGGGTTGGTGAAGCAGACCTCGACGCCGTTGGCGACCAGGGTGCGGACCAGACTTACTGCGCCGTTGTCTCGGCTGGTTGGATGATTCATCGCCCGGAGAATATCAGTCGATGGCCGCCAGCAAACCGAGCAGCATGTCGGTGTTGACCGGCTTCACCAGGTGATGATCGAAACCGGCCGCCGCCGAGCGTTGCCGATCCTCCGGCTGACCGTAGCCGGTCAACGCAATGAAGGTGCTGGTCCTGGCTCGCTCACGCAGGCGCACGGCGAGTTCATGGCCATCCATGTCGGGCAGGCCGATGTCCAGGATGAAGACCTGCGGCGGCTCGCCGTCGAGTCTTTCCAGCGCACTGCGCGCGTCATTTCGGACGACGATCTGGTGCCCGGCCAGTTCGAGCAGTTCCTTCAGCATGTCGGCGGCGTCGCGGTTGTCGTCGACCAGCAGGATCTGCAGCGGGCGTGCGGACGGCGAGGCGTCGAGCGATCCCGGTGTCGTGGTCTGTGCGGCCACCGTCGACGCCGGCAGGATCATTCTCAAGCGGCTGCCTGCACCCAGCCCGTCGCTGAATGCGTCGATCCGCCCACCGTGCAGATCGACGATTCCCTTGACCAGCGCCAGACCGATGCCCAGTCCGCCGTCGGCGCGTGCGGCATTGCGCTCGCCTTGCACGAACAAGTGAAACAGGTGCGGCATCAGCAAGGGGTCGATGCCGACGCCGTCGTCGGTCACGGTCAACTCGACTTCGTTTCGGTGCATCTGAAGGCTCAGATCGATGTGGCCACCCGGCGGCGTGTATTTCGCGGCGTTGCCGATCACGTTGACCAATGCCTGGATCAGGCGCGTGCGGTCTCCGCAGACCAGCGCCGGAGCCGGATCGATGTGGGTCGTCAGCGCATGACCGCGCGACTCGATCAGCGGCATGCTCTGCTCGATCGCCTGCTCGATGATCGGCTTCATGTCGATCACCTCATGATCGATCGCGATCAGCCCGCGCGTGACCCGTGCCACGTCGAGCAGGTCGTCGACCAGCCCGGTCATGTGACCGACCTGGCGCGAGATGATCTCGCTGGCCCGGCGCGCATGAACCGGCTCTGCGAAGCGCAGACTCATTACCTTCGAAGCGGCACCGATGGCGGCCAGCGGATTGCGCAACTCGTGCGCCAGCATTGCGAGGAATTCGTCCTTGCGGCGGTCGCTGTCGCGTAGCGCCAGCTCGGCCTTCTTGTAGGAATCGATGCTGATGGTAGCGCCGACCATGCGCGGCCGCTCTCCTCGCTCGTTGCAGGGAACCTGTGCCCAGGCGGACAGCCATCTGATATTGCCGTCTGGCAGGACGGCTCGAAACTCGATGACGAATTCGGCCGTACCGGCGATGGCTGCCTCAATTTTTCCCCAGACCTCGGGCAGATCGTCGGGATGCACGAGCGCCGCGAAATCCTCGGCTCGACCGCCGAAGTCGCCGGGGGCCAGGTCGTACAGGGAATAGACCTGGTCCGACCAGGTGACCACATCGGCGTCGATGTCCCACTCCCAGATGCCGATGTGTCCGGCCAGCGTGGCCAGGCGAAGGCGTTCCTCGGCCTCGCGCAAGCTGCGTTCGGCCTCGTGCAGGGCCGACACATCGGTGTTGCTGCCGAACCATTGAACGATGTTGCCTTCCTCGTCGCGCAGCGGCGCGGTCAAGGTGAGGAAAGGCCTGAACCGACCGTCCTTGCCGCGCAGCGGGAAGGTCATCTGGAACGCCTCGCCGCTGGCCAGCGATTGCGAATAGCGATCGATCACCGTCGGCAGCACCGCCGGATCGTGGACCCTGTGCCAGCCGTTTCCGATCATCTGATCAGGGGTGGTGCCGGTGTAGTCGTACCAGCGGTCGTTGTACCAATGGATGAAGCCGTCGGGATTGGCGATCCAGGCCAGCTGCGGGATCGTGTTGGCCAGTTGCTTCAGGCGCAGTTCGCTCGATAGGCGTGCCTGCTCATCGCGCATCGTGTCCGATATATCCTCGTGCAACAGCATCACCTCGCGCACCGTGCCGGCTTCGTCCTTGACCGGATGGGCGCGTGCCTTGACCCAGCGCGGTGGCGATTCAGGGTGGCCGATTTCCGCGGGGTCGTAGGTGATGGCCGGCAGCTCGAGCGACTCGCCGGCCAGTGCGCGGCGGATGTACGGAGTCACACCCTTGGCGGCGAGTTGCGCGTCTGTGAGCACGTTATATTCATCGAGCACGTAGCGAGTCAGCCCGTTTTCAGGGGTCGCTTGCCAGAACGTTTCCCAGGCCTTGTTGACCCGCAGCGTGCGTCCGTCCGGGCTCAGGATCTGGATGCTGAACGGTGCCTGCTCGAACAGGGCTTCGAAACGTGGTTCGGTATGGGGGCTGGACTGCTCGTTGGTGCTCATGGAGGCTGCTGCGTCCCTGCCGCCGGCAAGGCATCCGTATTCTGATGCAGGCCAAGCGCTGGCGAGGGCAGGGTTGTTGCCGACCTCCAGACTGTGGAAGGCCCGCGCGTTTCGGCGCAAGCGCTCGCGCGGGTCAGGTGACCGCTTTCCGGACCGCGCGGCTGCGTGCTTGCTGGGCGGTACCAGCCAGGCAGTCTGGTCAGCGGTCGGACCATCGGCGCATTGCCCCTACAGTTGGGCCTCATGAACCAGCTCAGCAACTATCTCAGCCAGAACATCGGCATCGAGCCTTGGGTGGCTTCGCTGATCGCGATCGGCCTGGTGACCATCGTGTTGAACCAGGTGGTGCGCCTGCTGCTGCGCCGGGCTGGTGCCGTCACCAATCGCACCGCCACGGTATGGGACGACGCGCTGGTGCAAACGGCCAGCAGGCCGCTGCTGGCGGCAATGTGGGTGGTCGGCCTGGGCTACATGGCGCGGGTGCTGCAGCGCCAGACCGACGAGCCGTTTCTGGCCGAGGTGCTGGCGATCCGCGATGTCGCGCTGGTTGTCTGCGTGACCTGGTTCCTGCTGCGTTTCATCGGCAAGGTCTGCCGCAACATCGTGGCCAGGCGCGCGGCGCGGGGTGACGCGGTCGACCACACGACGATCGACGCGCTCGGCAAGCTGGCACGGCTGGTCACGCTGATCGTCGCCATCCTGGTGACGGCGCAGACCCTCGGCTTCCAGATCACCGGGCTGCTGGCGCTGGGTGGGGTCGGCGGCATTGCGGTCGGCTTCGCAGCCAAGGATCTGCTGGCCAATTTCTTCGGTGGGCTGACGATCTATCTGGATCGGCCGTTCGTGGTCGGCGAGTGGATCCGTTCACCCGACAAGGCGATCGAAGGCACGGTCGAATACATCAGCTGGCGGCACACGCGGATCCGCGGCTTCAACAAGAATCCGATCTATGTGCCGAATGCGGTGTTCACCAACATCGTGGTCGAGAACCCGTCACGCATGAGTCATCGGCGCATCAAGACCACGATCGGTATCCGCTACGACGACTTTGCGCGGGTGGCGGCCATCGTGGCCGACATCAAGACCATGCTGCAGCAACATCCGGCGATCGACGCCGACACGACGCTGATCGTCAGCTTCAACGAGTTCGGACCGTCGTCGCTGGACCTGATGATCTATACCTTCACCCGCACGGTGGTGTGGGTCGAGTTCCATGAGGTCAAGCAGGATGTACTGCTGAAGATCGGCGAGATCATTGCCGGCCATGGCGCCGAGATCGCGTTCCCGACCCGGACCCTGCACCTGCAACATCCTGCTCGTTCCCTGGAGGCGTCCGACGAGCCCGTGGTGGAGCCGGTACCGACGGCTGCCTGATGCAGCCGACCGGATCAGTTGCCGGCGCCGTTCGGGTCGCGCCAGACGCGTTCGAAGGGTAGCCGCCAGGCGCGCGGTGCGATCAGTTGATGGATGGCATTCGGGCCCCATGAGCCGGGTGCGTACAAGCGCACCGGCGGCGGTGACTCCAGCAACTCGGTCGAGACCTGCCACAGGCGTTCGATGCCTTCGGCGGTGGTGAACAGCGTGCGGTCGCCACGCATCGCATCCAGGATCAGCCGTTCATAGGCCTCCAGCACATCGCCGATCAGCCCGGTATCGTGCATCGCGAACTGCAGGCTCAGCTTGTCCA
>JANNNE010000368.1:0-1749 GCA_031398385.1 Ideonella sp.
GAGCGCAGTCAACGACAACGCGCCGGCCATCACGAGCAACGGCGGCGGCGCTGGCGCGGCGATCAGCGTTGCCGAGAACATGTCCGCGGTGACCACCGTCACCGCGACCGATGCCGACCTGCCGGCGCAGACGCTGACCTACATGATCGTCGGCGGGGCCGATGCCGGCCGCTTCATGATCGACGCCGCCACCGGCGTGCTTGGCTTCGTCGTCGCTCCGGATCTCGAGGCTCCACAAGACGCGGGCGGCAACAACGTCTACGACGTCATCGTGGGGGTCAGCGACGGCCTGCTCACCGACACCCAGGCGATCGCGGTCACAGTCACCAATGTCAACGACGCTCCAACACTGGGCAACGGCACGCTGGCCGCGGTGGACGAAGATGCCGCCAACCCGCCCGGCCAGACGATCGGCGCGATTTTTGCCGGGCAGTTCGCCGACGTCGACGCGGGCTCCAGCTTCGGCGGCATCGCGGTGGTCGGCAACGGCGCCAATGCGCTGACCGAAGGTAGCTGGCAGTATTCGAGCAACGGCGGCGCCGACTGGTTCGCGATCGGCACGGTGGGCGACGGCCCGACGGCAATGGCGCTGAGCAGTTCGACGCTGATCCGCTTCGTGCCGGCGGCCGACATCAACGGCATGCCACCGGCACTGGTCGTGCGTGGCCTCGACAACACCTACCTTGCAGGCTTCTCGAGTACCGCGGGCAGCGAGAGCCGTGTCACCATCGACACCGCCAGCAACGGCGGTGTGACGGCCATCGCCGCCGTCACCGCCACACTGTCGACCACGGTCACCGCCGTCAATGATGCGCCGGTGATCACGACCAGCGGTGGCGCGCTGGCCTACACCGAGAACCAGCCCGCCACCGCCATCGACCCCGGCCTGACGATCAGCGACGCCGACAGCACCCAGATGACTGGCGCCACGGTGCAGATCATCGCCGGCTACGCGGCCGGCCAGGACCGCTTGAACTTCAGCACCCAGAACGGCATCACCGGCAGCTGGAATCCGGGCACCGGGGTGATGACGCTCAGCGGCACCGCGACACTGGCCAACTACCAGACCGCGCTGCGCAGCGTCCGCTTCGACAACAACAGCGAGGCGCCCAGCACCGCAGGCCGGACGATCAGCTTCAACGTCACGGATGCGATCTCGGGCCTGACCAGCCTGAACGCCGTGCGCAGCGTGACAGTCACAGCCGTGAACGATGCGCCTTCGCTCGGCCATGCGACGCTGGCGGCAACGGTGGAAGACACTGTCAGCCCCGCAGGCCAAAGCATCGCGACGGTGTTCGCCGGGCTGTTCTCGGATCCGGACGCCACCGCAAGCATGGCCGGCATCGCCGTGGTGGGCAACACCGCCGCCGCCGCCCAGGGCGTATGGCAATACAGCAGCAATGGCGGCGGCCAATGGTTCGACATCGGCGCGGTGGCCGACGGACCTTCGGCACTGGCAATCGACGCCACCAGCCTGCTCCGTTTCGTGTCGGTAGCCGACTTCAACGGCCCGGTCACATCGCTGTCGGTACGCGCGCTGGACAACAGCTATGGCGGCGCCTTCTCGAACACCACGGGAAGCGAAAACCGCGCACTGGTCGATACTGGCACGAGAGGCGGAAGCTCGGCCGTATCGGCAGCCGCCGCCCTGGTGTCAACCTCGGTCACGCCGGTCAACGATGCGCCGGTCATCACCGCCGCGGCCGGTCCGATCGCCTACGACGAAAATGCGGCACCGATCCTGGTGGC
>JANNNE010000216.1:0-8064 GCA_031398385.1 Ideonella sp.
GCCACCAGGGCGGCGGCGGGGGACACGGAGCCAACCGGCCACCAGCCGACCTCGACTGCGCACAATACCGATGCAACGGGCGAAGTTGGAAAACCGACAACCCGAACTCGTCGAGTCAGTTGCCATTCAAATGCTTCTCGAGCTCTCGAGCCTATACGCAGCACCCGACCACGCACGTGCTTCACACTGGCGATCAACCGCCGGCGCGCTTGACCTGTTTACCTTGCGCAACCAGCAGCGCGACCACCCGATCCGCGTGGTCACCCTGGATCTCGATCACGCCGTCCTTGACGGTGCCGCCGCTGCCGCAGACGCTGCGCAGCTGTTTTCCGAGGGCCGCCAGTTGTTCCGCGGTGTCGGCGGCACCTCGAACGATGGTGACGGTCTTGCCGCCGCGGCCCTTGTTCTCGCGGCTGACGCGGATGATGCCGTCACCGGCCGGAATCGCCTGCGCCGCACACCGGCAATCGGCAAGCGCCTGCCGACACGCCGGGCAGGTGCGCCCGCTGTCGGTTGAATAGACCAGTCCGCCGGTGGTGTTCTTGCGCATGGGTGTGTCTACTGTCAAGGACCGAAGCGGCCGAGCAGATACTCGACCGCACCCAGCAGCTCCGCAGTATCGACAATTGCGACAAACGCGATCCCCGCCAGCGCACCAGCCAAGTGTGCATCGTGGTTGATTCGGCCGCGCCCGTTGCGTGACGCCCACCACGTATACGCCAGGTACAAGACGGCGAATATCGGCGCCGGTATCGGCACCGGGATCGGCAGGATGAAGATCGATGCGGTGGGCACATAGACGATCGATGCGAACAACACGGCCAGGATCGCACCGGAGGCACCGAGGCAGCGATAACCCGGGTTGTGGCGATGGGTCAGCCAGGTGCCGGCATCGCTGACCAGCAGGCCAAAAAAATACAGCGCCAGCAGCTTGGGTGTGCCGATCACCCGCTCGAGCGGGAAGGCGAAGGCCCACAGCGTGATGCTGTTGAACAGCAAGTGGGGCAGGTCGGCATGCAGGAAGCCGCTGGTGATGGCGGTCGCGTATTCGCGCCGCTGCAAAAACCAGAACGGGCGAAACAGGTTGCGTTCGATCAGGTCGGGGCGCCGGTACAGACCGAACAGGCTGGCAACGAGAATGGTGGCCAGCAACACGGCGGCCGCTGGGCTGGCACTGAGTTGATCCACGGCTTATCTGCCGCGAATCAATCGGACTCGCTGCCGCCGCCCAGCACGGCAACCGGAAAATCGCGCAGCACATCGGCGACCCGCCAGCGGCGCTGCTCGAAGCCGTGTGTGTTTCCGCCGATCGCATCGCGGTAGGCAATCGCCGGAACCTCGACACCGGGCGGGCAGATCAGTTCGGTATCGCCCCAGATGTCGCCGGTCGGCAAGGTGTCGAGCTCCAGGTCGAGCGAGGCATACAAGCGAGCCGCCAACACGATCACACAGCGCTGCCCGTTGAAGCGGGCAAAGGCGATCGCATGATCGGCCCGCTCGCCGCTCAGTTCGAGCGGCTGATACTGCGAATCCCGCAGCAAGTCGTCGTAGCGACGATGCAGTTGCAGCGCGCACCAGGTGGCGAAGAATTTGGCGCGACCGTCGACCGCCTGCCGCAGCAGCTCGCGCAGCGCGTCGCTTCGATCGGGCAAGGCGACGATCTGGCGCGCGCGCTCGAGCATCGCGCGGCGTCGCTCGAAATCGATCGCGCGGCGGTTGTCGGGGTCGACCAGCGACAGCTCGATGGCTTCGTGTCCCTGGTAGTAATCGGGCACGCCCGGCGCCAGACCCTTGATCGCGGCCAGGCTCACGCCATTGAGCGCGCCGTACCAAGCAAATACCGCGGCGTTGGCTTGCAGATCGTCGAGGAACAACGAGTTTTCACGTCGGGTCAGCAGTGCCTCGATGAATTCGGACAAGGCGGTTTCGTAGGCCTGGTTGGGGTTCATCCAGCTGGTGACCGCCTTGGCTTCACGAACCGATTTCAGCATCGCGGCATCCACCCGGCCGCGGTAGTCGCAGAGGGCGGCATCGTCGAGCGCGCCCGCCGGCAGGCTGCCGACCAGTGTCTGGTACAGCAGGTATTCGTCGTTGCGGGTCGGGGCGATTGCGCCGTCGACGGTGCGTTTGTGGCTGCGATTCAAGCGGCTCCAGCGCCGCACGGTCAGCCGCCAGGCGGCCGGCAGCTCGCTGATCACGTCGATGCGGGCGCGCACGTCCTCGGATCGCTTGGCATCGTGTGTCGATGTCGCCAGCATGGTGTGCGGGCGGTTCTGCGCGCGTTCCCTCGTGGCCGCATGAAAGGCGGTGACCGAGGTCGCGAATACGTCCGGTTCGCCACCGACATCGTTGACCGATATCAGCCGATGGTGCCGGTACAGCGCGGTATCTTCGATGCCCTTGGCCGCCACCGGCGCCGTATATTGCTGCAGCCGCCGGGCGAATGCGCGGTAGCGTTCGCCAAGGCCGGCCGACGCGCCGGGCATGGGTTTGCCGAGCAGCACCTGGCGCAGGAAGTCGAACACGCTGGCATCGGCGGCCACGCTGCGGCGCCGCGCCTTGCCGATCGCCCAGTCGATGAACTTGCGGTCCTGCTTGCTGGGCTTGTCGACGATGTAGGTGCGGTAGACCGGAAACGACGCCACCACCTCCGACAAGGCCTGGCGCAGCGAGTTGAGCGTGAAATCGCGGGTGCGGCGGTCTTCGCGCGCCAGCCGCAGCAACGCGGTGCTGAGCACCGTCAGCTCGCCGGCCAGCGTGCCGTCCATCACGATGTGGCGGCACTGCCAGGCCAGGGTATCGAAATCCACCGCATCGTCGCCGACGAAGACGCGCCAGGCGCGGTCGAGACGTGTCTTGGCGCTGCCGTCGATCAACAGGCCGTTGATCAGGTTGGCGAAGCGGTAGCCGGTGGTGCCGTGCACCGACCAGTCGCGCGGCACCTGCTCGTGCGGGGCGACGATTTTCTCGACCACGACATACAGCGGCATCTCCGGGCCGCTGGTGCCACTGGCGGCGGCCGGAACCGGCAAGCCGGCGAGTTCGGCATAACGCTCCTGCAACTGCCGGAAATAACGCGCCGGATCGGCCAGGCCGTCGGGGTGATCGACGCGCAGGCCGTCGATCGCACCCTCGACCGCCAGATCGAGGATCAGGCGGTGCGTGGCCTCGAACACCTCGGTCGATTCCATCCGCAGCGCAGCCAGTTCGTTGATATCGAAGAAGCGTCGGTAATTGATCTCGTCGGCAGCCACCCGCCACTGCGCGAGCCGATAGGCCTGTGTATCGATCAGGGTGTGCAGGGCATCGAAGCTGCTTCGGTCGCCGGGCCGGCCGTTCAGGCGGGTCACGATCGTCGCGATTTCCGTGGTCAGCTCGGGATGGCGCGCCGCCAACGCGGCCAGACGCGCTTTCAGCCCGGTCTTGTCGCGCTGTCGACTTGAAGCCGCGGCCGCATCACCAAGGTGGTGCGCCGGCAGCCGGTCGAAATCTGCGGCCAGCGATTCGAGCTCGGACTGGCACGCCGCCAAGCGCTTGCTGGCGACTGCGCGCCGGATCAGGTCGCCATACGCAGCCGGGTCGACCGGCAGCTGGTGCTCGAAACAGCTGAGCGTGAAATAGCCGCGTCGAGCATCGAAGCCGAGCTTGATCTCGCCGCGCTCCAGGATCATGCCGTATTGATCGCCGAGGATCGGCAGCAGCACCTTGCCGGTCAGTTCGGGATCGGCCGAATGCCAGTTGATGTCGAAATAAGACGCGTAGGCCGACGCTTCGCCGTTTTCCAGCACGTCGAGCCACCAGGCGTTGTCGCCGCTCAGCACACCCATGTGGTTGGGCACGATATCGACCACCAGGCCCATGCCATGGGCATGCAGCGCAGCCACCATCGCGTCGAATGCCGCGCGGTCGCCGAGTTCCGGATTCAGCTCGCCATGGTCGATTACATCGTAGCCGTGCATGCTGCCGGGGCGAGCCCGCAGCGGCGGGGAAATATACAGATGACTGATGCCCAGATCGGCCAGATACGGCACCAGCGCCGCGGCGTCTGCAAACCGGTAGCCGGCATGCAGCTGCACACGGTAGGTGGCGCGCGGAATCACGGGGCTGGCCCGCATGGCAGGTCTCTGATCGGCTTGATTCATGGGTTCTCGATGTTGACCGCGACCGACCAGGCCGGCAGCGTGTCGGCGGTCGGCTGACTGCGGTAGACCGGCTCGCCGGGCAGTTGCTGCAGTGGCCCGATGTTGCCGGCCGTGTCGCTCAGACGGGCCAGCAGGTGCCAATGGTGGCCGCCGGACAGCGGCCATGAGATGCGCAGGCTGTCGGCGTCGTGCAAACTCCACTGTCCGCTGCGTGCGCTGGCCAGCCGGGGCATCAGGTGAGTGGCGCGCAGTTGCAGCAGCGTCGTATACAAGGCAAGCCAGGTGGCGTGTGGCTCGCGCTCGCGTTCGCTCCAGTCGAGCTTGCTCGCCAGGAAGGTCGTTTCGGCGTTCGGGTCCGGGATGTGGTCGCGCACCGCCGGGTCGGCGAACTTGCCGAATTTGCCGAACTCGGCGCGGCGGCCGTTGGTGACCGCTGCAGCAAGATCGCCAGTGAAATTGCAGAAATACTGGAACGGTGTGGCGGCCGCAAATTCCTCGCCCATGAACAGCATCGGCGGTGACGGCGCCAGCAACACGCAGGCCAGCATCGCACGCAGCGCATCTTCGCGATTCGCCTCGACAGCCAGCGTGGCGATGCGCTCACCAAAGGCACGGTTGCCGACCTGGTCGTGGGTCTGCATCGAGTTGATGAAGGCCAGTGGCGGCAGGTGATTCGAGCGGCTGCCGCGCAGTTCGCCATCGCGAAACGGCGAGGGATCGCCCTGATAGGCAAAGCCTTCGGCGAGTGCGCGGCCAAACAGGCGGACCGGTTCGGTCGCGTAATCAAGGTAGTAGCCATCGGTCTCGCCGGTGGCGATCACATGCACCGCATGGTGCACGTCGTCGTTCCATTGCGCATCCGACAGCGGCGCCAAGCCGTCGCTGCTGCGCTCGAGCCGGCTTGCATCGTTCAGGTCGTTCTCGAGAATCAGGTGCACGTGGCGCTGGCTGCCCGGTCCGGCGCGCACCGCCTGCGCCAGCTCGTCGATGAAATGGGTGGCCGAGCGATCGTGCATCGCATGCACCGCGTCGAGTCGCAGGCCGTCGAACTGGAATTCCTCGAGCCAGTACAAGGCGTTGTGGATGAAGAAGCTGCGCACCGTGGCGCTGTGCTCCGCATCGAAATTGATGGCCGCGCCCCAGGGCGTTGGCACGTCGGCGTTGAAGAAGACCGGTGCATAGGCATGCAGGTAGTTGCCGTCGGGCCCGAAATGGTTGTAGACCACATCCAGCAGCACCATCAGGCCGCGTTGATGCGCCGCGACCACCAGGCGCTTCAGATCGTCCGGCGTGCCATAGCTGGCATCCGGAGCAAAATGCAACACGCCGTCATAGCCCCAGCCGCGCTGCCCCGGAAAATCGGCCACCGGCATCAGCTCGATCGCGGTGACACCCAGCGCGACCAGGTCGTCGAGGCGATCGATGGCGGCCATGAAGCTGCCCTGCGGCGTGAAGCAGCCGACATGCAGCTCGTAGATCACCGCTTCGTGCCACGGGCGCCCGGTCCATGGCTGCTTCGGCCATGGGAACGCCGATGGATCGATCAGGCAGCTCGGGCCGGCGACGTCTTCCGGGTTGAAGCGCGACGCCGGGTCGGGTACCAGCAGATCGCCGCCATCGACCCGAAACGAATAACGTGCACCTTCGGTTGCCTTGACCCGCCGCAGTTCGTACCAGCCGTCCGGCAGACGCTGCATTGGCAAGCTGGTGTTGCCTGCGTGGTCACGCAACACCAGATCGATGTGTGTCGCGCCGGGCGCCCAGAGCCTGAACGACGCAACGCCGCCGGGCTCGATCCGCGCACCGAACGGCATGTTGTGGCAATGATTCATCACGCACCCCGAATGAAAGTACGCCGACTGGCGCGTCAACATGGTCTGGTTGCGCGCCCGAGCCGACCCCGCTGCCGGAAATCGACCGACGCTGGCACCGTGTCTCGGTGCCGGGTCAGCGCAGTCGTTCGTCGCGATCGCGCGGAAACCAGCGTTCGAGCAGGCGCGAGGCGCGGTGCCGGCCACCGAGCCCGAACGACAGCGCCAGCGCGAAGACGACGCCGCCGAGCAGGATCAGAAAGGTCTGCTGGATCAGGCCGCCGCCGATATCCAGGTGATCGACGGCGAGCAGGATCACGAAGGCCATGATGCCGTAGCGCATCAGGTGGCCGAGCAGGTCGGCGTCGCCGATGCCGGCGGTGTGGCAATAACCCTGCACCGCGTTGCCCGCGAAGCGCGCGAAATAGCTTCCGAACACCAGCACCAGCAGCGCGACCAGCAGCCTGGGCACGAACAACATCACCTTGCCGAGCAGATCAGTGACCTGGCTGAGCCCGAGGCCGTTGAACGCGATGATCAGCGACGCCAGGATGATCAGCGCATAGGCGATCCAGCCGAACAGGTCGGTCGCGTCCTTGCGCGAGCCGCCTTGCTGCAGGAAGTTGTCGATGCCGGCGCGCTCGGTCAACACATGGAAGTTGAGCGCGCGAAGGGTCTTGACGACCGCCAGCCGGAAGGCCTTGGCAACCAGCCAGCCGATCAGCAGGATGCCGATGGCAATGGCCAGGCGCGGCAGGAACGCGCCGATCTGCAGCAGAAAGCCGCGCAGCGGTTCGAGCATGACGTCGATGGTTTGCATGGAAAGCTTCTTTCGTTCAGGAGGTCACGCCGAGCAGGGTGGCAATGCCGGCCAATGGCACTTCGATCCAGTCAGGCCGGTTGTCGATTTCATAACGCAGTTCGTAGAGCGCCTTTTCGAGCTCGAACAGATCGAGCATCGCGCATGCGGTCTCGAACTGTCCGGCGTCGGCATACAGCCCGCCAGCCACTGCGACATCTCGGTAGGTCCGCAGGAAACCGGCGCGGATCTGGCGTTCCCAGTCGCGCGCGATCGGGGCGAGCCGTTCGAATTCGGGCGGCGACTTCGCGCTTTGCTGCAAGGCCGTGTGGCGCGCATAGTCGAACGACCGCAACATGCCGGCCACGTCGCGCAGCGCACTGTGCTTGGCGCGCCGCTCCTCGATGCTGCGGGTGGGTTCACCCTCGAAGTCGATCAGCACGAAGTCGTCGCGGGCAATCAGCACCTGACCCAGGTGCAAATCGCCGTGCAGGCGGGTCAGCTGGCCGACCGGTGTGGCGTTGGCCAGCCCGTCGATGCGTGCGAGCAGGCGATCACGTGCTGCCAAGATGCCGCTCGCCAGTTCGGCCACTTCCGGTGGCCAGCCGGCGCGTGCGCCGTCCAGCAGTTTCAAGGTCGCCAGCGCTTCGCCACGGATGGTTTCGCTCCAGCGTTGCAGATCCGATTCCTCGACCGGCTCGGGATCGAAACTGGCATCGCCAGTGCGCCGCGCCAGCGCGACATGCAGTTCGGCGATCCGGCTGGCGAGCACCTGCATGCGTTCGACCATCGGCGCGACGCCGTCGTTCGACTCCACGCCGGCATCGGGCATCGCCTCCAGCAGGCGCTTCAGCTGATCGACTGCGTATTGCCAGGCATCGCCCTGGTTGGCGACTTGGGCCTGCAGCAGCGCCAGCGTCCACAACGAGCCCTCCGAGTCGACATACTGAAGGCTGCCCGCCACCGGAACGCAATGGGCAAAGTGGACCACATCGGTCAGGAAGCGTCCCATCTCGAGTTCGAGGCCGACCCCCGGCTGCATGCGCCGGTAGGCCTTCAGGAACAACTTGTCGCCCAACAGCGAAATCGAGTTGCTGCTGTTGGTCAGGCGGTGCAGCGGCAGCGTCGCCTCGTTCAGCGAGTCGCCCACCAGCGCGGCAAAACTGGCGCCGCGCCGGAACAGGAACTTGCCGGCGTCGGCCTTGGTTTCGTGTTGCTGGCCGATCGCCTCGACCAACGTGCGGCAGAAGCTCTCGTCGGCCATCGCATCGGCCAGCACACCCATCTTCGCGAGCTGCCGCACCTTGGCCAC
>JANNNE010000243.1:0-8288 GCA_031398385.1 Ideonella sp.
CGCGGCTGGTAGCTCGGGTCGGCGGCCATGCGCTCCTGGTTGCGCGCGTCCTGGCGTTCGTAGAACTCGCGTGCCTTGCGCCGTTCGTTGAAGTGGTCCTTCCACAACGTGACGGTCTGCTCGGCCACCTGCGCCGGACCGGGAATGGCGCCCAGGCTGGTCTGAATGGTCGGCGCGATCAGCGCCCAGGCGCCGAGAAAGATCGCGATTGCCAGCAGCGGCACGCCGAACGACAGCAGCAGGCTGCGCATGATGTCGGACGGGTCGCGGCGCAATCCCGAGCCGGTGCCGAACAGTTTCAGTACGGATTCCATGTCGATTCCTTTGCTGCAGAAGGGTCAGGTCAGACCGAGTCGGACGGCTTCAGACCGATCTTGAATTTCGTCAGGTAGTCGTTCGGCTTGCGGCCGTCGTAGACGATGCCGTCGATGAAGCCGTCCTGCGGCCCCTTGAATCCGTCGGTCTTGGCCGGGAAGTCACCCGCCTTGGCCTTGCCTTCGGCGATCAGGGTCTGAGCCGCCTTCGTGTAGACCGCCGGCAGATAGACCTTTTTTGCCACTTCCATGTACCAGGCATCCGGCTTGGTCTCGGTGATCTGACCCCAGCGGCGCATCTGCGTCAGGTACCAGATCGCATCGCTGTAGAACGGGTAGGTGGCGAAGTGGCGGAAGAAGACGTTGAAGTCGGGCATCGGGCGCTTGTCGCCCTTCTCGTATTCGAAGCTGCCGGTCATGCTGTTGGCAATCACCTCGGCATCGGCCCCGACATAGTTCGGCCTGGCCAGCAGCTTCACCGCCTCGATGCGGTTGGCCATGCTGGCATCCAGCCACATGCAGGCCCGGATCAGCGCCTTGACCACGGCCACGTGGGTATTCGGGTTCTTGTCGGCCCAGCCGCGTGTCACACCAAACACCTTCTCCGGGTTGTTCTTCCAGATTTCGAGGTCGGTGATCACCGGTACACCGATGCCCTTGAATACCGCCTGCTGGTTCCACGGTTCGCCGACGCAATAACCGTTGATCGTGCCCGCTTCCATGGTCGACGGCATCTGCGGCGGCGGAGTGACCGACAGCAACACGTCGGCGCTCTTGGTGCCGCTGATGTCGGTCGACGTGTAGTAGCCGGGGTTGAGGCCGCCAGCGGCCAGCCAGTAACGCAGTTCGTAGTTGTGCGTCGAGACCGGGAACACCATGCCCATCTTGAACTGCTTGCCCTGGGACTTCCACTTGGTGACGATGGTCTTCAGTGCATCGGCCTTGATCGGATGCTTGACCTTGCCGTCTTCAATCGGCAGCAGCGGCTTCATTTCAGCCCAGACCGCATTCGACACCGTGATCGCATTGCCGTTGAGGTCCATGCTGAATGCCGTGACGACATCGGCCTTGGTGCCGAAACCGATGGTCGCACCGAGCGGCTGGCCCGCCAGCATGTGGGCGCCGTCGAGCTGGCCGTCGATCACGCGGTCGAGCAGCACCTTCCAGTTCGCCTGCGCCTCCAGCGTGACGTTCAAGCCTTCGTCCTCGAAGAAGCGCTTTTCGTAGGCGATCACCAGGGGCGCGCAGTCGGTCAGCTTGATGAAGCCGAATTTGAGGACTTCCTTCTCGGGATAGGCCTTGGCTTGGGCGGAAGCCTGTGTGCTCAGTCCCAGACCGGCTGAGCCGACCAGCGCAGTGGTGCCAGCAATGAAACGGCGACGCGGCAGGCCGCTGGACAACTTGGTCATGTCGTACTCCCTTGAATTGAGAAGAAGGTATGGCTGGTGCGGTCGATCGGGTGAAATCGCGACGGTCGCCTCAAGCCGCCTGCAGGCTGGGCGCTGGCGCCCTGATCTGGAAATGGTCGGCGTAGGCCGCCGGGTTCAGTCCGTTCCACTCTCCACCGTCCAGCAAGTGGCTCGACCGCAACGGGCTGGCCGGCAGATTGATGCCGAGCGCCGAGGCCGCGTCGCTGTAGAGATCGATGCGATTGATCTTTCCCGTGGTGCCCAGGTAGTCGGGGTGTTCACGCAGCAGGCCCCAGCGCTTGTATTGCGTCAGGAACCACATGCCATCGCTCAGATAGGGAAAGTTGACGGCACCGTCGTCGAAGAATTTGACGTGTCGGCGATCGCTCCAGATTCGGCCGAGCCCGTCCTGGTGGTGTCCGAGCATGCGCGGCAGGATCTGGTCGACCGGGCTGTTGACGAACGAAGGGCTGGCAATCGCCTCGGCCATCTGCGTCTTGTTGGCGATGCTGGCGTCGATCCAGCGGCTCGCCTCGAGCACCGCCATGATCGCGGCGCGCGCCGCGTTGGGGTGCCGGTTGACGAATTCGGCCGTGCCGCCGAGCACCTTTTCGGGATGGTCAGGCCAGATGTCCTGCGAGCTGGCGACCGAGAAGCCGACCCCCTCGGCGATGGCCCGCTGGTTCCAGGGTTCCCCAACGCTGAAGCCATCGACCTGACCATGCTGCATGTGTGCCACCATCTGTGGCGGCGCAACCGTCAAGGCATCGACATCGACCAGCGGATTGATGCCTGCCGATGCGAGCCAGCAGCATTGCCACATTGCGTGGGTGCCGGTCGGAAAGGTCTGTGCAAACGTGTAGCGGCGACGATCAGATCGAATCCGGACGGCCAGTGATTCCAGCGTGGTGGCACCCTGATCGGCGAGTTTGCGCGACAGCGTCAGGCCCTGGCCGTTGCGGTTGATGGTCATCAGGACGGCCATGTCTTTTTGTGGCCCGCCGATTCCCATGTGCACGCCGTACACCAGGCCATAAAGCGCCTGCGCCAGATCGAGATTGCCGCTTGCCAGCTTATCCCGGATGGCGGCCCAGGATGATTCACGAACCGGCACGATCTGGATGCCATGTTTGCGATCGAAACCCAGCAGCGAGGCCATCACGACGCTGGCGCAATCGCTCAGCGGCATGAAGCCGACACGGACCTTCACGAGTTCCGGACCGTCCGAGGCGCCGGAACCGGATCCTGCAGACTGCGAACTCGCTTCATTGATCACTGGATTCATGGCGGTGTCCGAACAATTGTGAAAAGCCGGTTGGAAGTGGTCGATGCAAAAAAGAACGGCGTCTACACCGCCCGATGTCTTGTCGAGGGTGTTGACGCCGTCGTCCTGGTGCGCAACCGGCCTGGCTGCACGAATTTGAGAACCGGCCGCCGTTGACCGGTTCTGCCATGAACGACGCAAGCGCCGTGCCAACTCAAACCGCGTGAAGGGCGCGCTGTTTCGGGCGTTTTTATGCTGCGGCGCACCAAAATTGGTGTTCGACCCTGTGCCGCGAATCCAAATGGTGCGTCGGGCCGCGTTCGGGAACGCGGCTGAAACCCGTTCTCAGTTCAGCAGCTCGGCGACATCGATCACCCGCTGCGAAACCTCGGCCAGCTTCAGGCCCTTGTCCATCGCGGTCTTGCGCAGGCGCGAATAGGCTTCAGGCTCGCTGAGGCCAAGTCGCGACATCAACAGCCCCTTGGCCTGGTCGATCAGCTTGCGTTCGGACAGCTGCAGGCGTGCCTCGGCGAGCTCGCGGCGCATCGACTGTTCATGCTGGAAGCGCGCCATCGCGACATCCAGCACCGGCCGCACGCGGCGCGCATCGAGGCCGGCAACGACATAGGCGGAAACACCGGCGGCGATCGCGGCGGGCACGTGGCTGGTGTCGGCGTCGTCGGTGAACAGCACGATCGGACGATTGGCGTTGCGGGTGGCCAGCACCACGTGTTCGAGGGTGTCGCGAGCCTGGCTTTCGGCATCGATGATGATCAGATCGGGATCGATCTGCGCCAGCCGATGTGGCAAGAAGGTATCGGCTGGCAATACCGCGACGATGTCGTAGCCGCCTTCAAGCAGGACGATGCGCAACTTGCGAGAACGCGCAAGTTCGTCGGCAGACTGCGCGGGGTCGGAGAAATCCAGACTCCGCAGATCCGGCGCGACGATGACGATTCGCAGGTTGGTGGGCATTGCCATGCGACCAACCTGCAACATTCGAGCCATGGCGGAAGGGCGGCAGAGGCGACAGCCGAGGAACCGGGCGGGCGGACACACTCGATACACTCGCCGGATGAATGTGCTGGGCATCGAGTCTTCCTGTGATGAAACCGGCGTCGCGCTGATCGAGGTCGACGCCGAGCGGCTGCATTTGCGGGCGCAGGCCCTGCACAGTCAGATCGACATGCACCGCGCCTATGGCGGTGTGGTGCCCGAGCTGGCATCACGCGATCACATCCGTCGCGTGTTGCCGCTGACGCGCGCCGTATTGGCCGACGCAGGCGCCGAGCTGGGCGACATCGATCTGATCGCCTATACCCGCGGGCCCGGATTGGCTGGCGCCTTGCTGGTCGGCGCCGGGGTGGCTGGCGCGCTGGCCACCGCGCTCGATCGTCCATTGCTGGGCATCCATCACCTCGAGGGGCATTTGTTGTCGCCGTTCCTGTCGGCCGATCCGCCGCAGTTCCCGTTCATCGCGCTGCTCGTTTCGGGTGGCCATACGCAGCTGATGCAGGTAGACGATGTCGGCCGCTACCGCCTGTTGGGCGAAACCATCGACGATGCGGCCGGTGAGGCTTTCGACAAATCGGCCAAGCTGCTGGGGCTGCCTTATCCCGGCGGGCCGGAGCTGGCCAAGCTGGCCGAGCAGGGTCGCGCCGACGCCTTCGATCTGCCACGTCCGCTGTTGCGCAGCGGGACGCTCGACTTTTCGTTCGCCGGACTGAAAACCGCGGTGCGAACCCAGGCGCTCAAATTGGGCCCCGGGATCACGGCCGCGCAGCGTGCGGATCTGGCCGCGGCAACCCAGCAGGCGATCGTCGACGTGCTGGTCGCCAAGTCGATGGCGGCACTCGATCAATCCGGACTGCGCCGAATCGTCGTGGCCGGCGGTGTCGGCGCCAATCGCCGGCTGCGCAGTCAACTCGATGCCGCGGCGGCGCGGCGCGGGTGTGTCGTTCACTACCCCGAGCTGTCGCTTTGCACCGACAACGGCGCGATGATCGCGCTGGCCGCGGCGATGCGCATCCAGCGCGGCATCGCGGAGGTTCAGACCGAGCCGCATTTCGATGTCAAGCCGCGCTGGGCACTGATCGACGTCGGGCAGGCCGATATTTGCCGCGATCCGATTCCGACGGCGTCACCAAACCCCCATCAACAGATTTCTGCATGACACCCACCTCACGCGCCCTGATTGACCAGTTGCCAGGATCCAAGATCCGCGAAGTGGCCGATTCCGGCATCGGCCGGGCCGACCTGCTGCCGTTCTGGTTCGGCGAAAGCGACGAGGTGACGCCCGAGCCGATTCGCCGCGCCGCCACTGATTCGATCCAGGCCGGCGAGACCTTCTATTCCGCCAATCTCGGCCTGCCCGAATTGCGCGAGGCAATCGCGGCCTATATGTCGATGCTGCATCGGCCGGTCACCGCAGACCGGATTGCAGTCTGCTCCGGCGGAGTGAATGCCTTGATGATCGGCCTGCAGGCAGTCGTCGATTCGGGTGACGAGGTGATCGCGGTGGTGCCGCTGTGGCCCAACCTGACCGCTCAGGCCAGCATTCTCGGCGGGCGTGTCAAGCGGATCTCGCTTGGATTCGACGCCGACGCCGGCTGGATGCTGGATGTGCCGACCCTGCTGGAACAGATCGGACCGCAGACGCGGGTGTTGTTGCTGAATGCGCCGAACAACCCGACCGGCTGGACGCTCTCGGCCGATCAGCAGCAGCAGATCCTTGCGCATTGCCGGCTCACCGGCACCTGGATCGTCGCTGACGAGGTCTATGAGCGGGTCTTTTTCGGTGCGCCCGCCGCGACCTGCGCGGGACGAGCCGCAGCGCCGAGCTTTCTGGACCTGGCCACGCCGGACGACCGACTGATCGTGGTGCACAGTTTTTCCAAGAGTTTTCTGATGACCGGTTGGCGCCTCGGCTGGATGGTGGTTCCGCCGCGGCTGGCGTCAGCCATCGGCAAGCTGATCGAATTCAACACCTCGTGCTCGCCGGTTTTCGTTCAACGCGCCGGGTTGGCTGCATTGCGGACCGGTGAGCCGATGGTCGCCGAGGTTGTCGACAAGCTTCGGCAATGCCGGGACACCTTGCTGCCCCTGCTGCAGGCCACGCCAAAGGTTCGGGTTGCCATCCCGCAGGGCGGGATGTACGCCTTCTTTCAGGTCGAGGGCGAGACCGACTCGCTTGCGTTCGCCAAGCGCCTGGTTCGTGAGGCCGGGCTTGGTCTGGCGCCGGGCGCGGCGTTCGGCGACGAAGGCGAGGGATGGCTGCGCTGGTGTTTCGCCTCGCGCGAGCCGGCGCGGCTGGCGGATGGGGTGGCAAGGCTTCGCCGCGCAATCGGGCTATAATCGACAGGCTTCACACATGCCGGGCACGCGAATGCATGTTCGGCGAGTGAAGCGGCTGGCTCGACGCAGGCAGCCGAAATCAAGCTGAATCAGCACGGCACCGGTTGTTTCCACTGGTGACCGCAAGTCGAAACCACCCCGGCTCGAAACCATGGCCGGGGTTACTCACGGAACACACATGACCGCTACCACCGCCGAAAAGGCCGAGATCGTCAAGGCCCATGCCCGCAGCGCCAACGACACGGGTTCGCCTGAAGTCCAGGTTGCCCTGCTGACCGCGCGCATCAACGAGTTGATGCCGCATTTCAAGACCCACAAGAAAGACCATCACGGCCGCCGCGGCCTGTTGAAGATGGTCAATACCCGCAAGAGTCTGCTGAGCTACCTGAAGATCAACGACGCGGCCCGTTATACCGCGTTGATCCAGACGCTGGGCCTGCGCAAGTAAGTCGCATGCGGCGATGAAGAGCCTGTCTGGAACTACCAGCACAGGCTCTTTGCGTTTTCGTCGCGTTTCACGTTCGTCGGAGCCAGGCTTCCACTGATGACGGTGTGTCATTCCAAAGGTGTTGCGTTGCTGCACCGCTGGAATGGCATCGCGCCAGGATGCTGCCGCTTCGGGAATCCACAACGCCCGCACCGAGACAAGCGGGCAATTCACCGGAGATCCACATGAGCATGTTCAACAAGGTCACCAAGACATTCCAATGGGGCCAGCACCAGGTGGTGCTCGAGACCGGCGAGATCGCCCGTCAGGCCGGCGGCGCCGTTCTGGTCAACATCGAAGACACCGTGGTCCTTGCCACCGTGGTCGGCGCGAAAAACGCCAAGCCCGGACAGGACTTCTTTCCGCTGACCGTCGACTACATCGAGAAGACCTACGCCGCCGGCAAGATCCCCGGCAGCTTCTTCAAGCGTGAAGGCCGCCCGAGCGAGCTCGAGACGTTGACCTCACGCCTGATCGACCGCCCGCTGCGTCCGCTGTTTCCGGAAGGCTTCTACAACGAAGTGCAGGTTGTCATCCACGTGATGTCGCTGAACCCGGAAGTGTCGGCCGACATCGCCGCGCTGATCGGTTCGAGCGCCGCGCTGGCGATCTCCGGCATCCCGTTCAACGGCCCGATCGGTGCCGCGCGCGTCGGTTACGTGAATGGCGAGTATGTGCTGAACCCCGGCAAGACCGCCTTGCTCGAATCGCAGATGGACCTGGTCGTCGCCGGCACCGAAGCGGCTGTGCTGATGGTCGAATCCGAAGCCAAGCAACTGAGCGAAGAAATCATGCTCGGCGGCGTGGTCTACGGCCACGACCAGTGCAAGGTCGCGATCGCCGCGATCAACGAGCTGGTGCGTGACGCCGGCAAGCCGGCCTGGGACTGGACCGCTGCGGCCAAGGACGAAGACTTCAACGCCAAGGTGATCGCACTGGCCGAAGAGCCGCTGCGCGCGGCCTATCAGATCCGCTCGAAGCAGGCCCGCACCCACGCGACCCGCGACGTCACCGCAAAGACGCTGGCAGCGCTGGGCGAGGGTGGCGCTGCCGTCGACAAGGTCAAGGTCGACAACGTCTTGTTCGACATCGAAGCCAAGATCGTGCGCAGCCAGATCCTGGCTGGCGAGCCGCGCATCGACGGCCGCGACACCCGCACCGTGCGCGCGATCGAGATCCGCAGCGGCGTGCTGCCGCGCGTGCACGGCTCGGCGCTGTTCACCCGCGGCGAGACGCAGGCGCTGGTCGCCGCGACGCTCGGCACCGACCGCGATTCGCAGAAGATCGACGCGCAGGCTGGCGAGTACAGCGAGCACTTCATGCTCCACTACAACATGCCCCCGTTCGCGACCGGCGAGACCGGCCGCGTCGGCACGCCGAAGCGGCGCGAGATCGGCCACGGCCGGCTCGCCAAGCGGGCGCTCGTCGCGGTGCTGCCGGATCGCGGCGACTTCCCGTAC
>JANNNE010000289.1:0-5809 GCA_031398385.1 Ideonella sp.
GTGAGGCCGCCGCGGCGGCTCTCGAACAGCTGGGCGACGACGCCATCCTCCACCGCAAAGACCGGCGTGCGCAGTGGCGCAGGAATGTCCAGCGCCTCGTGCGCGCCACGCGTGCGGCCGTCTGCGAAGCTGTCGCGCAAGTCGGGCGCGCGGATACCCTGCACGGGAATCGATAACCCGCGGGTCTGCAGGTCGGCAAGGTCCGCCGGTTCGATTTGCACGTTGACCGGGTCGGCGGGGGTTTGCGTCCCAGCAATGACGCCTGGCGACGGTGCGGAAGTCGGTCTCGGCGGGGCGGAAGCCGAGCTTGATGCGTTCGGTGATACCGGGGCCTGAGGCGCGTCACCGCGGTCGCAGCCGGTCATCGCCACTGCCGCCGCTGCCACTGCCATCGACACCACCGCCGCCGCCCGTCGCGCCTGCCGACCCGATGGGGTGGCGCCTGTTGTCACCGATGACTCCGGTCAGCGCTGCTCGCGCCTCAGGGTCGAACGTCGACCTCGAATCCCGGCTTCACCAATTTGGCCAGGCGCTGCGCATCCCAATTCGTCAGGTGGACGCAGCCGTTGGTTTCTTCGTGGCCGAGTTTGGATGGATTCGGCGTGCCGTGCAGGCCCCAATGGGGCTTGCTCAAGCCGAGCCAGATATTGCCGACCGGATTGTTCGGCCCGGGTGCGATCTCCAGCTTCTCGGCCTGTTTCGGGGCGTTCTTCAGCAACGCCGGGTTGTAGGTGAAGCTGGGGTCGGGTACCTCGTTGACGATCTTCAGAATACCGACCGGCAACGGATCCTGCTTCCCGCCGATGCTGATCGGAAACGCGCCGAGTACTTTTCGATCGGCACCGAGCACCCACAGCGTCTTCGCGCTTTTGTCGATCTCGATCTTCTTGGCCGCGCCTTCGACCGGTGGCTTCTGGGAAATGTCAGGAATGATGATCTCGTCGCCCGCCTTGAACTCGGATGTGCGGCCGCGGTTGAGAGACCGAAGCATCGCCTCGCTGACATGGAAGCGTTCGGCCAGGGCCTCGCGGATATTCTCGTAGTCCAGGCGCTTGAGCTTGGCGCGATCGGCCATCGCTGCCGGTGTTGCCGTGAACGGGCCGGCGGTGTCCTTTTCGGTGATGGTGTAGGTGGTGAATGCGGCGCCCGGGTCGCCGGCTTCGAGCGCCTTGGCGGTGGCTGCATCGAGTCGGCCGGTGACCTTCAGATCGGTGGACATCTGGAACGCGCTGATCGCGCGCTCCAGATTGCGGCCAACGCGGCCGTCGATCTCGCCAGGCGAAAACCACGCACGATCGAGCAGCACCTGCGCCCGTGCCACTGTGTTGACGACCGTGCGCTTGCCCTGATCGGCCACCAGCGTCGCGCCATTCAATGCGTCGAGAGTGAGTGCGCCGGTCGGTTTGGTCGAGGCCGCGGAGCTGGCGGACGCCGGGGTGATCAAGGTCAGACCGATATAAAGAAGAATGGCGCCGCCGACAGAAGGAGACTTGAAAAGCGGCATGGGCATGGTGCGATCTCGAGGCAGGGGGTGACGCAGGCCCGGCAAGGACGCCGCCCGATGGCTGCACTGTAGGCACGGCATGGCCAACCGTCTGTAGGCCGGCGCCGCGGCGATTGATCAGAAGAGACCACGGCAGCGTCACGCGGCGCAACGGCCAGTTGAGGTCATGTTCTCGGGGATGAAATGCGCGATCAAGTCGGCAAAGCCGACACCACCGCCGAGGAAACGCCGTTGTCCTACCTGTGGAAGGTCGATTTGCCCCCAGGATGCGGGACAACTCTGAAAGACGACTGATGACAGATCCCCGCAACGTTGCTCACGACAAGAAGGTGCAACAAGAGAAGAAGAATCGTGGCGAGGAGGTTGCGCCGGGTGCAGACCAGACGCCGCAGCCTGGGAAAAAGACCCACATGGAACACCATGCTTCTGATGTGCCGAAGATACCCGATGAAGCCTCGCCGGAGCCGTCGGAAGAGAAGTCGCTGGGCTGACAGCAGCCCGGTACCCACGCCCGCTTTCAAGGCCTGCCGTTGGCGCTCTGCTCGACCGAGGGGTTTGGCGGCGCCGTTCGGCGGGTGAGGCTGTGAGCGAGCGACGGCAAATGTGACCTCTCAACGCGCCACACCCTGCACCCGCCCAACAGCCGGCGCCTCGCTGCCCACGCGCGGCAGCCAGCGATTCACCGCCTGCAGCATCGCCTGCCGCACGACAGCCTGCCGGCCAAGGTCCGCCCGGCCGCATGCCAATGCGCAGATCCAGTCGCTGGGTGCTTCGAAGTCGCAGTGCGATGCGCCATCGATGATGCGGTCGGATACCAGTGCGGGCAACGCCGAGGCCCAGGGCGCTGCCGCGGACTGCGCGTTGCAGCGTGATGGTGGGGCGCGCAGCAGCACCGCCTCGGTCCGAAGCGTTGCTGCGAAGCTGCGCCCGAGCGCGCCGTCGCTGGACGTCAGCTCGCGGTCGAATGGGTCGAGCCCAACGTAGCCGACCACCCCTTCGGTATCGGCGGCGAGCAGGCTCGACAAGGCACCGGCCGAGAACCCGACCAGCACCACGCGCGTCACCGCAGGTGCCCAGGCGCTGCCTGCGCGCAGCATGGCGACCAGTTCCGACAGGCCACGCGCATTGCGCCGGAAGTCGAAGGTGGTGGGCAGGTCCGGGGTCAGCGCCAGCACGCCTTCGGACGCGATCGCCGCGGCATGTCCGGACAGCGTGCGGCGGCTGCGCGTGAATCCGTGCGACAGGATCACCGCGCCGCGTGCCGCACCGATGACCAGCGGACGATGCAGATCGACCGTGACCGGTCGGTCGGCCAGCGTCAGCTCGATGGTGACCGGGCCGGGCGCGGCGACAAGGCCGCCGTCGGGGTTCGCCGACGCAGCGCCTGGCACCAGGCACAGCAGCGTCATCAGGCCAACCAGACGCGCTGCATGAGCGATCCGCGAGCAGCGCACCAGCCCCACCGGGCGCACCCGGCCAGCCGAACCGCTCAAACCAGCCGCAGGCACCAGGCTCGCCAGACCATCTGGAACCGCCGCCGGACCGCGCGTCGCACAGGTGCTCACTGCCCCTGCCAACCATCGCGCCATGCTCGGGTGCCTGGTGCTGTCCACGGTGTCGGGTCGTTGGTTCATCGGCGCATTGTGAGCCGGTGGCGCGAGGGCTATTTATTTCAACCGCGCGACCGGAACGAGTCTTGCATTCTTACAATGACCTGACCGTGAACGACGATCGCTCGTCGGTTGATCACCGCGTCATTCACCGGATTCGCCGTTCGACACGATCGCCTCGCGTGCTGTCCCGCGACGCCCGCTTCACCCTTTTTCCAGGAACCTGAAGATGACCCGCTCGAAGTACCCTGTTGTTGTTTCCCCCGCTGCTGCATTGACCCGCCGCACCGTTCTGTCGCGCGGCGCAGGCGCGGCCGCGGCAGCTGGCCTGGCTGCGATCGGTGTGCCGATGCACGCCGCTGCCGACACCTATCCGTCGAAGCCGGTGCGCATGGTGGTTGCGTTCCCGCCCGGTGGCGCAACCGATATCCTGGCTCGCAACCTCGGGCAGCGACTGGGAACCCGCCTTGGTCAGCAGATCGTGGTCGAGAACAAGCCGGGTGCCGGCGGCATCATCGGCATGGAAACCGCGGCCAATGCAACACCCGACGGCTACACCGTCTTCCTCAGCGCGTTGACCAATCAGGCGATCGCTCAGCACCTGTACCCGAAGGCGAAAAACACCATCGGCGGCGATTTCGTTCCTGTCTCGCTGCTCGCCAACGGCGCTCACGTGCTGAACGTGCACCCATCGGTACCGGCTAAAAACATGGCCGAGTTCATCACCTGGCTGAAGGCCAACAACGGCAAGGTGAACTACGCCTCGCAGGGCATCGGCACGCTGTCGCACCTGGAAACTGAACTGCTGCAGCAGCGCCTTGGCGTGCAGCTGGTGCATGTGCCCTACAAGGGCAGCACCAATGCCTTGCCCGACCTGCTGTCGGGCACGGTGTCGTTCATGTTCGACAGCGTGGCCGCGTCGATGACACACGTCAAATCCGGCGCGCTGCGGGCGCTTGCGGTTGCCGCCACGCAGCGTGTGCCCGCCTACCCGGATCTGCCGACCATCACCGAAGCCGGTGTGCCGGGCTATGACGTCGACAACTGGTTCGGCGTGTTTGCGCCGAAGGGCACACCGGCTGCGGTGGTCGCCCGGCTCGATGCCGAAATCGCGCAGGTGCTGAAGGACGCCGAGCTCGCTACACAGCTGCAGCAGCAGGGCTACATCGTGACCCATGCCGGCCCGGCCGCGCTGGCCAGGCTGACCACCGCCGAAGTGGAGAAGTGGGGCCGCGTGATCACCACTGCCAATGTCAAGGTCTGAGTCCCGACATGTTTCTGCCAACTTTTCCGGTACCTGTTTGATGAACTGGGATCTGCCTCACCCGTCCGGCCGTCAGCCGGTCCTCGGACGCAATGTCGTCTCCACCTCGCAGCCGCTGGCGGCGCAAGCCGGCGCGGCGGCGTTCGCGCGCGGTGGCAACGCCATCGACGCGGCGCTTGCCGCCGCGATCACCCTGACGGTGGTCGAACCCACGATGAACGGCATCGGCGGCGATGCCTTTGCGCTGGTCTGGGAAGGCGACCAGCTGCACGGCCTGAACGCATCCGGGCGCGCGCCGCAGGCCTGGAATGCCCAGCGTTTCGCCGGCCTGTCGCAGATGCCGCCCAACGGCTGGGACACCGTGACCGTCCCGGGCGTGGTGTCGGGCTGGCTCGCGTTGTCGGAACGTTTCGGTGCGTTGCCGTTCGAGGATCTGTTCGTCGATGCGATTCGCCACGCCCGCGACGGCTTCCCGGTCAGTCCGGTGATTGCCCTGCAGTGGAAGCAGGCGGTCGAGGAACTCGGGCACCAGCCCGGCTTCAGCGCGTTCACAGTGGCCGGCCGTTCGCCCCAGGTCGGCGAGATCTGGCGCTTTCCGGAACAGGCCGCCACGCTGGAAGATATTGCCCGCTCGCGCGGGGACAGCATCTACAACGGCCGGCTGGCGAAAGCCATCGCCGGTTTCGCAGCCGAACACGGCGCTGCCTTGTCGCTTGCCGATCTGGCGGCGCACCGCTGCGATTGGGTCGATCCGATCCATGTCGACTATGCCGGCCACCGCGTGCATGAAATCCCGCCGAATGGGCAGGGCATCGCCGCGCTGATGGCGCTCGGCATGCTGGAGGTCTTGCCGGCCTACGCCGCGACGGCGCCCGGCAGTGCAGCCCGCATGCATCTGGAGATCGAGGCGATGCGGATCGCCTTCGCCGATCTGTACGCGCACGTGGCGGACCCGGCAGCGATGCGGCTGACGACGTCCCAGTTGCTCGACACCGGCTATCTGAAACGGCGCGCGCAGCGCATCGATCCGGCGCGCGCCGGCGAGCATCCGCCGGGCCAGCCACCGTCGGGCGGCACGGTGTATCTGTGCGCCGCCGATGCGCAGGGCCGGATGGTGTCGTTCATCCAGTCCAACTACCGGGGCTTCGGCTCGGGCGTGGTGGTTCCGGGCACCGGCATCGCGCTGCACAACCGCGGCACGGGTTTTGTCACCACGCCGGGTCATCCCAACCAGGTGGCTGGCGGCAAGCGGCCGATGCACAGCATCATCCCGGCATTCCTGAGCCGCGACGGCAAGCCGGTGATGGCCTTCGGCGTGATGGGCGGCAACATGCAGGCGCAGGGTCATGTGCAGATGGTGTTGCGGCATCTGGTCGAGGGCTTGAATCCACAGGCCTGCTCGGACGCGCCGCGCTGGCGCATCAATGACGA
>JANNNE010000320.1:0-1868 GCA_031398385.1 Ideonella sp.
CGGCGTCCGGCCATTGGTGGCGGCGGCGCCGGGAGATCGCGCCGGGTGAATAGCGCTTGCCCAGTCCGGTCAGTTGCGCCAGTTGCACTGCGCGGCCGAGCAGCGGCGGCAGGATCGGTGAGTCGAGCATCACCACGCCGGCAGCCAGATCGGGCCGCTGCGCAGCTGTCAGCACGCTGAGATAGCCGCCCAGCGAATGGCCGACCAGCCAGACCGGCCGGCTGGTGTGGGATTCGATCAGCTCCAGCAGCTGGTCGCGCAGATGTGGCCAGTTGAGACTGACCGGGAAGCGCTCGTCGTGGCCGATCTTGTCGAGCGCCAGCACCCGGTAGCCGGCGGCCCGCCAGATCTCGAACAGTTGCCGATAGCTGCCGGCCGGAAAGCCGTTGGCATGCGAGAAAACCAGCGTCGGGGCGGTGTCGTCGTCCGCCGGAATGGGCGCTGCCGGCTGGCTCAAATGATCTTCTGCCCGGGATGGGTGATCTTGCGCATCGGCTGGTGGCGGCCCGACGCCACCTGCAGCGGCAGCTGGCTCGGCCCGTCGCCCCAATGCGGATCCTCCACCGAATCGAAGATCTGCCGCAGCCGCTGACCCCAGCTGTTGTGCACCATCTGGAAATAGGGGTTGTTCTCGTCGATGCAGACGATCTGCTCGGTCTGCAGCTGATTGGCCTGGTAGACCAGCAGATCCAGCGGCATGCCGACCGACAGGTTCGAATTCATCGTCGAATCCATCGAGACCAGCGCACCCTTGGCCGCCACCTCGAGCGGGGTATCCGGCGCGATCAGTCGGTCCAGCACCGGCTTGCCGTATTTGGACTCGCCGATCTGGAAAAAGCAGGTCTCGCGCGTGGCTTCGATGAAGTTGCCGGCCGAATAGACCAGGAACAGCCGCATCGCCTCGCCCTTGATCTGACCGCCGAAGATCAGGGTGCAGTTGAAATCGATGCCGCTCGCCTTCAGTGCCGGTCCGTCATCGGCACGAATCCGGCGCACCGCCGCGCCCAGCACGCGCACCGCATCGAACATGCTGGTCGCATTCCAGATCGTGATCGGTGGTGCTTCCGGATCTTCGGTGCTGGCGGGGATTTTTTCGACCTGCAGGATCTCACGCACCGACTGGCTGATCGACAGATTGCCGGCCGACAACATCACCATCAGGCGATCACCGGGCTTCTCGTAGACGATCATCTTGCGAAAGATGCTGATCTGATCGACCCCCGCGTTGGTTCGCGAATCGGACAGGAATACCAGGCCGGCGTCGAGTTTGATGCCCATGCAGTAGGTCATGAAGTCTCAGTCTGTCGGGATTGCAGGATTTTCAGCTGGTACAACGCGGCCAGCGCGTCGCGAGGGGTCAAGGCATCGGGATCGATTTCGGCCAGTGCGGCCTCGACTGCCGAAGTTTCGCCGATCGGCGGTTCCGGTGGCGCCGCGAACAGGTCGATCTGTGCCTTGCTGGCCTGCTGCTGGGCCTCCAGCGATTCGAGGGTTGCGCGCGCCTGCCGCACCAGCGCACTCGGCATGCCCGCCAGCCTGGCGACCTGGACCCCATAGCTGCGGCTGGCCGGGCCCGGTTGGATTTCGTGCAGGAAAACGATGCGATTGCCGGTTTCGGCCGCGGCGACATGCACGTTGCGGGCACGCTCGTGGCGTGCCGGAAACTCGGTCAGCTCGAAATAGTGGGTTGCGAACAGCGTGAACGAGCGGTTCCGATCGTGCAGCCAACCGGCGATTGCACCGGCCAGCGCCAGGCCGTCGAAGGTCGAGGTGCCGCGGCCGATTTCGTCCATCAGCACCAGCGAATGCTCGCCGGCCTGATTCAGGATCGCCGCCGCCTCGGTCATCTCGAGCATGAAGGTCGATTG
>JANNNE010000343.1:0-4337 GCA_031398385.1 Ideonella sp.
GCGATGCTGGCCAGCATCGCCTCCAGCAACGGGCCCTGGCTGAGCACCTGTTCGCAGGCCTGCGAGTAGTTGGTCGCGACGCAGAAGTAGGTCTTCCACAGGTCTTCGATGCGCGCGGTATCGCTGCCGATCAGCTCGCGCAGCGCCTGCGCAACCGTGCGCCGCAGGCGCAGCCCCTTCATCAGCGACAACATCGGGATCAGGTTCATGTCGCCGGTCGGGTTGACCGAGAACGCGCGGCGCGCATTGTCGATCACGCTGGCGGCCGGCTGGTCGCTGGCCACGTAGGTCGCCATCACCGAGCCGATGCTGGTGCCGCCGACCACATCCACATCGATGCCGCGTTCCTGCAGCGCGCGGTAGACGCCCAGGTGTGCCAGCCCACGCGCGCCGCCGCCGGCCAGCACCAGGCCGATCGCGGTGCGGCTGATCAGGCGCGCGAGGCGGGCCATGTCGCGTGGCAACTCGGGGCGGATGTGGCGGTGGTCGTCGACCGGGCGCCGGTCCAGCCACGCCGCCGTGGCAATCGGCGTCGGCTGGTCGGCCGCATGCAGCAGCACCAGGGTTTCGATCGCCTCGCTGCGCATCGGCCGCTGCATCAGGCACTGCAGTTCGGTCGGATGAAGCCGGGGCGGCTGCGCGGCATCGGCCAGCAGGTAGAGCTCGTCGCACTGGCGGCTGCAGCGGCGTGTCCACTGGCTGGGCGTGGCGTCGCCGAGCAGCAGCACGAAGTCGTGCCGGGCCTCGATTTCGTCCAGGCGCAGCGCAATGCGGCGATTCGCTTCTGCATCCTGCTGGCTGCGTTGTGCGATGCCCGGTTCGTCGAGTCCGGCATCGAGCGCGGCCGCGTCGAGCACCGCCACGCTGCCGATGCTGCGCAACTGCGCCGCCAAGGCAGCAGCAAATTGGTCGAGCGCGATGGCGTCGCT
The DNA here is from genome assembly GCA_031398385.1 of Ideonella sp. Lineage (GTDB taxonomy): Bacteria > Pseudomonadota > Gammaproteobacteria > Burkholderiales > Burkholderiaceae_C > Ideonella_A. The sequence continues at coordinate 930 of JANNNE010000343.1, forward strand.
GATCGGGATCAGTCCGATCGTCACCGGTCGATCAGTCACCGCCCCTGTGGTGTGGCGCTGCAGGTGCTCGATGATCTGCCGCGTCAGCGCGATCGACACCTGGCCGCTGATGTTCAGCAGCTGCTTGAAATCTGCCTTCTGCAGCCGCGCCAGTACCGTGTCGCGAATCGCGATCAGCGTCGCTGAGCGGGGCTCGTCGGTATACAGACTTATCTCGCCGACGATCTCTCCGCGCGAGATCTCGCGCACCATGCGCAGCGGGCCGGCTTCATCGGCGATGTAGGCGCGCAGCCGCCCACTGACGATCAGGTACATCGAGTCGCCCGGATCACCCTGCTTCATCAGCGTGGCACCGCCCGGCAACTCCTGCCACTCCAGATGATCGAGCAGCAGCTGCATCGCGTCGGGCCCGATATCGCCGAGCCGCCCGGCCAGATGACGCGTCAGCAGTGCCGTCAGGAAGGCGGCGCGTTCCGCAGTCGAGCCCAGGTGTTCCATCGATTGCTTGTCAAGCTGCGCAGCGCTTGCCGGTTTTTGCGCAATGTAACCGAGAGCGCTCACGAAACCGGCCCGATCGGCCGAGTCGGCAGCGTCCTGTTGCCCGTCCATTACAGTGCCTGCTCGTACCGGGCCGGTTGTCAGGCATGCGGCCGACGGGAACCCGACCCTGAGAACGACGAGAACGAGCAGGCATTGACTTCTCCGAGCAGCCGTCCAGATCTTGCCGATCCGCCTTTGGCCACGCCGGCCCGATCACGCCATGCGCGCCGCTGGGTGGGCCTGTCGGCTGCGGTGCTGGGTGGTTTGTTGCTGGTCTATCTGCTGTTCGCCTGGTTGGCGTTCGAGCCGGCGCTGCGCTGGGCCTCGCAACGCTTCGCCAGCCAGCATGGTGGTCATCAGCTCGGTTTCCGTCAGGCGCGGTTCGATCCCTGGCGGCTGATTGTCGACATCCAGGGTCTGTCCTTGCAACGGCCCGATGGTCGACCATTGATCCAGCTCGAAGGGCTGACGCTCGACCTCGACGCCGCCAGTCCGTTGAAGCGGGCCTGGGTGGTCGAACGGGTGCAGCTCACCGAACCGGTCGTTCACCTGACGTTGCAGGCCGACGGCCGGCCGAACTGGATGGATCTACTCGACAGCCTGGCCGGCCAGCCGACGCCCGCCGACGTTGAGCCGGCGGCGCCGGTGCGGATGGTGCTGCAGCGGCTGGTGGTTCAGCGTGGCCAGCTCGCACTGGCCGACCTGTCGCAGGGCCGCGATGTCAAGGTGCGGGTCGATCCGCTCGACCTCGATGTGTCCGATCTGTCGACCCTGCCGGATGATCGTGGCGACCACCGCCTGAGTGCCTCGCTGGCCGACGGCGGCAGCGTCAGCTGGCGCGGCCGGCTTGGTCTTTACCCATTCGCGGCCAGCGGCGAAGTCGAACTGAAGGCGCTGGCACTTAAACGCCTGTGGCCTTATCTGTCGCCTTATCTGGTGATGGCGCCGCCGCAGGGCCTGGCGTCGTTGAAACTGCACTACGAACTGAGCGACCGCGATTCGCAGCTCGCGTTGATGCTGGACCAGATCGACCTGCAAATGCAAGGTATTGCCTTGCAGGGCGTAGCTGCCAGCGAGCCCGCAATTGCGCTCGATCGCTTGGCGATCAGTGGCGGGCGGGTCGATCTGTCGAGCCGCGAGGTGTCGGTGGCGGCAATCGAAATCGGCCCGGGCCGGATCGCCCTGGCGCGCGACGATGCTGGTCGCCTCGATCTCGAGAAATGGGTCCGGTCGGGTCCGGTGAGCCAGCCGGTTGCCGTGCAGGTGAGCGGTGGCCCGAGCCCGAAGGTGGTTTCTGTTGAGTCATCGATTGCCGCATCGGGTGTGTCGTCTGGCGCGCCCGCGACCGCCGCTTCGGCATCGGAATCGGCGCCATCACCACTGCTGGCCGACCCGCTGCCATCGGCCGCAGCCGAGCGCGCCTGGAAACTCGCGATCGACCGCGTCCAGGCCGAAGGCGTCGCGCTGCAATTCAACGATGCGTCACGCGCGGCGCCGATCACGCTGCAGGCCGGGCAATTCGGGTTCGGGCTATCGGCCCGCGGTGAATTCGGCGTTGGCGACCCGACTGTGCAGATCGATCAGGCTGGCCTGAAGCTCGACGACCTGAGCGTATCGAGCGCCGGCCTGGCGCAGCCGTGGTTCGAGCTGCAGGGTGTCGAGGTTACCGGCGGCCAGGTGTCGACCGAGAAGCGCGAAGCCACGGTGGCTTCGGTCAGCTTGCGCGGCGGCGTGCTGCGCGCCGAACGTGACGCGAAGGGGCAGTTGCCGCTGGTCGATGCGCTGCAGGCTCGGCGCTCAGGCCCCGGTGCGCCGGTCCCGCCAGCCCCGTCTTCGGATGCAGCGGATCCAGGCCAAGCCTGGCGTTATCGGGTCGAGCAGGTTCAGGCCACCGACTTCGCGCTGGCCTTGCGCGAGGCCTCGGTGTCGCCGGCCACTGAAATCGATGTTGTCGATCTGCAGGCCGAGGTGAAAGGTCTGAGCCAGGATCTGCAGCGCGCGCTGCCGGTGTCGCTGGCGTTCAAGCTCAAGACCGGTGGCAGTTTTCAGGCGAATGGACAGGTGGTGCCCGGCAAGCCCTCGGTCGACCTGAAGCTGGCGCTTGACGGGCTGTCGATGCTGCCGGCTCAGCCGTATGTGGCGCAGGCCACGACGCTGGTTCTGAAAAGCGGCGTCGTCGGCAGCGCCGGGCGATTGCGTTGGCAGACCGATGTGCAGGGTCGGGATGCCTGGCGCTACGACGGTGCGGTCGACCTCGGGCCGCTGCAGATCGACGAGGCGTCCACCGGCGAGCGATTCCTGAGCTGGCAGCGGTTGCACGCCCCCGAGCTGCGCGTCACGCCACTGGGTCTGCGCATTGCCGAAATCAATGCCGATGGGCTGGGTTCGAAGCTGATCATCTTCAAGGACAAGAGCTTGAACGTGGCCAAGATCATGAAGGAGCCGCCGCCGACGGCTGCGGCTGCATCGGCCGCGGCGTCGTCTGTGATGCCGATGAACGCATCGACGCCGGGCGATGCCGGCCCGCCATTCGCGTTCGACATCGAGCGCATCAAGATCGCCAAGGGCACGCTCGATTTTGCCGATCTGTCGCTCGCGCTTCCGTTCGGAACCCGCATCCACGATCTGAAGGCGCAGCTGGTCGGACTGAAAAGCCAAGGCAGCGCGCCGGCGCAGCTCGAACTCGACGGCAAGGTCGACGAGTTCGGTCTGGCACGCGCGGGCGGACGGATCCGGTTGTTCGACCCGACCGCGTTCACCGACATCAAGCTCGAGTTCCGCAATGTCGAGATGGCGACGCTGACGCCGTATTCGGCCACCTTTGCCGGCCGCCGCATCACCTCGGGCAAGTTGTCGCTGGACCTCGAA
>JANNNE010000091.1:0-10144 GCA_031398385.1 Ideonella sp.
CACCTTGCGCTGGTCGTTCGCGACGTCGTCGTATTCGAGCAGCTGCTTGCGGATGTCGAAGTTGCGCGCCTCGACCTTGCGCTGCGCACTTTCGATGCTGCGGGTGACGATGCCGGCCTCGATCGCCTCGCCCTCGGGCATCTTCAGCTTGTCCATGATCGCGCGCACACGATCGCCGGCGAAGATGCGCATCAGCGAATCGTCGAGCGACAGGTAGAAGCGCGACGAACCCGGATCGCCCTGGCGCCCGGAACGGCCACGCAGCTGGTTGTCGATGCGCCTCGACTCGTGGCGTTCGGTTGCGATGATGCGCAGCCCGCCCTGCGCCTTCACCGCCTCGTGCAGGCTTTGCCATTCGTTTTTCAGCTTCTCGGCGCGTAGGGACTTGTCGTCAGGTGCGATCGAATCGTCGGCATCGATGATCTTGATCTGGTTCTCGACGTTGCCACCGAGCACGATGTCGGTTCCGCGACCCGCCATGTTGGTGGCAATCGTGATCATGCCGGGCCGGCCGGCCTGGGCGACGATCTCGGCTTCGCGGGCATGCTGCTTGGCATTCAGCACGTTGTGCGGCAGATCGCCCTTGTTCAGCAAGCCGGACAACAACTCCGAATTCTCGATCGACGTGGTGCCGACCAGAACCGGCTGACCGCGGCCGCGGCACTCGCGAATATCCTCGATCACCGCGTTGAATTTCTCGGGGCTGGTCTTGTAGATCAGGTCGAGCTCGTCCTTGCGGATGGTCGGCCGGTTCGGCGGGATCACGACCGTCTCCAGACCGTAGATCTCCTGAAATTCGTAGGCCTCGGTATCGGCGGTGCCGGTCATGCCGGACAACTTGCCGTACATCCGGAAATAGTTCTGGAAGGTGATCGACGCCAGCGTCTGATTCTCGCTCTGGATCGGCACGCCCTCCTTCGCCTCGACCGCCTGGTGCAGGCCGTCGGACCAGCGCCGGCCGCTCATCAGCCGGCCGGTGAATTCGTCGACGATCACGACCTCCGGGCCGTTTTCACCCTGCTGCACGACATAGTGCTGGTCGCGGTTGTAGAGCTGGTTGGCGCGCAGGGCCGCGTACACATGGTGCATCAGCGAAATGTTGGCCGGGTCGTAGAGACTCGCGCCCTCGGGCAGCAAACCCGCCTCGGTCAGCAGCTGCTCGGCATGCTCGTGCCCCACTTCGGTCAGGAAGACCTGGTGCGTCTTTTCGTCGACCGTGAAATCGCCGGCCTCGATCACGCCTTCGCCGGTGCGCAGGTCCTCTTCGCCGATCTGTTTCTTCAGCCCCGGCACCACCGAGTTGATGCGCACATACATCTCGGTATGGTCTTCGGCCTGACCACTGATGATCAGCGGCGTGCGCGCCTCGTCGATCAGGATCGAGTCGACCTCGTCGACGATCGCGTAGCGCAACTGCCTGGCCACCCGGTCGGCGACATCCTGCACCATGTTGTCACGCAGGTAGTCGAAGCCGAATTCGTTGTTCGTTCCGTAGGTCACGTCGGCGCGGTACGCAAGCTGTTTTTGCTCACGCGTCATGTTCGGCAGATTGACGCCGACCGTCATGCCCAGGAAGGAATAGAGCCGCCCCATCCATTCGGCGTCGCGTTGCGCCAAGTAGTCGTTGACCGTCACCAGATGCACACCCTGAGCGGCGATCGCATTCAGATAGACCGGCAGCGTCGACATCAGCGTCTTGCCTTCGCCGGTGCGCATCTCGGCAATCTTGCCGTCGTGCAGCGTCATGCCGCCCATCAGCTGAACGTCGAAATGGCGCATCTTCAGCACGCGCTTGCTGCCTTCGCGGACCACCGCGAAGGCCTCGGGCAACAGGTCTTCCAGCGACGCGCCATCGGCATGACGCTGACGAAACTCGGCGGTCATGGCCTTCAGCGCAGCGTCGTCGAGCGCCTCGAAGCGCGGCTCCAGCGCGTTGATCTGCTCCACGGTACGGCGGTACTGCTTCAGCAGCCGCTCGTTGCGACTGCCAAAAATCGAAGTGAGAATCTTGGGCAACATGCGGAATCTTGGTTGTGGCCGGGCCGGCCTGGAGTGAGGCGTGAGGCGTGAGCGCATGGCACGCGGCCAACTGCGTGCCGATCGCGGCGGAGTGCCCAATCACAGATGGCTCCGCAGCGGCCGGTTGCAAGACCGCCGATCACGCCAAACAATCGATTTTAGCGGTCTTGGCGCACCCGGCGCCGGTCACGCCACTCAGCGAGGGGGCGGCGCAGGCTTTCGCCGACCGAAAAGGATCAGGGTCGGGTACCGACCAGGGTCGCCGTCGAGATGCCGACAGCCTCGCCGCCAGCCAGAAACTTGGAAGGATCCTGCTGGACGCCTTCGACCAGCACCTCGAAATGCAGATGCGGACCGGTGGAACGCCCGGTCGTGCCGACCTGTGCGATCAACTGGCCGCGCTTGACCAGATCGCCCGCCTTGACAAGGGACTTGGAGGTGTGCGCGTAGCGCGTGACCAGACCGCGCCCGTGGTCGATCTCGACCGTCAGGCCGTATTGCGGATGATGTTCGACCAGTTGCACCACCCCACCCGCGGAGGCATGGATCTCGGTACCGGTGTCGGCCGGGAAGTCGAGACCGGTATGCAGCGCGGCGCGCCCCGTGAAGGGATCGGAACGGAAGCCGAATCCGGAGCCGATCAGTCCGTTGACGGGCCGGCTGTTCGGCACCATGAGCGCGGCCAGCCGCTTCTCGAACAAGCGCGATTCGACCAGCGTCAAGACGTCAGTGCTCTGGTCGGCCTTGCCCTCCAGCGCCTGCACCAGCTGCTCGAGCTGGGACAGCGACGACACTTCGGGCGACTCGGCAATCGGGATGTAGGGGCCACCCTTGCCGCCACCGACAGCCTCGGCCGGTTTCAGAAACTGCTTCAGATCCTGCGGCTTGACGCCGGCCAGGCCCGATACCCGTTCACCCATGGCCTCGAGCTGGATCAGCTTGGCCTGCATCTCGCCGACCTTGCGCGCCATCACATCGAGGTTCTCCCGCAGGTAGCGATCACGCTGAACCCCCTCGTCGCGACCGATCAATTGCACCAGTTGACCAACCACCGGCCACCCCTCGCTGGCCGCCTTCATCAGCAGAAAGTGATAGACCATTCCGGCCAGCAAGCTCATCACCAGCAAAAGGCCGGACGCCGCGAGGCACAGCTGCAAGCGACTGAAATGCAATGCCCGCGTCGCACTCATGCTGCTGTGCGTGATCAGTATCTGCATCTATAAACTCCCCCCGGATGAAACCCCATGCACCTGCCGTGCCTGATGCGCTCGCGTTGGCCGAAGCCCTGCAGCAAAGCGCCCCGCTCGCCGATCTGCGCCGACGATTGAACCAATCCGCGAGCTGTCTCGAGGCGATCCGACCCGCCCTGCCAGCCGGCTTGCTGCCGCTGGTCCAGGCCGGCCCGATTGACGCCGAGGGTTGGACCCTGCTGGCGGCCAATGCCGCGGTCGCTGCCAAGCTGAAACAACTGCGACCCCGGCTCGAAGCGGCCTTGGTCTCGAATCGATGCGCGGCCGCCAACGTCCGCATCAAGCTTGCACAACCCCACCGAAGCTGAACCGGCCGCTCTGCGCGCCCCAAGGGGGTGCATTATGCTCAAGTTCGCCGCCGGGCACCAGACAATTCCCGCCAATCGCAGCGAACGGATGCACAATCATCCTCCCGCCCTGACCATCATCAACCGCCATCATGCGCCGCCGACACCCCATCATCGTGAGCCTGGTCGCCGTCTCGCTGGCGCTGTCCGCAGGCTTCAATCCTGCGCTTGCGAACGGCCTGATACCCACTGAGCGACTGGCAGGTCAGCGGACGGCGGAAGCGGTCGCAGCCACGGCCTCGGCAAGCGATACGGCGCAAACGCAGCGAGCATCGATCGAAGCAACCCTGATCGAGGCCGGCGTAGATGCGACCCAGGCCCGGGCCCGGGTCGACGCGCTGACCGACGCTGAAGTCCTCGATCTCAGCCAACGCATCGCTACCGCCCCTGCCGGCGGTGCGTGGTTCCTGCCGTTCCTGCTGGTGGCTGCCGTGATCGGTGTGCTGATCGGCACGCGGGAATCACAGGCCGGAACACGGCCGGCAACCACCAATCTGTTCGGCCATCCCCGCACGATTGCCAACGTGCCTTGAGGCGTACCCTGCGGGTCGGTGGCATGAGCTCCTCCCTGGAGTAATCGACGAACATTCGCCGAAACCTAACGACGCGCCTCTTCGCGCCGCCCCACCAGACGGGCGCGTTCCAGCATGAATTCGATGAAAGTCGATGCGGCGCGCGTCTGATGGCGGTTCGGCATGTACAACATGTACATCCTGGATCCGAAGATGCTCAGCCGCCAGTCGCGCAGAGCAGTCACGACATCACCGCGTTCGACGTCCTCCTGGACGACGTAGTCGGGCAGCAGCGCGATGCCCAGTCCGGCCAGCACGGCCTGTCGAAGAAACAGGTAGTTCTCGGATATCAGTGTCGGCTCGACCATCACCTCGTGTCTTTCGTTCCCCAGGTAGGCCGTCACCCGCAGGTGCCGGCTGACCACCGCCGATGCGATCAACGGCGCCGTGCGAAGGCTGGCCAGATCGAGTGGCATGCCATTCGCCGCGGCGTAGGCGCTGGATGCACAGACAACGTAATCCATTGAACCCATGTCGCGTGCCACCAGGCTCTGCGGAGGCTCCGACATCACCCGTACTGCGATATCGACCTCGTCGCGAATCAGGTCCTCGACGCGATTCTCGAACACCACATCGAGCACGATGCCAGGATATTCCCGCTTGAATTCGAGCAGCCATTGCAACATCACCAGCTGGCCGTAGCCGCTGGGCACACTCAATCGAACACGGCCTTGCAGGCTTTGTCCGAGCGTTGCGATCGATTCCCGCGCTGCCAGCAGCTCGTTGCGGATGGTCTTGCCATGTTCGTACAGGCGCAGGCCGGCTTCGGTGGCCTGGGCGCGCCGCGTGGTGCGTCGGACCAGCTGCTGACCAATCGAGCGCTCCAGCTGGTTCAGGTGGTAGCTGACATTGGCGCGCGTCATCTGCAGCCGGCGGGCGGCTTCGCTGAGATTCCCGGCATCCAGGATTTCAACCAGCAGCGTCAGCGAATTGATATCCATGCTTATGGACTACTCAGTAGAAACCATCATATTCGTCAAGTGACGCTTGACACTATGTCAACCACCTATGGAATTGTCAAACCCGACGCGACGCCCAACAATGCGAACCATCGAACGAAACCATGTGGAGACCGAATGGCCCCGGACACCAATTTCACACCCCTCACCTCGCGATTGCTCGGCAAGGTGCTGATCGTCAGCATCGACAACCCGCCGGTCAACGCGCTCGGTGTCGATGTACGGCGCGGCCTGCTCGGTGCGATCGACGCCGCCCAGAGCGATCAGGCGGTGGCCGCGGTGCTGATCGTCGGCGCCGGACGCAACTTCATCGCCGGTGCCGATATCCGCGAATTCGGCAAGACGCCGCAGCCACCTGCGCTGCCCGACGTGTGCAACCGCATCGAGGCGAGCGACAAGCCGGTGATCGCTGCGGTACACGGCGCAGCGCTCGGCGGCGGTCTCGAGGTGGCGCTGGCCGCGCACTACCGCCTGGCCATGAACGGCGTCAAGCTCGGCCTGCCCGAAGTGCAGCTCGGTCTGTTGCCGGGCGCCGGTGGCACCCAGCGCGCGCCACGTCTGATCGGCGCCGGCCCTGCTCTGGACCTGATGTTGAGCGGGCGTCCGGTCGGCGCCGAGGAGGCCTTGTCGCTGGGACTGGTCGACCGGATCGGCCGCAGCGACGACACGCTGGCTGAAGGACTGGCCTACGCACAGGAATTGCTGGCCGCCGGCGCTGCGGTGCGCCGCACCCGTGACGCGAAAGGTCTGGCCGACCAGCAAGCAGCCCGCAGCGCCATTGATGCCGCTCGCGCCGACATCGCCGCCAAAAGCCGCGGCCTGTTCTCGCCGCAGAAAATCGTCGAAGCCGTCGAGGCCGCACTGGATCGTCCCTTTGACGAAGGACTGCGCATCGAGCGCGCGTCGTTCCTGCAATGCATCGACAGCCCGCAACGCGCCGGTCTGATCCATGCCTTCTTCGCCGAACGCGAGGTCGCCAAGGTCCCCGAGGCGAAGGCTGCGCAACCGCGCCCGCTGGCATCTGCCGGTGTGATCGGCGGCGGCACCATGGGCGCCGGCATCGCGGTGGCGTTGCTCGATGCCGGCATGACGGTGACGATGATCGAGCGCGATGAAGACAGCCTCGGCCGAGGCCGCGCCAATGTCGAGAAGGTCTACGACAGCCTGGTCGCAAAGGGGCGCCTCAGCGCCGAGAAGAAGGCTGCGGTGATGGCGCGCTTCGAGGGCGCCATCGGCTACGACACGCTGGCCGAAGTCGATCTCGTGATCGAAGCCGTTTTCGAGGACATGGCGGTCAAGAAGGCCGTCTTCGCCGAACTCGACCGCGTCTGCAAAGCCGGTGCGGTGCTCGCCACCAACACCTCGTACCTCGACATCGACAGCATCGCCGCCAGCATTTCGCGGCCGCAGGAAGTGCTGGGCCTGCATTTCTTCTCGCCGGCCCACATCATGAAGCTGCTCGAGATCGTCGTTCCGGCCCGAGTCGCTGCCGACGTGGTCGCGACCGGTTTCGAGCTGGCGAAGAAGCTGCGCAAGGTGGCGGTACGTGCCGGCGTCTGCGACGGCTTCATCGGCAACCGCATTCTGGCGGTCTACCGCCAGGCGGCCGACCACATGATGGAGGACGGCGCGTCGCCCTACCAGATCGACGAGGCGCTGCGCGAGTTCGGTTATCCGATGGGCCCGTTCCAGGTGGCCGACCTGGCCGGCGGCGATATCGGCTGGGCAACCCGCAAGCGCCGCGCGCCAACCCGCGATCCGCGCGCCCGCTATGTCGAGATCGCCGACCGGATCTGCGAACGCGGCTGGTTCGGACAGAAGACCGGGCGTGGCTACTACGTTTATGCGAAGGGTTCGCGCAGCGGCGCGCCCGACCCCGAGGTGCTGGCGATTGTCGATGCCGAGCGGCAACGGGCCGGCGTCACGCCACGGAGCTTCAGCAACGAAGAGATCGTGCGCCGCTACCTGGCCGCGATGGTCAACGAAGGCGCCAACGTCGTGAACGAGGGCATTGCGTTGCGACCGCTCGACGTCGACGTGACCTTCATCGCCGGTTATGGCTTTCCGCGCCACCGCGGCGGCCCGATGAAATATGCCGACATGGTCGGGCTGCCCTGCGTGCTGGCCGACATCCGTGAATTTGCAAAGGAAGACCCGATCTTCTGGCAGGCGTCCCCGCTGCTGGTCGCCCTCGTCGAGCGCGACGAGGACTTCGACAGCCTGAACCGGGCTGCCTGAAAAAACTCCCTACCTCGGCGTCGCCCATGTTGGCAGGTTGCCGGCCACCACTTAAAAGCAGGAGATTCGCGATGCGCGAAGCTGTGATCGTCTCGACCGCCCGTACCCCGCTGACCAAGGCACACCGCGGCGAATTCAACATCACCCCGGGGCCGACGCTGGCTGCGTTTGCGGTGCGCGCCGCGGTCGAACGCTCGGGTCTTGACCCGGCGCTGATCGAGGATGCGATCCTCGGCTGCGGTTATCCGGAAGGCACGACCGGCCGCAACGTCGCCCCGCCAGGCCATCGTCCGCGCCGGGCTGCCGATCAGCATTGCCGGCACGACGGTCAACCGCTTCTGCGCCTCCGGCCTGCAGGCGATCGCGATTGCCGCCGGGCGTATCGTCGTCGACGGCGCGCCGGCCATGATCGCCGGTGGCGTCGAGAGCATCTCGCAGATCCGCGGCCGAAGCGCCGGTGACGGCGGCGACATCACGCTCGACCCGTGGATCGTCGAACACAAGCCCGAGCTGTATCTGTCGATGATCGAGACGGCCGATATCGTCGCCTCACGCTACGGCATCGACCGCGAAGCGCAGGACCGTTTTTCTGCCGAAAGCCAGCGCAAGACCGAGGCGGCGCAGGATGCGGGACGCTACCGTGAGGAGATCGTGTCCGTCACGACAACAATGGCGGTGACCGACAAGGAAACCAAGGCGGTGACGAAACGCAGCGCAACGGTTGATGTCGATACCTGCAACCGGCGTGGCACGACCTACGAGGCATTGGCGAAGCTGGCGCCGGTCAATGGTGCAGGCCAATTCGTCACCGCCGGCAATGCCTCGCAATTGTCAGACGGTGCGTCGGCCTGCGTGATGGTCGAGGCACGCGAGGCCGAGCACCTCGGCCTGATGCCGCTCGGTGCGTTCCGCGGCTTGGCGGTCGCCGGCTGCGAGCCCGACGAGATGGGCATCGGCCCGGTCTTCGCGGTGCCGAAACTGCTGGCCCGCCACGGCCTGAAGGTCGATGATATCGGTCTGTGGGAACTCAACGAGGCCTTTGCATCGCAGTCCATCTATTGCCAGCAGCGGCTGGGAATTCCGGACGAGCGACTGAACGTCGACGGCGGCGCGATCTCGATCGGCCATCCGTTCGGCATGACCGGCGCACGGCTGGCCGGCCATGTGCTGATCGAAGGGCGGCGCCGCGGTGTCAAGTACGCCGTCGTGACGATGTGCATCGCCGGTGGCATGGGCGCTGCCGGCCTGTTCGAGATTTTTTGAGGAGTCGAGCATGGACCTGAATTTCACCCCCGAAGAAGAAGCCTTTCGCAGCGAGGTGCGCGAGTTCCTCGCCGCCAAGCTGCCGGCGCGGCTGGCCGACAAGCTGCGCAGCGGAAAACACCTCGGCAAGGCCGACATGGAGCAGTGGCACGCGATCCTGAACGAGCGCGGCTGGCTGGCCAACCATTGGCCGGAACAATACGGCGGCCCCGGCTGGACCGCGGTGCAGAAGTTCATCTTCGAGAACGAATGTGCCCTCGGCCATGCGCCGCGCATCGTGCCGTTCGGCGTCAACATGCTCGGCCCGGTGCTGATCAAATACGGCAACGAAGCGCAGAAGCAGTACTGGTTGCCGCGCATCCTCGACGGTTCCGACTGGTGGTGTCAGGGTTATTCCGAACCGGGTGCCGGCTCCGACCTGGCATCGGTGAAAACCACCGCGGTGCGCGGCAGCGATGCGCAAGGTGATCACTTTGTCGTCAATGGCCAGAAGACCTGGACCACGCTCGGACAACACGCCAACATGATCTTCTGCCTGGTGCGCACCAACCGCGAGGCCAAGAAACAGCAGGGCATCAGCTTCCTGTTGGTCGACATGCAGTCGCCCGGCGTCGAAGTGCGGCCGATCATCACGCTCGACGGCGAGCACGAGGTCAACGAGGTCTTTTTCACCGACGTGCGCGTGCCGGCAGAGAATCTGGTCGGCGAGGAGAACATGGGCTGGACCTGTGCCAAATATCTGTTGACCTACGAGCGCACCAATATTGCCGGCGTCGGCTTTTCGGTGGCCGCGCTCGAGCGGCTGAAGAAGGCCGCTGCAAGCGTGAAGAAAAACGGCCGTCCGCTGTCTGACGACCCGTATTTCGCAGCGCGACTGGCGCACGTCGAGATCGAACTCGAGAATATGAAGACGACCAACTTGCGCGTCATCGCGGCAGTGGCCGGCGGCGGCGTGCCGGGGGCCGAAAGCTCGATGCTGAAGATCCGCGGCACCGAGATCCGGCAGGAAATCTCGTCACTGTTGCGCCGGGCGATGGGGCCGTATGCACAGCCGTTTGTAGCGGAGGCGCTGGAAGACGGCTTCGACGGCGAGCCGGTCGGCCCCGCCGAAGCGGCGAGCGCAGCGACCCAGTATTTCAACAACCGCAAGCTGTCGATTTTCGGCGGCTCCAACGAGATCCAGAGGAACATCATCTCCAAGATGATCCTCGGGCTGTGAGAGGAATTGAACATGAACTTCCAGCACACCGATGATCGCCGCATGCTGGCCGACAGCCTGAACCGCTTTGTCGCCGAGCAATATGCGTTCGAGACACGCGACCGGATTGCCCGCTCGCCCGCCGGCTGCAGCGCCGATCTGTGGCGCCAGTTTGCCGACCTCGGCGTGATCGGCGCGCTTTTCAGCGAAGACGACGGTGGCTTTGCAGGCGGCGGTTTCGACATCGCGGTGGTCTTCGAGGCGCTGGGCCGCGGCTTGGTGGTTGAACCTTTTCTCG
>JANNNE010000139.1:0-7545 GCA_031398385.1 Ideonella sp.
GGCCAGCATAGCAGCCGTGACCAGGGTGATGCCGTTGTCGGTGCGTTCGAAGCGCGCCGCATCGGCCACCGCGTCTTCGCCGATCACCAGGCCGTCGGGCAGGGTGCAGCCGCGGTCCACCACCACGCGCGTGAGCCGCGCGCTGCGCCCGACCTGCACCTCGGGCAGCAGCACGGCCCAGCTGACGTTGGCGTAGGAATGCACCCGCACGCTGGAGAACAGCACCGAGCGGCGCACCAGGCCCGAGATGATGCAGCCGCCCGACACCAGCGACTCGATCGCCATGCCGCGCCGGTCGTCATGGTCGTGCACGAACTTGGCGGGCGGCAGTTGCGGCTGGTAGGTCCAGATCGGCCAGCGCGTGTCGTACAGATTGAGCTGCGGGTCGGTGGCCGTGAGGTCGATGTTGGCGTCCCAGTAGGCGTCGATCGTGCCCACGTCGCGCCAGTAGGGCGAATCGCCGGGCTTGCCGGGCACGCCGCTCAGGTCGAACGGGTGCGCCACCGCCTGGCCGTTGCGCACCGCGTGCGGGATCACGTCCTTGCCGAAGTCATGGCTCGAGTTCGGGTCTTGGATGTCGCGCTCGAGTTCGCGGTAGAGGTAGCGCGCGTTGAAGATGTAGATCCCCATGCTGGCGAGCGCCAGGTCCGGGTGGCCGGGCATCGGCGGCGGGTCGGCCGGCTTCTCGACGAAGGCGGTGATGAGGCCTTTCTCGTCGACCGCCATCACGCCGAAGCCGGTGGCCTCGGCGCGCGGTACCGCGATGCAGCCGACGGTGCACTCGTGCCCCTTGGCCACATGATCGGCGAGCATCAGCGCGTAGTTCATCTTGTAGACATGGTCGCCTGCCAGCACGACGATGTATTCCGGGCCGTAGCTGTCGATGATGTCGAGATTCTGATAGACCGCGTCGGCGGTTCCGCTGTACCAGCCCTCCCCCTCGACACGCTGCTGCGCCGGCATCAGATCGACGAACTCGTTCATCTCGTTTTTCAGGAATGCCCAGCCACGCTGCAGGTGCTGCAGCAGGCTGTGGCTCTTGTACTGCGTGATGACACCGATGCGACGGATGCCCGAATTCAGGCAGTTCGACAAGGCAAAGTCGATGATGCGGAACTTGCCGCCAAAATAGACGGCTGGTTTGGCCCGCCGGTCGGTCAGGTTGTGCAATCGGCTGCCACGTCCGCCGGCCAGAACCAGGGCCATCGCCCGCTTGGGCAATTCCATGCTGAGGACCAGATCGATCGACTTGTCCATGTTGCCTCCTCTCCGGTGTAATCATTGACTCCAGATGTCGAAGTCGGCAGACCATGAGCATGCCATGGCTTCGGTCACGAACTGAAGGGATCGGGAGCGATTTCGCGGGCGGGAACATGAATTGCATGCAGCCCCGTGCGCCTGCCTGACCATCACCCTCACGCTTCAACCCGCGCCAAGACCGTGCCGCCCGGCGGCATGCAACGAACATCGAGAAGGACACCGTGGTGAGCAAAGAAACTTCGCAGATTTCGCCCACGCCGTTTGGCGAGCAGATCGATGACCAGTTGTTGAAATCGGTCGGCACCCAACCCGATCAGGCCAGCCCCACCGAACTGATGCAGGCGGTCGCCCAGGTGGCACGCCAGCAGCTGTCGCAGCGATGGGTCGAGACCCAGCGGGCGGACAGCAGTGCCAAGGCGCGTCGTGTCTACTACCTGTCGATGGAATTCCTGATCGGCCGCACCTTGACGAACGCGCTGGCCGGGCTGGATCTGCAGGAATCTGCAGCATCGGGTCTGGCCCACCACGCCAAATCCCTGGAAGACATCACCGCCTGCGAACCCGATGCCGCACTGGGCAACGGCGGCCTGGGCCGGCTTGCCGCCTGTTTTCTCGATTCGATGGCCAGCCTCGGGCTGCCCTCCTTCGGCTACGGCATCCGATACGAATACGGCATGTTCGCGCAGGAGATCGACGGCGGAGCGCAGATCGAGATCCCCGATCCCTGGCTGGCCGACGGCACGCCGTGGGAATTTCCGCGCGCCAACATCAACGTGCCAATCCGTTTCGGGGGCTGGGTCGAACACCAAGGCGAAGGCGACCAGGCGAAGGCGATCTGGCGCCCAGCCGGCGAGGTGGCTGCCAAGGCCTACGACATGGTCGTGCCCGGCCACGGCACCAGCCGGGTCAGCACGCTGCGGCTGTGGAAGGCGGTCGCTCCGGCGCACCTGGATCTGCACGCCTTCAATACCGGCGACTACGGGCGCGCGGCCAGCATCAAGAACGAGTTCGAGAACATCTCCTGGGTGCTGTATCCGAACGACAGCACGCCTGCTGGCCGCGAGTTGCGCCTGAAGCAGGAGTATTTCTTCACCGCCGCATCGATCCACGACATCGTCTGCCGGCACATCGAGGAGCACGGCAGCCTGGACAACCTGTCCGACCGGGTCGCGATCCACCTGAACGATACCCACCCGGCGATCGGCGTGGCCGAGCTGATGCGGCTGCTCTGCGACGACCACGGCATGAGCTGGAAGTCGGCTTGGGCACAGTGCACGCGGGTGTTCTCGTACACCAACCACACCTTGATGCCGGAGGCACTGGAAACCTGGCCGGTGGCGCTGATGCAGCACGTGTTGCCGCGCCATCTGGAGATCATCTTCCGGATCAACAAGGAATTTCTCGAATTCGCAGCGGTGCAACGGCCGGGCGACGCGCAGTTTCTGGCCCGTTTGTCGTTGATCGACGAACATGGTGAGCGCCGGGTGCGGATGGCGCATCTGTCGATCGTCGGCAGTCACAAGGTCAACGGCGTTTCAGCGCTGCACTCCGATCTGCTGGTGCAGACCATCTTCGCGGATTTCGCCTCCCTGTGGCCGGACCGCTTCACCAACATGACCAACGGGGTGACGCCGCGGCGCTGGCTGCAACAGGCCAATCCCGGCCTCTCGGCATTGCTCGATACCTCGATCGGCCCGAAGTGGCGTTCGAACCTCGACGCCTTGTCGGCTCTGAAGGAACTGCAGGACGATGCGGCATTCAAGGCCGACTTCCTGGCCGTCAAGCGCCACAACAAGGACCGTCTGGCCGAGTTGATCCATCGAACCACCGGCGTCGAGGTCAAGTCCGGCAGCCTGTTCGACGTCCAGGTCAAGCGCATTCACGAATACAAGCGCCAGCTGCTCAATGTGCTGCACGTGGTCAGCCGCTACCAGGCGATGCTGATCCATCCGCAAGGCATGAACGGGCGGCCCTGGGTGGCTCGAACGGTGATCTTCGCCGGCAAGGCGGCGTCGAGCTATCACATGGCCAAATCGATCATCCGGCTGATCCACGATGTCGGCTCGGTGATCAACAACGATGCCCGCATCGGGGACAAGCTGAAGGTGGTGTTCATCCCGAACTACGGCGTCTCGATCGCTGAGGTGATCATGCCCGGCGCCGATCTGTCCGAGCAGATCTCGACCGCCGGCACCGAGGCATCCGGCACCGGCAACATGAAGCTGGCACTGAACGGCGCCCTGACCATCGGTACCGACGACGGTGCCAATATCGAGATCCGCCAGCAGGTCGGCGATGACAACATCTTCATCTTCGGGCTGCGCACGCCCGAGGTTCTGGCGCAGCGCCAGGCCGGCTACCAGCCGATGCGGCTGTATGAATCGAATGTCGCGCTGCGCAACGTGCTCGACGGCATTGCCGGCGGCCAGTTCTCGCCGACCGAACCGGGCCGGTATCGGCAACTGGTCGATTCGCTGCTGTGGGGCGGCGACCACTATCTGTTGCTGGCCGACTACGCCGACTATGTCGCGACCCAGGCCCGAGTCGACGACCTGTACCGCGACCCTGGGCAATGGGCAGCGAAGGCGATCGCCAACGTCGCCGCCATGGGGGTGTTCTCGTCGGACCGTACGATCCGTGAATACGCCGAGCAGATCTGGCACGTCGCACCGGATGTCCGTTGAGCCGGCGGGTACCGCCAACAACATGAAGTTGACGGCTGGACGGTCGTGGCCGCTCGGAGCGCACCACGCCTGTCACGGTGTCAATTTCGCGGTCTTTTCGGCCCACGCCCAGGCCATCGAGCTGTGCCTGTTCGACAGCACCGGATCGACCGAGATCGAACGCCTGCCGCTGCCGGCCCGCAGCGGCGACATCTGGCACGGTTTTCTCGAAGGCGCTGACGTTGGCCTGATCTACGGCCTGCGCGCCAGCGGCCCCTGGCAGCCTCAGCACGGGCACTGGTTCAACCCCAACAAGCTGCTGCTCGACCCCTACGCGAGGGATATCGTCGGCCGATTCGAGTGGCGCACCGAACATTTCGCCGCTTGCCCCACAAACCCGCAGCAGCTCGACAGGCAAGACAACGCGGCCTCTGCGTTGAAGGCACGGGTGGTCGACGAACGCCCTGGCCAGTTCGCCTGGGAAGACGATCGACCGCCCCAGATCGCACCCGCCGACACCGTGGTCTACGAGTTGCAGGTCAAGGCATTTTCCAAGCTCAACCTGGCGATTCCCTCGGAATTGCGCGGCAGCTACGCGGCGCTGGCTCACCCGGTGTCGATCGCGCATTTCAAGCGCCTGGGCGTCACCACGCTGGAGTTGTTGCCGGTTCACCACCACCTCGACGAGCAACGCCTGGCCGCGATGGGCCTGGTGAATCACTGGGGCTACAACAGCCTCGGCTTTTTCTGTCCCGATCCCAAATTCGCTTCCGGCATCGACGGCCGCACAGCTCGCGGCGAATTCCGTGCAACGGTCAAGGCGCTGCACCGAGCCGGCATCGAGGTCATCCTCGACGTGGTCTACAACCACACGGCCGAAAGTGACGCTTCCGGTCCATCGCTGAGCTTTCGCGGCCTCGACAACGCCTCCTACTACCGGCATCACGTCGACTCGGGCCAGCGCTGCCATCTCGACAACTACACCGGTTGTGGCAACACGCTGGACATTCGAAACCAGGCGGTGCTGCGCCTGGTGACGGATTCGCTGCGGTTCTGGGTCGGCGAGATGCATGTCGACGGTTTTCGATTCGACCTCGCACCCATCCTAGGCCGCGGCGACCATGGTTTCGACCACCGCGCTGCATTCTTCGCCGCGCTCGCGCAGGACCCGCTGCTGTCACGTGTCAAGCTGATCGCCGAACCCTGGGACATCGGGCCCGGCGGCTACCAGGTCGGCAATTTCCCGCGCGGCTGGCTCGAATGGAACGATCACTTCCGCGACACCATGCGCGGGTTCTGGCTGCACATGGGCCAGCCCGCGGGGCCGACCCGCGCCGAATTCGCGCTGCGCCTGTGTGGTTCGTCCGACCTGTTCGAAAACCGGTCCCGGCTGCCGACCGACTCGGTCAACTACGTCGTGTCGCATGACGGCTTCTGCCTGCGCGACCTGGTCTCGTTTCACGATCGCCACAACCACGCCAACGGCGAAAACAACCGCGACGGACACCGGCACAACCTCAGCTTCAATTGCGGGGTCGAAGGCAACAGCGACAACCCGGCCGTGAATGCACTGCGCGCACGCCTGCAGCGCGCCTTGCTGGCCACGGCGCTGCTGGCGCAGGGCACGCCGATGCTTGCCGCCGGCGATGAACTCGGGCACGGCCAGGCCGGCAACAACAATCCGTATTGTCAGGACAACGAGATCACCTGGATCGACTGGACAGCGGCCGACGACGATCTGCTGGCGTTCACGGCGCGGGTGCTGGCGCTGCGCAGGCAGTTGCAGCCGTTCGCGGCCCGCTGGTACAGCGCAGTCCGGGATCAGGACGGCGCGCCCGGTCTTTCCTGGTTGCGCAGCGATGGACAGACGCTGGACGGCGATGCCTGGCGCAGCCCCGACAGCCGGGTGCTCGGCTGCCTGATCCGCCAGCCCGGCCGCGCCGGTCACCCGGTGTTGCTGCTGATCAATGGCGATGCGGCCGATCGGTCCTTCCAGATTTCGTCGCCGGATCGATGGCTACTCGAATTCGACAGTGGGGATCGGGTCGGCAGCGGTCACGGCCGAATCGTCGTCGAGGGAGACCTGCTGCTGCCGGCGCACAGCCTGCTTCTGCTGGTCCCGGCTCCGACTGAGCCGTCTGCGAGTGCGGTCAACAGGGAGCCGCTGAAGTAGTCGAAGATTTCGCTCAAGCCTGGCTCCGCCTGACCGATAACCGACGATGGACATCGGTGACCCCAGCGAAATTCCGACCACCCGCAAGAAGCTGCCGTCGATGCAGGAGCTGGGGGCTTTCGATGCAGAACCGCCCAGACAGAAGCCCCTGCCGCAGCCTGCGCCGCCTGCGCCGACAATCGATCAGCCAACCCCGGATTCCAGGCCCGCCCGGCCGACCAACGAGCAGTTGCGCGCCGCATTGAATCGCGCCGACCCGGCGACCCGCAGCAAGCTGCTGCGGCTGATTGCCGGTGGCAGAGCGGTCGAGCAGACGGCCAGCCCCGCCGCAACCACCGCGCGGCCGACGCGGGGTCTTGCGATGAATCTGCATCGGTCACCGGTTTCAGCCGAAGCGGCCGCAGTATCAGACATTCGCCAATCCACCAGACCGCCGCAGCAACGTCCGCGCATGGCGGCAACGGCCGGCAGCGCGGGTGAAACCTTGCTGAAGATCGACGCCAACACCGATCTGCTCGATGCCGCCGCGCCGCCGCTGAGTGCCGAGCAGCGCAAGGCCGCGTTGCAGCAGCAGCTGGACGCTTCGCTCCTGCCGGAAACGCCGCGCGGCGAGAGTCCGTCGGCACCCAAGGTGCTGTTCCCGGCCTACAACCCGCAGGAGCACGGCAGCGACGTGCGCCGGCCGACGCGCCGCAGCGAAGCGCCGGTCGAAGGCCACTTCCCGGCACCTCGACAGCCGTTTCAGGCCCGTTATCAGCATGCCGACGGCCGGCCGATGAACGAAGAAGAGACCAAGGTCGAAGCGGTGCTGCAGGAACAGCGCTGCGAGCAAACGCTGGAGGTCCTGGCGCGTGATGGCGTCAACGGGCTGCTGCTGAGCCCGCGCGACCTCGACGCTGCGGTCGAAAACGGTACCCTCGACGAGGCGACCGCCACGCTGCTCTGGAAAACCTGGTCGGCCCTGCGGCCGGTGATCCATGTGATCGACGAGCCAGCCCCGCCGAGCGCAGACGAACCCGCCGAGCCGACACCGGCGATCGATTCCAACCAGCCGGACGGCGAAAAAATCGCATTGATCGAAGGTGAAGCGCCCGCTGTCGAGCCAGCACCACCCGAAGGCGCGGCCGCGGTGGTCGCGGTCGATGCGGTCCGATTGCCGGCGCCGGTTGGGCAAGCCTCGGAGACGGAAGCAGAAGCAGGCGGTGATTCGACCGAATCGAGCCGCACCGGCAAAGCGTCAGCGGACCCGATCCCGCAGCCGATGATCCCCGAACCAGGCTGCCAACCCCGAGCCGCGATTCAGGCCCCGCCCGAATCCGAATCCAGAATCGAGACTGCGACTGCGACAGCGCCCTGGTCCGAGTCCGAGTCTGCGTCCCGTTCCCAGTCTGAGTCAGGGTGCGGTTCCAGGTCCGGCGGCGTTCTGTCCCATCGCGATCCAAATGCCCG
>JANNNE010000198.1:0-2536 GCA_031398385.1 Ideonella sp.
TTGGCGACGGCGTCGGCGGCGCTGAGCACACCGCCCACGCCAATGATCGGATAGGCGGCGCCGAGCGCCGCACGCAGTTGGGCGATCACGCGGTTCGATGCCTCGAACACCGGTGCGCCGGACAGGCCACCGACTTCGTCGCCGTTGGGCAGGTGCGCCACCCGATCGCGAGCGATCGTCGTATTGGTGGCGATCACGCCGTCGATCGAATGCTTGTGCAAGGTCGCCGCAATCAGCGCGACCTGATCGGCTTCCAGATCGGGCGCGATCTTCACGAATACCGGCACCTCACGGCCATGCAGCAGGGCCAGTTGACCGCGCCGTTCGCGGATCGCGCCCAACAGGCCATCGAGCGCCTCGTCACTTTGCAGTGCGCGCAGGTTGGCGGTGTTCGGGCTCGAGATGTTGACGGTTACATAGTCGGCATGGGGATAGACGCCATCCAGGCAGACCAGATAGTCGTCGACAGCGCGCTCGATCGGCGTCGCCGCGTTCTTGCCGATATTGAGGCCGAGGATGCCGCCCTTGCCGCGGAACCGCGCACGCCGCACATGGCGAACAAAGGCATCGAGCCCCTCGTTGTTGAAACCCAGCCGATTGATCAGCGCCTGCGCCTGCGGCAGCCGGAAGATGCGCGGCTTCGGATTGCCCGGCTGAGCCCGCGGCGTGACCGTACCGACTTCGATGAAACCGAAGCCCAGCGCGGCCAGGCCGTCGATGCATCGGCCGTTCTTGTCGAGCCCGGCCGCCAAGCCGATCCGGTTCGGAAAGTTCAGGCCCGCGATCGTCACCGGATCGTCGACGCGCGGCTGCATGATCGCGCCGATCAGCGGGGTGTGCTGGATCCGGGCGAGGGCGCCGAGTGTCAGATCGTGCGCCTGCTCGGGGTCGAGGCCGAACAGGAACGGGCGCGTCAGCGCGTACGGAAGCAGTGCCATGGTCGAGGTGTGGCGCTCGGCATTCGATCGGGTGGCGACCGTGCTTGCCATCGAGCGTCCTGGATAATCTTTGATTGTCGCAAACGCCCGGCTGCTGCCTGAATGGTCGGCCAATCCTACCCAAATTCCCCGATGACCCAGGACGAACTCAAGAAGCTGGTGGCGCAGGCGGCCCTGCCGTATGTCGAGGATCTGCTCGGCGCCGCGTTGCCAAATCCATCCGGCGGCCTGGTGATCGGTGTGGGCACCGGTTCGACCGTCAATTTCTTCATCGATGAACTGGCCACCATCCGCGATCGGCTGGCCGGCGCGGTGTCGAGCAGCGAACGCAGCAGCGAGCGGCTGCGTTCGCACGGCATCGCGGTGCTCGATGCCAATCAGGTCGAGCGCATCCCGCTGTATGTCGATGGGGCCGACGAGATCGACGCACAAGGCAACATGATCAAGGGCGGTGGTGCAGCGCTGACGCGGGAAAAGATCGTCGCCGATCTGGCGGACCGTTTCCTGTGCATCGCTGACGAGTCCAAACGCGTGGCGATGCTCGGCCGCTTTCCAGTGCCGGTCGAGGTGATCCCGATGGCGACGGCGCAGGTCATCCGCCGCTTCGAGGGCATCGGCGGGCGAGCGCTGGTGCGCGCCGGTGTGATGACCGACAACGGCTGCGCCATCGTCGATGTGCACGGTCTGAAAATTGCCGATCCGGCGGCCATGGAACGCGAGGTCAACCAATGGCCGGGTGTCGTGTGTGTCGGCATCTTCGCGCGCAACAAGGCCGATCTCTGTCTGCTCGGCGGCCCGGCAGGCGTTCAGCTGTCGACCTGGTGACGCCCGAGGGATTCGACACCGCACGCGATGCACAGACGTCGCTTCGGGCGATTCTTCGTGCGATCCGGCCAGCGCACCCGCAAAAGCGCGTAACCTTCGCCCATCAATCCCCGCAGGAGCCTTGCTGATGGCAAAACCCAACTATTCGTTCGAGAAGCGCCAACGCGAGTTGGCGAAGAAGCGCAAGAAGGAAGACAAGCTGCGTGACAAAGCCGATCGAAAGGTCGGCGGCGATTCGCCCTCGGACGATGCGACGGGCACCAACGATGGCGAGCCGACGACTGCTCAATCGCCAGCCGGGCCGGCCACGCCGGCCTGAACACGGCGCACGGTGCGCCCCATCGAACCACCCGCTACTCGGTCGACACCCGTCGGCACCTTTCGCGCCAGGTCGCGACATGCCAACGCCGTCGGATCGTGAAACCGGCGTCGAATTCGGTCAGACGGCGCGTCCTTGCATGGCCCCTGTGCCCGCCTGATCGGCAGCCGCCTTGCGCCGGGTGGCGCGGCTCAGGAATCGTGCCGGGTCGATGGCATCCAGCAGGCTGGACTCGAGCGGAATTGGTGCACCGGTCATCATCGCCGCCAGCACCTCGGCGCCGAGCGGGCTCCAGGTGATCCCCCTCGATCCAAGCGCGGTAAACAGGTACAGGCCCTGTTCGCGCGCAACGAAGCGCGGCTGATCCCAGTTTCCATCGCTGCCTCCCGCCCACGCCTGTGGCACGGCGCCGATCAGCGGCAGCCGGTCGCTCGACACACACCGCCAGGCAGTT
>JANNNE010000235.1:0-14219 GCA_031398385.1 Ideonella sp.
CCACCGGGTCGAGCAGTTCGGACAGGGTGTCGCGCAGCGGCTCGGTGCTGTAGTAGGCCGCCTGTTCGACCCCGAGCGACGCCTGCGGCCACCACCACGCCTCGGGCCGTGGGCGGAAGAAGCCCGGGATGCCGCGCGAGGACGGTCGCGGCGTTGTTCCAGGGCTGGGTGAACATCGCGTCGACCCAGCCCGCAAATTCACCGTCGGGCTGCGCGACGCGCTCCCAGAAGGCCTTCAGGCGCGCCAGGCGCTGCCCGGGTGGATTGCCGGCCAGCAGGGCGGCGTTGATCGCGCCGATCGAGGTGCCGAAGACCCAGTCGGGCTTGATGCCGCGTTCGTGCAGGGCTTGGTAGACACCCAGCTGGTAGGCACCGAGCGCGCCACCACCTTGCAACACCAGCACGGTCTGGCTGGGCGCCGCGGCGGCGGTGGGCTTCAAGGGAGCAGTGGCGCGTGCCATCAGCGTTTCAGCACGTCGAAAAGGTTGTTGAAATCATCGCTCCAGGTCTTCAGACCGGGGATCTCGGGGATGGGCACGGTGTTGGGCCGGAACGCCGTTTGCTGGAGCTGTGCGGCGTCGCGGGCCACCAGCACCCAGTCGGTGCGGCGCAGGTCGGAGTCGGCCGCCTCGTCGTGGATCAGCACCGCGTGCAAGCCCTGCGCCGCGGCAATGCGCTGCACCACCGGCGCCAGCGACAGGAACTGGTTGGTCACGTGGAAAGCGACGATGCCGCCGGGCGCCAGGTGGCGCAGGTAGACCGCCATCGCCTCGCGGGTGATCAGGTGCACCGGCACCGAGTCGCCCGAGAAGGCATCGACAGCGAGCACGTCGAACTGCTGCGGCGGCTCTTTCTCGAGCGACAGGCGGGCGTCGCCGAGCACCATGTCGACCTTTGCCGGCGTGTCACGCAAAAAGCTGAACTCGCGGTTGGCGACGGCTATCACCTCCGGATTGATCTCGTAGAAGCGGTAGAGGTCACCCGGCCGTCCGTAAACCGCCAGCGTGCCGGCACCGACGCCGATCAGCCCGACACGACGGTTCGGCGCGCGGCTGTTCAGGATCGCGAGGCCGATGCCGGCGGTCGCGCCGTAGTAGGCAGTGGCTTCGCGGCGGCGTTCGGGCGCCAGGTACTGCTCGCCGTGTTTGACGGCGCCGTGGTAGAGCTGGCGTACCCGTTCCTTCGGGTCCGTGTCGGTGGTGTCCAGCGTCGCCAACGTGCCGTAGAAATTGCGGCTGAGCAGGCGCGAGCCGTCGTAGTCGCTGCGCACCTGCACCAACAGGCTCCAGCCGCACCACAGCGCCAGCACCACCGCGAGGCCGGCGAGCCAGCGCCGCGGTGCAAGCACCACCGCGGCGAGCGCCGCGATCACGACGAAGCCGATGCCGAGCTCGTAATACGCTGGCAGCACCCGCGGTGCGACCAGCGCCACCGCGATGCCGCCCAGGGCGCCGCCGGCCGACAACATCAGGTAGAAACGCGTCAGGTGGCGCGGCGAGGGGCGCAGCCGGGCCAGCTCACCGTGCGCGAACATGCACATCAGGAACAGCCCACCGACGTACAGCGGGATCGCGACCCACAGGTCGAAACCCAACGAACCTTCGGCCAGGCCGTGGGCGCACAAGGCCAGCACCGCCGCAGTGGGCGGCAGCAGCCAAACACGGCGGTACCAGCGGTCGCTCTCGAAACACAGCACGAAGCTCAGCAGGTAGAGCACCAGCGGCAGCAGCCACAGGAAAGGGATCGCCGCGATGTTCTGCGTGATGTGGTTGGTGACCGCCAGCAGCAGCCAGGAGCCCGTGGCCGAGAGCAGCAGCCACAACGCGTGGTGGCCCCAGGAGGGCACCGCGTCGGCAACGGCCGCGTCCGGCGCGGGCGAGGTGGCGGCACCGTCTGGTGCCACCGGCACGAAGCCTTGGCCCGCGTGGCGCCTGAAGGTGAAGGCCGACCCTGCACACAACACCGCGAACAGGTAGAAGACGCCCGACCAGGCGGCCGCTTGTGTCGCCAGCGCCGCCCTCGGTTCGATCACGAAGGGGTAGGCCATCAGTCCGACCAGGGAGGCGAGGTTGGACAGCGAGAAGTAGCGGTAGACATCGGTGTCGCGCAGGCTGCGCGCGACCCAGGACTGCACCAGCGGGCCGGTCGTCGACAACATGAAGTAGGGCAAGCCGATCGTTGCGGCGAGCAGTGCGAGGATGCGCAGGCTCGGGTCCTCGTCGCCGGCGGGTTTCCACGAAGCATCGGCCAGCACGGTCAGCGTGACGGCACTGGCCGCCAGCAAGGCCGCGTGCAGCAGCGCCTGGCGCGTGGGCCGCAGGTGTCGCGTCGTCCAGTCCGCATAGGCGTAGCCGGCGAGCAGCACCGACTGGAAGAACACCAGGCAGGTCGCCCACACGGCGGCCGAGCCCCCGAACCACGGCAGGATATGTTTCGAGACCATCGGCTGGACCAGGAACAGCAGGAAGGCGCTGGTGAAGACGGTGGCGGCGAACAGCAGTTTGGTCATTGGAAAGGGCAGGGACAAGGGCAGGGCCACCGTGCGGGGTGCGGCAGGGGTCGACGGGTGGGAACGAGGGGCGAAGACGAGCCGTGCGACGGCACGTGCCGCCATCCGGGCAGGGCTTGCCCGGTGGCCGCCCGCGGTTGTCGGCAGGCAGAATTCTCGCCTGCGCTCGACCTGGGTCCGGCGAAGGACCGTTGGTGACCGAAAGAGAGCGGCAGATGGAAGAGCGCGTTGAGGAGCGCACCGGCCCGGGAGGCATCCAGGTGACGTGCCGTGGGACCGGGGAAGCGGCTGCGATGCGAGCGTGGCTCGTGCAAGGCTTCAAGCGCCACGCCTTCGCCGAGGAGCTGCGATTCGGCCCCGCCGACGGGCCGCACGGGACCGGCGCCGCCTGCCGGCCGGTGGCCGGGGCCCTGGCGCGTTGGGCACCGGCACACGACACCTTGAGCCTGGCACAACGCCTCGTCGCCGCGGACGCGCGCGCGCCGGACGGCGCTGAGCCCGAGGCGGATGGCGACTGGGGGCTCGACCGCGAGATCCTCGCCGCGATGCTGCTCGGCCCGTCGCTGCAGGCCTTTGCGAGCCTGGCCGAACTCCAGTCCGCGGTGCGCATCCGTGCCAACATCGTCCGCGCCAGCCGCCTGACGACCCTGGCTTTCCACACCCGCGCCGTCGAGCGGCCCTTCGATCTCTGGGTCTACGACGAAGACCGCGGCTTCATGATCCGCGAAGGTGCCTCGCTGATCGACGCGCTGCGCAAAGCCACCCAGCCCGGCGTGTCCGGAACGCTCTACGCGTTCTCCTGCTACCGGGCGAGCGAATACGTGATGCTGCTCGGCCTGGCCGAGGAATTGCAGCACTGCAACCCACCGCTCTACCGAGAACTGGAGGCGCTCTGGCACCGCCGCGCGGTCGTCTCCGGCGAGTTCCACGAGGTCTTCCTGCGCGAGACCGGCAGCGTCGACGACCCGCTACCGCCGCGCTGGTACGTGCCTGGCGACCGCGTCTGGTTCCGCAACCCCGACGAGGCCTCGGCTGATGCCTCGGGCTTCGAAGGCTCCTGGGTTGTCTACCTTGGCGGCGGCCTGTTCAGCAACTTCTGGAAACGCGACCAGCCCTTCGACTTCGAGAGCAAGTGCCTCGAGGTCTACCACTGGCGGCATGCGACTTACCTCGATGCCGAACGAGAAATTCGCATCGACGAAGCCAAGGTGGCCGATCTCGTCGCCGCGACCCGCAGTGATCCGGCCGAGGTCGCACGCGTCCTCGAATGCATGCAGCGCTACCGCGACCCGCGGGGGGTCTATGCCGACGGTGGCTGCATCGACAGCACGCGCGAGCAGATCAAGTGGGTCTGCCCCGGGACGGCCGACCTGGCGCTGCCGAGCGACTGAGAGTCCGCAGCGGTCAGAGGGCCACGCGGGGTTGCGCCCGCTTCGAGGACGAGCGTGCCTTGCGCTCGGCGGCGCGTCGGGCGGCCATCTCGCGCGCCATCGCGCGGCGTTCTCCCTTGCTCTGACGACCAGGGATAACCCGCGGGAGGCGTCCAAGAAGGACGATTTTCGGCTGGACCGGCTTGGCGATTCACGATGTGGGCACTCGAACCGGGGCGGCGCGCCTCCAGCGCGGCGTGGACCAGCTCGTTCTCGTTCGTCAGGTGATCGGCGCAGATGTGCAGCAGCGCGCGCAGCTCCTCGGCGACTTCTGCGAACTCGGCCTCGTCGTGTGGATCGACGCGACCGACGCGCACCAGCGTGTGCGCCATGAAGGCGCGCAGGCCGACCCAGGACAGTGCTGCGCGGACGGCGCCGCACCGAGCGCCGCCGGGACTTCCTCTGCCGCGCGCAGCGTGAGAAGATGGCCGGGCATTTGTGCGAGGAGGCGCCGATGAATGCCGTCAAGACGATCCGGCGCGTGGGTTTTCGCAGGTGGTACGAGCGCGAATTGCTGCAAAGTCATGCCAACCTCGTGCTGCTGCTGTTGTCCACCCTCGGCCTGCTCGGCGCCTTCGAGGTCTATACCGCGCACGTGCCGGTCTTCGACCAGCTGCAGGTCATTGCGGCGGCGCTGGTCAGCGCGGTGGTCGGCGCCTATTCCCTGCGGCGCTACCTCTACCTGCTGAACCATGCCGAATTCGTCGCCAACCAGGCCGCCTGCGCGTCCTGCGGCACCTACGGGCGCTTCGAACTGGTCGGCGAGCATGCACCGGCCGACACCACGATGCGGGTGCGCTGCCGACATTGCGGAAACGGCTGGCGGATCGAGCTGTGACCGGGTGATGCCTGGCCGGCCCGCCCTGGGACTTTCCCTGTAGGTACCCAACTAACACCCGGCGCTTTTTTGTTCCTTCAGACTTGCTGCACCGCGACCGGCGCCGACCGGCCGGATGTCGATCAACCCAGGAGACAGACGATGCGCGTGATCCCGATTGCTGCGCCTGCCGATTGCGGCGACGAATACAGCGGCGAGGTGCCGAAGCTGAAGCTGCCGCTCGCGCGGCGCGACTTCCTGAAGGGCTCGGGCGTGTTGATCGGCACGCTGGCCGCCGGCTCGCCGCTGGCGCTGCTGGCGCCGTCCACCGTCTGGGCCGCCGAACTGAAGAACCTGAGCGCGGCCGAGGGCCGCACGCTGATGGCGATGGGCCGCGTGCTCTTTCCGCACAAGAAGCTGCCAGATCCAGTCTATGCGCTGCTCGCGAAGGACCTCGACGGCAAGACCGAC
Source organism: Ideonella sp. (assembly GCA_031398385.1). Taxonomy (GTDB): domain Bacteria; phylum Pseudomonadota; class Gammaproteobacteria; order Burkholderiales; family Burkholderiaceae_C; genus Ideonella_A. The sequence continues at coordinate 5,228 of JANNNE010000235.1, forward strand.
GGCTTTCCGGCGCTGCGCGAGGGCATCGCCGCGCTCGACAAGTCCGCTGGCGGCAGCTTCGTCAAGGCCTCCGCCGCGAAGAAGCTGCAGATCGTCAAGGGCATCGAGGGGACGCCGTTCTTCGCCACCGTGCGCGGTCAGTGCGTGACCTCCCTGTACGACAACGACATGGCATTCGCCGCGCTCGGCTATCCCGGATCGGCCTGGGAAAAGGGCGGCTACATCACCCGTGGCTTCCAGGATCTGAAGTGGCTGCCGGCGCCGACGAAGGCGGCAAGCCCGCCGCCGTATTTCGGCTGAGCGGCTGCGACGAACCGGCGGATTAATACACAGGGAGACACCATGGCGACGTTCGATTTCAACGATGACTCGGTGGTGGTCATCATCGGTTCCGGTGCCGGCGGCGGAACGCTGGCCAACGAGTTGTGCCAGAAGGGCGTCAAGGTGGTCGTGCTCGAAGCCGGCGGCGTGCAGAGCGCCGCGACCTTCATCAACGACGAGTGGAAGTCGTTCAGCCAGCTCGCCTGGCTCGACCCGCGCACCACCTCGGGCAGCTGGCGGGTCGCGAAGGATTTCGCCGGCCTGCCGGCATGGGTGTGCAAGACGGTCGGCGGCACCACCACGCACTGGGCCGGCGCGTCGCTGCGTTTCCAGGAGCACGAGTTCAGGACCCGTACCGTCTACGGCGACATCAAGGGCGCCAACCTGATGGACTGGCCGCTGACGCTGAAGGACCTCGAGCCGTACTACGCGCGCGCCGAAGACAAGCTGGGCGTGACCCGCACCAACGGCATCCCCGGGCTGCCCGGCAACAACAACTTCAAGGTGATGTACGCCGGCGCGACCAAGCTCGGCTACAAGGAGGTCCACACCGGCAACATGGCGATCAACAGCCAGCCGCGCGACGACCGCGGCCGCTGCATGCAGCTCGGCTTCTGCTTCCAGGGCTGCAAGAGCGGCGCCAAGTGGAGCACGCTGTACACCGAGCTGCCGAAGGCCGAGAAGACCGGCAACATGGACCTGCGTCCACTGAGCCATGTCACCCGCATCGAGCATGACGACAAGGGCAAGGTGAGCGGCGTCGTCTATTTCGACAAGGACGGCAAGGAGCAGCGCCAGAAGGCGCGCATCGTCTGCGTGGCCGTCAACTCGATCGAGACGCCGCGGTTGCTGCTGCTGTCAGCGTCGCCGATGTTCAAGGACGGGCTGGCCAACAGCTCGGGTCAGGTCGGGCGCAACTACATGCGCCACATGACCGGCTCGGTCTATGCGCTGTTCAGGCAGCCGGTGCACATGTACCGCGGCACGACGATGGCCGGCATCGTGCGCGACGAGGCATCCAACAACCCGAAGCGCGGCTTCGTCGGCGGCTACGAGCTGGAGACGCTGGCGCTCGGCGTGCCCTTCATGGCCGCGTTCCTGAATCCGGGCGGCTGGGGTGCGGAGTTCACCGAATACATGGAGAACTACACGCACCTGGCCGGCATGTGGCTGGTCGGCGAGGACATGCCGCGCGAGAGCAACCGCGTGACGCTGAACCCGAACGTCAAGGACAAATGGGGCAATCCCGCGCCGAACGTCCACTTCGACGACCACGACAACGACGTGGCGATGCGCGAGCACGCCTTCAAGCAGGGCCAGGCGATCTATGCCGCCGCCGGCGCGGTCAAGTCGTTCCGCACGCCGCCGTATCCGTCCACGCACAATCTGGGCACCTGCCGGATGGGCAGGACGGCGAATGACAGCGTGTGCAACTCGTATGGTCAGACGCACGACATCCACAACCTGTTCATCAGCGACGGCAGCCAGTTCACCACCGGCGGCGCCGAGAATCCGACGCTGACGATCGTCACGCTGGCGATCCGCCAGGCCGATTACATCGCCGCGCAGATGACGGCACGTACGATCTAGCGTCAGACGGCAGGGGAAGGGGGACCGGTATGTGCGAGTTCTTCGTGAAGGCAGACCCGATCCAGTACGAGCAGCGGTCGCGCACGGTGCGCATGCACGGCGTGCTGACCAGCATCCGGCTGGAGAACATGGTGTGGGACATCCTCGCCGAGATGGCCGAGGAGGAGGGCTGCACCACCAACGCGCTGATCTCCACGTTCCACGATGAGATCCTCGCCCACCGCGGCGAGGTGCCGAATTTCGCGTCGTTCCTGCGGGTCACGTCGATGCGCTATCTGCGCCGTCGGCTGATCGCGAGTGAACGGATCCAGCGCCCGGAGACTGGGCCGCCCGACGGCACGCCGTCATCGTCGCCGGCGCCGGCCCATGCGGCTCAAACCAGCGTTCGGGCGCTGCCGCGCCGCAATGGTGCCGCGGCTCGCTGAACCCGAGATCGACGACTGAACCATCATGAGCTTCAAGACCGAGATCCACCCCGGAGTCTGCGAACAACCGAGCGCGGCATCCGACGGCTTCGTGCTGAACCACAGCATGCTGCGCGTCAAGGACCCGGCGGTGGCGCTGGACTTCTATACCCGGCTGATGGGCATGCGCGTGCTGCGCAAGCTCGACTTTCCCGAGATGAAGTTCTCGCTCTATTTCCTGCACCGGCCGCAGGCGGGCGACGCCCCGCCCGAGGACGACGGCGAGCGCACCGCGTGGACCTTCTCGCAGCGCGCGATCCTCGAGCTGACGCACAACTGGGGCACCGAGTCCGACCCCGACTTCAAATATCACGACGGCAATGCGCAGCCGCAGGGCTTCGGCCACATCTGCTTCTCGGTGCCCGACCTCGACGCGGCGATCCGCTGGTTCGACGACAACCAGCTCTCGTACGTGAAGCGGCCCGAGCAGGGCAAGATGAAGGACGTCGCGTTCATCCGCGACCCCGACGGCTACAGGATCGAGATCATCGAGCCGGGCCGGCTGAAGAACCTCGGCCGCTGATCGGCGCCGCGGCCGGCCGGTCGCCGCCAACGCCTCGCCTGCGTACCGCCGGACGCTCGCGCACACCGTCGAATCGCGCGCCCCGACCGCTCACCGACCGTCGCCAGATCCACCGGGCAACGAGCGCTAACCACGGCCTCGCTGCGCCGGCGCGGCTCCCCGAGGGCTGCTCAATAGTGGTCTCGACAGGCGACCACGATCACCGTTCCCTGCTCCAGGCAGTAGACAAGTCGGTGCCTGTCGTCGATGCGGCGCGACCAGAACCCGGCCAACTGGTACCTCAAGGCTTCAGGTTTGCCGATTCCCTGGAACGGCTCCCTCTGGACTGCTTGCAGCAATTCATTGATCCGACGCAGTGTCTTTTTGTCCGGCGCCTGCCAGTAGAGGTAATCGTCCCAGCCGTTGTCAGAGAACTTGATCGGCATCGTCGATCAACTTGCGCTCGGCGACATCGCCGGCCCGGACTTGTGCGACCGAATCCATCAGCCGTTTCGCCCCCTTGGGGTTTCGCAGCAGGTACGCGGTTTCCTCCAGCGCGTTGAAGTCGTCGAGTGCCATGATGACAACTGGCTTCCCGCGTTGGCTGGTGACCACAGGTGCCCGATCGTCGTTCACCCGGCGCATCACAGCGGTGAGGTTGGCGCGAACATGACTGAACGTGAGAGCTTCCATGGTCGTGGGTCACGAAAAGATGGTACCAACCATAGCACCATCCATGGCTCGCTTCGCTGGCTGGGGTACTCGGCCCGTGGCGCCGCGGTGACCCCGCAGACCAGGGTGCGACAATCGATTCGATGCCGCGTCGCCTTGTTCTCGCCACTGCGGCCCTTGCGGTCGCGCTGCTGGTCGCCCTTGCCGCCTGGTGGGCAACGCGCGCACCGTTGGTTGCGGCGGTCGGCGTGCAGATCGGACCGCTGGTGCGCACCCTGCAGGTCTCGGCGCGGGTAGCCACGGCCTCGCGGGTCGAGGTGGGCAGCACCCTCACCGGGCGCGTGCGGCGTGTCGCGGTGAATGAAGGCGCGCTGGTCAAGGCGGGCGACGTGCTGGTAGAGCTCGACAGTGCGGAGCTGCAAGCGGCACTGGCCCAGGCCCGGGCCAGCGAAAGCCAGGCCGCTGCGCGACTGGCAGGCCTGCGCAGCACCGGGCGCAGTTCGGCACAGGCCGGCGTCACGCAAGCAGCGTCGGTGCTGGTGGCCGCGCGGGCCGACCTGCAGCGCACACAGGACCTGGTGGCGAAGGGCTTCCTCAGCGAAGCACGGCTCGACGAGGTGCGTCGCACCGTCGCCGTGGCGCAGGCCCAGTGGGACGGCGCCCGCGCGCAAAGCGCAGCCGTCGCAGAACCGGGCACCGACATTGCCCAAGCCCAGGCGCAACAGGCGCTGGCAGGCGCCGCTCGTGCGGCCGCCGAAGCCCGCCTGCGCGAGGCCGCGCTCACGGCGCCGGTGGATGCGCGGGTGCTCTCCCGCAGTGTCGAGCCGGGACAGATCGTGCAGCCCGGCCGCCCGCTGCTCGCTCTGGCGTTGGCCGGGCCGTTGCAACTGGTGGCCCAGGTCGACGAGCGCTACCTCGGGCAGTTGCAGCCCGGGCAGTCGGCCAGCGTGCTGGCCGACGCCTATCCGACCGAGCGTTTCACGGCGCGCGTGTTGTCGATCGCGCCGTTGGTCGACGCACAGCGTGGTGCGATCGAAGTCAAGTTCGCGCTGCCGCAGCCGGTGCCTGCCTTTCTGCGCGAAGACATGACGCTGTCGGTGGAGGTCGAAACGGCACGCCGCGACCAGGCGCTGGTGGTGCCGACCGCTGCGCTGCGCGGCGATGAACCGGACGGCGCCCGCGTGTGGCTCGCGCGCGGCGGACGCGTCGAGGTGCGCGCGGTGCGGCTCGGGTTGCGCACGCTCGACGCCATCGAGGTACTCGATGGCCTGGCTGCCGGTGACCTGGTGTTGATCGGCCCGGCGCCCGCGCCGGGTCAGCGTGTGCGCGTGGACATCCAGGCGGGCGCGCGCGCCCGTGCCGCGGGTCGTTCCAACGACAACGCCGGCGCCGCGCTGAGCAGCGCGATGGGTCGCTGAGCCAGGCCGGCCATGCTCGGATTCGAGGGCCGCGTCGCGATCCGATTCCTGCGCGAAGGGCGCATGCAGACGATATTGATCATCGTCGGAGTGGCCGCCGGGGTGGCCGTCGTCGCCTACATCTCGGCGCTCATCTCCGGGCTGCAACAGAACACGATCGAGAAGACGCTGGGGGCGCAGGCCCATGTGACGCTGAGCCCGCTCGACGACCGCGTGCTGGCCGCGGCGGCGCCGGCCGCCAGCGGCACCCGCGCGCTGGTGCAGACCCAGCCGCGCGCACAGCGGCCGCGCTCGATCGCCAACTGGGAGCTGCTGGTTCCGCTGCTCGAGGCGATGCCGGCGGTGGCAGCGGTCTCGCCGATGGTGTCGGCCGCCGGCCTTGCGGTGCGTGGCGAGGAGTCCAAGGCGATCGCGCTGGTGGGTGTCGACCTCGACCGGTACGACCGCATCGTCGGCCTGCGTCGCAAGGTGGTCGACGGCCAGGCGCGGCTCGGGCCCGGCGAGGGCATCTTCGGCCGCGACCTGGCCGACGACCTGGGCGTGCGCGTCGGCGACCGGGTGGCCATCGTCACCGGCGGGGTCACCGACTCCCTGCGCGTCACGGCCCTGGTCGACCTGGGGGTGCGCGAGCTCAACCGGCGCACGGTGATCGTGCCGCTGCGCACCGCACAGAGCCTGGTCGGCCTGCCGGGCGGCGCGACCAGCCTCGATCTGACGCTGGTCGACATCTGGTCGGCGCAGGCGCTGGCCGAAGACCTCGCTGCGCGTTGGCCGCACAAGGTGGAGAGCTGGCAACAGGCCAACGCGCAGCTCGTGTCGGCCCTGAACGCCCAGTCGGTGAGTACCGCATTGATCCGCGGGGTGGTGCTGATCGTGGTGGTGCTGGGTATCGCCAGCGTGCTGGTGGTGTCGGTGGTGCAGAAGCAGCGCGAGATCGGCATCCTGCGTGCGATGGGGGCGACCCAAAGCCAGGTGCTGCGCATCTTCCTGCTGCAAGGCGCGGTGGTCGGCGCGCTGGGTTCGGCGCTGGGGGTGGTGTTCGCGGCGCTGCTGATCTGGGCCTTCACCTTTTTCGTGCGCGGCTCCGACGGCCTGCCGCTGTTCGACATCGTCCTCGCGCCGCTGCTGGCGCTGCGCGTGGCCGCCATTGCCACGGTGTGCGGTGTGCTGGCGGCGGTGGCGCCGGCTCGGCGTGCGGCTCGCCTCGACCCCGCACAGGCGATACGCCAATGAACCCGCGTCCTGCCGACCAGGGGGCTGGCCCGCTCATCGAACTCAGCGGCGTCCGCAAAAGCTACAACCCCGGCCTGCCCAACGAAGCCGAAGTCTTGCATGGCGTGTCGTTCAGCATCGCGCGCGGCGAGTTCGTCGCCCTGATCGGCCCCTCGGGCTCCGGCAAGAGCACGCTGCTGAACATCGTGGGCCTGCTCGAGCGGATGACGGCTGGCAGTTACCGCATCGAAGGCGACGAGGTGAATGGGCTCGACGACGCCGCCCTCACGCTGCGCCGACGCAGCGCGCTCGGCTTCGTGTTCCAGTTCCACCACCTGCTGCCGGCCTTCAGCGCACTCGAGAACGTGACGCTGCCGGCCCTGATGCGCGAAGGGCGCATCACCCCCGCACAACGTGAACGGGCGCGCGCGGTGCTCGCAGCCGTCGGCCTCGGTGATGCGATGGACAAGCGCCCGGGCGAGTTGTCGGGCGGCATGCAGCAGCGCGTGGCCATCGCACGGGCCCTGGTGCTGCAACCACCCCTGGTGCTGGCAGACGAGCCCACCGGCAACCTGGACACCGCGGCGTCGGACGAGGTTTTTGCACTGATGCGGCGCATGCACGCCGACCTGCACACCTCGTTCCTCGTGGTGACGCACGACCCGCGGCTGGCGGCGCGTTGCGACCGGGTGATCGAGCTCGTCGACGGACGACTGGTCCGCAGCTGATCAACCGCCGTTATAGAGGGACGACCGATCGGCCTGCGAGATCGGCAATATGGGATTGGTCGATGGCCAGGATTGCACCGGCGGCTGTTGCTGTGGCTCGGGAGTCCGTTCGGGATTCGTCACCCCCGGCGCGGCGGTCTTCGCGAGGTCGGCCTGCTCACCGAGTTTGCGCAGAAAGCCATCGCGGCCGCTGGCGGCACGCCAGACGAAGGCAACGCCAGCGACGCCGACCGCCAGGCGCAGCCAGGGTGACCGCCGCGAACGCGCCATGCGGAGCAGCATCACGCCGGTGCCGAATGTCGCCCAGTGCTCGCCGGGTACGCCGGTGCGTTGCTGGTCCCATGCTGCAGTTGCTCCAACACCAGTGGCATCACGCTCATGTTCATCTCCGAAAGGGTGGCAGGAGGACCTTCAGGCCTTGAAGGTCGAAGCCCGATTCAAGGCAATCGCCATGCCCGCACGCGGCCGTCTCGGCGCTTGCGCCAGCCCGCCGCGCATGGCGATGACCCCGATGGGCAGGCGCCACGTTTTGCGGCAGCATCCCGGTTGGCCGAATCAAAACACCCACCTGGAGACACCATGTCCCTGACCAACCACCCCAAGCGCCGCCACCTGCTTGCGCTGGCCGCCGCTGCTGCCCTGGCCACCGGGCCGCTGGCTCAGGCCCAGACCAGCGAGATCAAACCCGCCAAACGCGCCGAAGGCAGCTGGCCGAACAAGCCGATCCGCATCATCGTGGCCTTTCCGCCCGGGGGGCTGACCGATGCCTATGCCCGTTTGTATGCCGAGCACCTGACCGCCAAATTCGGTGTCACCGCCGTGGTCGAGAACAAGCCCGGTGCAGGCGCGGTGATCGCGATCGATGCGGTGGCCAAGTCGGCGCCCGACGGTTACACGCTGCTGATGACCACCTCGGGCACGGTGTGGCAGAACCGGGTGCTGTACTCCAAGCTGCCCTACAACCTCGACAAGGACATCGTGCCGGTGGCCTTCTTCCCGTCGGGCCCGCTGGTGTTCGGCGTTCCCGAAAAACTCGGCATCAGCAACTACCGCGAGCTGGTCACTTATGCCAAGGCCAATCCCAGCAACATGGGCAGCTATGCACCCGGCTCTTATCCGCAGATGGTGGCGGACCAGATGAACCGCAACGACGGCACCAAGCTGCAGACGATCAACTACAAGGGCGAATCGCCGATGTGGGTCGACCTGGCCGGCGGCCAGTTGACCGCGGCGATCGGCAGCTTCCAGGCCTTCAGCACCGTGTCGACCCGCGGTGTCAAGCCGATCGGCGTGACCGGCTCGTACCGCAGTCCCAAGCTGCCCGATGTGCCCACGCTCGCCGAACAAGGTGTGCAAGGGCGCCTGGTGCAGCTCGAGGGCGGCCTGCCGCTGATGGCGCCGGCGGGCACGCCCGAGGCGGTGCTGCAAGCGCTGTCGCAGGTGGCGGTCGAAGGGGCCAACACCGCGCGCGCCGCCCAGATCCGCGAGACCTTCGCGATCCCCAACAAGCCCAAGAACCTGGCCGAGACGCGCGCCGACTGGGCGCGCGACGTGCCCGTCTGGATCAAGCTGGCGGTCGACCTGGGGATCAAGCTCGATTGATAGCGCGCCGCCCCTGACACCGGAGTCGACCTGCAGCGGCTGATCGAGGCCTCGAACCGGCTGCCGGCGCTGATCGGCCACGACATCCCGAGCCAGATCGTCAAGGCCGGTCGGCGCCTCGACCTGCACCCCGCGCCGGCCGACCTGGATGCGATTCGCGAGCGCGCGAGTGGCACGGGTGGGCTGAGCGGCAGTGTCACCGCCTACCTGCGCGCTCGGCACTCTCCGACGCCCGCACCGGGGCGTTGGCGACGCCAGTTTCTTGGGTCAGCGGTTAAGCTTCGTGGTGGGGGGACGCACGGGTGCAGATGCAATCGAAGAAGCCAGCCGATGGTCAGCATCAGCAGGCCGAGCCAGCCGATCGGCGCCTACGGCATCTGGAAGCCGCCTTGCGAGACCACGCCCGCACCGATCACCTGCCAGTGCGCTGCAGCCCCCAGCCCGGACGCTGCGCCGAACACGTCGAGCGCCATCGCCAGCCCG
>JANNNE010000250.1:0-10097 GCA_031398385.1 Ideonella sp.
CGTGCCGGTCTTGTCGACGATCAACGTATCGATCCTGCGCAGATTTTCGATCGCTGCGGCGTCGCGGAACAACACCCCACTGGTCGCGCCCTTGCCGGTGGCAACCATGATCGACATCGGCGTGGCCAGGCCCAAGGCACACGGGCAGGCGATGATCAGCACCGCCACCGCATTGATCAAGCCGAAGACCCAACCCTGCTCGGGCCCGAACAGGCCCCAGGCGAAGAAGGTGAGCACGGCGATAGCCACGACGACCATGACGAAGTAGCCGGCGACCACGTCGGCCATGCGCTGCATCGGTGCGCGCGAGCGCTGCGCCTGCGCCACCATCTGCACGATCTGCGACAGCACGGTGGCCGAGCCGACGTGTTCCGATCGCATCACCAGCGCGCCGCTGGTGTTCATCGTCGCACCGATCAGCTTGTCGCCGGCGCGCTTGGTCACCGGCATGGGTTCGCCAGTGAGCATTGATTCGTCGAGCGCGCTGCTGCCTTCGACGACGACGCCGTCGACCGGCACTTTCTCCCCCGGACGCACCCGCAGCAGGTCGCCGACGTGAACGTTGGTCAGCGGGACATCTTCCTCGGTGCCGTCGGCGGCGATGCGACGTGCCGTTTTCGGTGCCAGGCCGAGCAGCGACCGGATTGCAGCCGAGGTCTGCGAACGCGCCTTCAGCTCGAGGATCTGGCCGAACAGGGTCAGCGAGATGATGACGGCAGCGGCCTCGAAGTAGACCGCTACGGCACCGTTGACCACAAAAGCGGCCGGAAAGATTTGCGGCGCTATCGTGGCGACAACGCTGTAGACGAAGGCAACGCTGGTGCCCAGCCCGATCAGCGTCCACATGTTGGGGCTGCGGTTGATTACCGACTGCACGCCTCGCACGTAGAACGGCCAGCCGGCCCACAGCGCGACCGGCAGTGTCAGCGCGAATTCAATCCAGGTCTGGGTCCGCGGTTCGAACCACTGCAGGGTGTGACCTGCCATGGCCAGAATCATCACCACCGCCGAGAACGGCAACGTCCACCAGAAGCGACGCGTGAAGTCGACCAGTTCCGGGTTCTCCCCTTCTTCCAGTTCCGGAATCACCGGCTCGAGCGTCATGCCGCATTTCGGGCAGTTGCCGGGGTGATCCTGCCGAATCTCGGGATGCATCGGGCAGGTGTAGACCGCACCGGCTGCCTGCGTCTGTGCTTCGGCAGGAGCCGGCGACACCTTGTCGCCGGCGTAACGCGCAGGCTCGGCAGCAAACTTGCCCAGGCACTTGGCGCTGCAGAAGTAGTAGGGCAGGCCTTGGTGCTCGACGTGATGCTCGGACTGCGGGGTCACCGTCATACCGCACACCGGGTCCTTCAGGCCTGCCGGGTCTGGAGTCGCCGCAGGGTGGTCGTGCGCGTGGCCGGCGTGATCGTGGCGTGAGGGCATGTCCATGGGGTCATTCCTCCCTGTCGACGGGCTTGTTGGGGGCTGTTGCGTGACCGCCGTGACTGCCGTGTCCGCCGCCATGTCCGCCGTGGCCATGGAACAGATGCATCAGCGGGCATGCCAGCAACAGCAGGTAAATCCAGTTGCCCGAGACATGGTTCCAGTGCTCGCGCAGCAGATAGAAGCCGCCAACCAGCGCGACCATCAGCAGCGCAGTCTTCAAGGGCCGGCTCAGTGTGCTGCCGTTGCCTTCGCCCTTCGCAACCTGGTGATTGGCCAGGGAGGGGGCCTGCACGTGCGTGACGGACGAAGCCAGTGTGTCTGGTTGGTGATCGCGGTGAGTGGTGGTCATGGTGTTGGTCCTTTCGTCGTGAGTCGGTGCAGTTGATGCCGGCCTCTGAGTTGAGAATGAACCTTGACATGATGTTAGGGTCAAGGATTTTTTTGGTTCGACACCAGATCTTTGCGCCGGCGTCGCGATCAGGCAGTGCCTTGCCCTGTTCGCGGTACGGCTACCCTGCGCGGATCGTGCAATGACTCCCGCAAGCGATTGCCGCGGGCCTTGACGCCACGGTGAGTGAGGGCCGCACGGCGGGCTCCTCACTTCGTAGCCGGGACCACCTGCGTGCGGTCCATCATCATCTGCATCATGGACTGCATCATGTCCATGCGCTGCTCCATCATTCCCTGGCGCGCAGCCATGTCGGCCTGCTTGCCTGCTGCGGCGCCTGCGCCCATGCCGCCCATCATGTGCATACCGCTGTGCATGAGCTTCATGTGCTCGGCCATGAGTGCATTTCGTTCTTCGGGCGTCTTGGCTGCCATCATCTTGTCGTGCATCTGATGCATGGCCTTCATCTGATCGGCATAGTCGGTCGTGGTGGTGCCGGCACGCATGCCCATGCCCGGCTTGCCGGGCTGGGCCTGGGCGACCTGGGTGCCCGTGGCTGGCGCGGGGTGATGTTTGTCATGTTGAACGTCAGCGGCAGCCCAGGTCGAGGTGGCCATTGCAGCGCTGCTCAGGACGGCGATAGAAACGAAGCTACGGATGAAAGTCATGGTGAACTCCTGATGATTGAGAAAGAGTGATTGCTTGTGTGGATCGCTCTGTACGCGGTGCATGGCACCGTTTGGAGCGTGATGTCCAAGTCAGGTCGGATTGGCAGGCAACGCGGACGGCAGGGCGAAAGGCCCTGCGCCAGGCGCTGCAAATGGCTACAGCGTCAGTCGAGCGAAGCGGGTGCGCAGTGGTACAGCCCGGCCGGGCGCCGGCAAGGCCAGCCAGGCGTTGTCCCGCGCAGCGGCGGCCAGCGGGTCAGACCAGAAAAGAGCCGTGGGAGGCGCCATGGCCGCGTCCGTCAGATCGACGCTTGAGGCCAATTTGACGAGGGATTGGCTGCCGTCGTCGCAGACCTTCAGGCAGGCACCTTTGCCCGGGCCCGCATTCTGCGCATGATCGGAATCGACGCCCACATGACCAGGCGAAACGCGCGGCACTTCGGCAGACAGAGTGGCGTCATCCGACGGTGCATGCCAATGCGTGTCACGCGCCTGAATCAGGCAGGCGTTGGCCCATCCAGAAGCCAGAACGAACAACCACGCCAGCAACACCGTGTAGATGGTGCGGCGCTTGGTGCGGGTGTTCGAGAAGGGGGTCATCCAGGGCGTCGATGGGATCAGTGAATGCTAGTGCCGATGCAGGCTCAGGCATTGATGTGCATCAAACTGGACTGTGACTGGAAACTGAACGATTGCACCGGCGCAAGGATTTCAATCAACAGCCCATTCGGGTGCGCCTGACGGGGAGTGCCGTGCTGCTCGACGGCGTCGCGGCAAGCCCTTGCCTGGCATGAGTCAGATTCTTGGGTCGTCGTCCCCGGTGACGATTCCTTCTCGGGCGCGCTGGCTGCGCAACTCGCCGCGCAACAACTGCAGCGTTTCAACCCGTCCTCCAAACGCCGGTCGACCCGCTGCGATCGCCTCTTCGGTCGGGCCGTCTCGCCTGCTGACCGGCAACGTGGCCAGGTCCGAGCGAACCTGCTGCAGTACGGCTTCCACCGCGAGATGCTTCCGGTCTTGACGCCCTGGTTTCAAGGTGGACTGCAACATGCCCAGGTCTTGCACACATTCTTCGAGCGCGGCGCGCACCGACTCGATGTCGATGCCACTCGCAGTGCCACGCACACGCTCGGTCACGGCCGCCAAGAGCATGTCCCAGTCTTCGGGCAACATGCCGTTTGACGCCGGCAACTCCAGTTCGCTCATCACGAACACCTCGTGGTCTGGACCCCAAGCCTGGTCCTCATCGGTGGGCGAAATCCGAATCGACCGCCGCGAGACCAAGCCGGTAACGTACCGATCCGCCATCGGCATCGGCATTGGAACGAAAGCGATCAGCGGGACAGTGGGCAGGCTCATGGTGATCTCCGACGCTCCGCAAGCCGGAGTGGCAGGAAAGAAGCAAGGACCTTTGGCCTCGAATCATCCGTGCGTTACCGCACGGTGCGCCAGGCGGTTATCGGTTCGCGCCTGGCACGTATGGGACGTTCATCCGAGATGCCGGTCATAAACCGCCTGATCGGCCGCGTAGCAACTGCAGGCAGCGTTCTCCAGACCCTCACGGTCCACCACCGACATCGCGCCGCGGCGATAGCTGATGAGTCCGCGCCGCTGCAACTCGTTGGCTGCCACCGTCACGCCCACTCGGCGCACGCCCATCATGAAGGCCAGGAATTCATGCGTGACGTGAAAATGGACGGCGTGTGCACGATCCCCGCTCATCAGCAGCCAGCGCGCCAGGCGCGGACCAATGAGATGGAAACGCAGACAGCCGGCCGAGGTCACGGCCTGCGCCATCAGCACGTAAACATAGCGATTCAGCTCGCGCTGCAGCACGGGGCTGCTTTCGAGGACGGTGTTGAACGCTCCGGCGCCAACGCGCCAGGATGCGCCTGCGCCCTGCACCAGGGCACGCAGCGGCGAGTTCGCCACCCCCAGTGCCAAATGCACACCGACCATCCCTTCGCGCCCCACCATGCCCATCTCCAGCCCCGAGTGGGAGTCGATCTGGGTTACCAGCGAGATGAAGCCGTGAGTCGGGAAGTAAACATGCTGCGCGGGTGTGTCAGCCTCGCACAACACCTCGCCGAGCATCAATTGCACCGGCTCGCACACGGCCAGCAAACCTTTGCGTTCCCGGCTTGGCAGCCGTTCGATGATGTGGTTCTGGACAGCGGCCAACAAGCTCTCCGGTCAGGATTCCGGCGCAGTCTGCACCGCGCTTGGCCAGCTTTCCGTGCTCCAGCGAACATAGGGCCGAAATAGTCGAGACCAAGGCGCTTCAACCGCTATTCAAGGAGCCCTTGGATCGATCCGCACATGGCGAAGCTGCAGGTTCGATGGCCTGACTATGCTGCCTTGCGTTCGGGAAGGAGGCGGTCGTACTCGCGCTTGACCACGGCATAACACTCGCAGGTGCGCGCCTCCAGGCCCGCGCGGTCCAGTACATTGATGTGACCTCGCGAGTATTTGATCAGGCCCAGTTTCTGCAGTTGCAGCGCTGCTTCGGTGACGCCTTCACGGCGCACGCCCAGCATGTTGGCGATCAGCTCCTGCGTCATCACCAGTTCGCTTGCGGTCAGCCGATCCAGGCTCAGCAGCAGCCAGCGACACAGCTGCTGGTCGAGTGAGTGGTGTCGGTTGCACACGGCTGTCTGCGCCATCTGCGTAATCAGCGCCTGGGTGTAGCGCAGCAGCAGATGCATGACCGGACCGGTGCGCTCGAACTCGGCCTTCACAGCACCCGCTCGCAGCCGCCAGCCTTCGCCAGCGCTCTGCACCACGGCACGGCTGGTGGTGGACTCACCGCCCATGAACAGCGAGATTCCCACCAGGCCTTCGTTGCCGACCACCGCGATCTCGGCCGAAGCGCCGTCTTCCATCACATACAGCAGCGAGACGATGGCGGTGGTGGGGAAGTACACGTGACTGAGCGTTCGTCCCGATTCGTACATCACGCGGCCGAGTGGCAACGACACCCATTCCAGCAACGGTTGCCAGCGCTGCCATTCGACCTCGGGCAGGGCGGCGAGCAGGTGGTTCAGGCGCGGGTCGGACTGCGGGGCCATTGCATCGTGTGGAAAGTGATGGGAAGACGGTTGGGCAAATCGGACGTGGGTCCGACGGTTCGGATTCAGGAGTCTAGTGGTGATGAAGCCTCTTGTGTGTGCGGTAGCGCACTGTCGACCCGTTCTATCACGTCTCACGGCAGCGGGCGATTGGATTGGTCGTGAACCTTTGTGCTGCAGGTTCGCCTCCGAACTGTTCGTTACCGTACGGACGGCGATGTTCCGCGCCGGCAAGATGCATGCGGGGCACCTGATCTGTGCCTCCTCGTACGCCGACCAATATCGGTCGGAAACCGCCTCGGAAGGGCCCATGACCGTTGCAGCTGGCAGGATCTCGTCCTTGTCGACGAAGCAGGTCGTCCGGGTCGAAGCGCGTCTTGCGCCTGTTGTTCATGCCGTCACGCCCGTCGATGGCCGCTCGGTGCTGCTGTGCCGCAGTGACATCCCACGCGACCCCGCCGGCGCAGAATTGTTGCTGAGAAACAGCCCATCGCCGGTCGCCCGCGAGGTGCGGGCGGGCGATATTCTTTATCGCGAAGGCGAGCCGTTCAACTTTCTGCACGCCGTGCGAACCGGCTCTCTTAAATCCTGTATGTCCTTGCCCGACGGCCGCGAGCAGGTGTCGAGCTTCCACCTGGAGGGTGAGGTGGTCGGCCTGGAAGGTGTTTCCGACGGTCGTCACCATTGCACGGTGATTGCACTGGAGGATTCGCAGACCAGCTCGGTAGCCTATTCGTCGTTCCTCGGGTCTGCGGCCGGAGCCAGAAGCTCGCAACGCGACCTGCTTCGCCTGCAAAGCTTCGAGTTGATGCGCGGGCGCTGGCACCTGTGGCTGCTGGGTCAACTGAGTGCTCAGGAGAGACTGGCTTCATTCCTGCTGGACATTTCGCAGCGATCGGCGGCACGGGGGCACTCGGCGCGAGAACTCAACCTGAGCATGACCCGCGCCGAAATCGGCAGCTACCTCGGGTTGACAATCGAAACCGTGAGCCGGACCTTGTCGGTCTTCAGGGATCTGAACTACCTGCAAGTCGCCAGCCGGCAGATCCGGATCACCGACCTGGCGAGCTTCTTGGACGCTTTCAAGGGGCAGCGGCATTGAGCTCCTTGGTGCGCCGACTGGAACGGTCGCCTGCGATTTCCCCTGACCGGACAGCGACGTCAGCGAATGGTCGACACCGATGCGACTACGCAGTCATCACCAGACGCTGCATCCAGTCGAGCAACACCGCGGGCAGCATCGATGGTTTCGCCAACAAGGCGTATTGGTTGACGCCGAAAACCCCTGGCAAATATCCGGCGGCGTGCCGGTCGACGGTCAGACAAAACGGCGCGATGCCCTGCAGTTTCGCTTCGATGACGGCCCGGCGCATGTCCTCGACACCGTAGCGGCCTTCGTAGACATCGACATCGTTGGGCTTGCCATCGGACAACAGCAGCAGCAGGCGCTGCGCGGCGGGCTCGCGCATCAGGGTTGCGCTGGCATGGCGGATGGCCGCACCTGCACGCGTGTAGTGTTCGGGTTCGAGCGCTGCGATGCGTCTGGCCACATCGTTGCCGTAGGGCTCGTCGAAGCGCTTGAGGGTCCGCAACGACACCGCCTGAGGACCGTAACCGGAGAACGCCTGCGCGGCGTACGGTTCACCCAGTGCGCTGAGGGCGATGCACACCAGCAGCAGCGCCTCGCGTTCGACGTCGATGACGCGCCGACCGCTGGAGACCCAGCCGTCAGTCGAACCGCTGACATCGATCAGCAGCAAGATGGCCATGTCACGCTTCGAGCGCTTCTGCGATCGGTACAGCGCCTGCGCCATCGGAAGTCCCGCGCGCAGGTCGGCCTGTGCGTCGATGCAGGCTTCGAGATCGACTTCGTCGCCATCGAGTTGCCGACGCAGTGGCGTGCGCTGTCCGCGCAACATCTCGAAGCGGCGCCGGATCGCGTCCAGCATGGAGCGGTGCTCGGCCAAGTTGTCGTCCACCCACGACTGCGGGCCGGCGGCGGCCGGCAGCAAACGCACGGTGGCGCCTGGTTCACGGTAGGCCTGGATGCGGTGATCCCACTCGGGGTAGTTGATCGGCCCCGCGCCGTCGGCGCTGGTACCGGCACCGGGTTTCGCCGCTGCGTCGGGTGGATCGTCGGACAGCAGCACCTCCTTTGGCGCGCCGGGTGTCGAGACGAGTCGCGCCTGCTCGAGTTCGGCGAGTGATTCGGCAAACTCGTCGGCTGCCGTCTTCGCATCGCGATCGGTCGGCCGCTGCAATCCGAACGGATCTTCGGCGACTTCATGTGGCGCCGATGCCTGGATCATCCAGGCGCCTTGCCGTACGTCGTCTTCTTCGTTGGTGGCTTCGCGCACCTTCGGCTGGCGCGCCAGCCGGGCGCTGCGAGTCGGGGTGGCCGGTACGAGGTCGGATGCGCTGTTGGCTTCGACCGCCGATTGGTGCTGTGCGCCAGGCGTGTGGAGTTCGCCGGTCCACCAATCCTTGAACAAGGGCCGGGGCCCGAGCCGCACAGCGGTCGAAGCATCAGGCTGAACCTGGTTCGCGATGTCGCGCGCCATCAGCCGCGATCGCTCGGACGATGGGCTGCAGATCGCGTCGGCGCCCCGCGCGAGCATGGGTGCGGCCATCAGACCACGCACCCAGGCCTCGAGTGGCTGGCGCTCGACCGGAAAACTCGACATCGGCGGACGCGCGCTCAGCGCGGTTGCCCGCAAGGCGTGCAGCTGCCCCCGCAAACCCGGCAGCAGCTGTGCCAGGAACGTGTCGGCGGAATGGGCCTCGATCAGCAAGTAGAGGTCGCGCTCCAGCGGCGTGGCGTCGCTGCCAGCGCCCGCTGCGCTGCCGCGGGTCGCGCGCATCGCCTGCTGCAACGCCACCGTGCGAAACCGCTCCAGTGCCGCTGCCGCAACGCTGAGGCCGGTCTCGGCCGGCAGCCAGATGCAGTGGCCGTCGGTGGCCGGGATCGCGGCCAACACGCGGGGCCGCTGCTGGCGTTGAAAGTTTCTCGCGAGAAACGTGGCACGTGCTGGAGCTTGCGCGGTACGCAGACGGAAGCTGCGACCGAATACGGCCACGATCAGCAGGTCCAGGCGTTGCGCGACATCGGCCAGCGTGAGCCCGGGCACTGCCGGTGCGTTGGCGCGGTGCCGACGCCACACACCCTGGACGAAATTCGTCGCATGAAGCGCCGCATCGGTGATGACGTCTTCGGCTTCGGCCATGCCCTGCAACCGCGTTCAGACGAACGTGGCGTCGACCAGGTCGCGCATCGCACCGACCAGCGATTCATCGTCGGACAGCGGAGAAACGATGGCGGTGTAGCAGGCCTGGCGCGCGCCGATGCCGCTGACCACCAGGCAAGCGGCCGCGATCAGCAGCCGCGTACTCGGCACCTCGGCCAGGCCGCGGTCGCGCAGGCTGCGCAGCCGTTGCCCCAGCGACACCAGGGCCACCGCGGTGGCGTGGTCGGCGGCGGCTTCGCGCTCGATGATCGCCGCTTCCTGCGGCGCCGGCGGGAAAACGAAATCGAGTGCCACGAAACGCTGGCGCGTGCTCGGCTTCAGGTCCTTCAGCATGCGCTGGTAGCCCGGGTTGTAGGAGACGATCAATTGGAATCCCGCTGCGGCATGAACCGTCTCGCCGGTCTTGTCGATAGGCAGGAAGCGCCGGTGGTCGGTCAGCGAATGCAGCACCACCATCGTATCCTGGCGCGCCTCGACCACCTCGTCCAGATAACACAAGGCCCCGTCGCGGACGGCGCGGGTCAGTGGTCCGTCCTGCCAGGCCGTGCCGTCGTGCCGGATCAGAAAGCGGCCGATCAGGTCGCTCGCGGTCAGATCATCGTGGCACGAGATCGTCACCAGCGGACGCTGGAGGCGCCAGGCCATGTGCTCGACAAAGCGTGTCTTGCCGCAACCGGTGGGACCTTTCAGCATCACCGCCAAGCCGCGCACGTGACATTGCTCGAAGATCGCGACCTCGTCGCCGGCCGCCAGGTAATACGGCTGTTGGCCTGGCGGCAGCGAAGCGCTCACGCCGGTGCAGGTGTCACGACATGGCGCAGCCCCGGCTTCTCGCCATCTTCAATCTCGAAGCGCGGCGCATGACGGAAGAAGTCGTAGATGAACAGGCCGACACCGATCGCGAAGATCGACCCGGTGACCACCAGCATCACGAAGTGCACCTGGATCTTGAGCTGGGCATCCAGATAACCCATGCCGAGAATGCGCTCGAGGTAGACCTGCGCGATGCCGGCAGTGGCGAACGACAGCGTCATGCCGAACATGCCGCCGATCTGCAGCCAGAACGACCAGTAGCCGATGCTGCTGCCCTGCTCGGACCGGCCGGGTGTCATCGACGGCAGCGCGAAACTGATCATCGCCAGCGTGATCATCGCGTAGGCCCCATAGAACGCGGCGTGGCCATGCATCGCGGTGATCAGCGTGCCATGGGTCCACTTGTTGACGTCCGGGAAGGTGTGGGCCAACCCGAGCAGGCCGGCGCCGAACAGCGTGAACACGGCGCTGCCCAGCGTCCAGTGCA
>JANNNE010000274.1:0-36343 GCA_031398385.1 Ideonella sp.
AGTCGGGATGGTGTCCAGCGTTGTCGAACATGCGCGTGAAGTAGCCACCCTGGGCCTCGTCGTAGCCCAAGATCTCGGCACCCTTGAACTCGTGCTTGCCCATCTCTGCATCCCAGCGGTGCAGCACGAAGAAGTTGCCGGGTAGCCACTCATAGCTTTCGTCGCTCGTCCACGGCACACCCGCCGCACGCGGATCGGCGGCGTCCTGCCCGTCGCCGTAGGACGTTCCTTCGGCATGCCAGGCGCCGATGAAGACCTCAAGGCGCTTATGGGCCGCTGACGGTTCGGGTTGATTGGTGTTGGGTGTGCTCGTCATGTCATGTCTGCTGACGGCGCGCAGCGACGTGCAGGGTCGGCCGGTAGATGAGCTCTTGGATGCTGGCGTCGAGCGTGCGGCAGTTGACCAGTTCCAGATCGAAGTCGGCCGCTCCTGCGAAGATCGGGTGCGTCCCGGTCTTTCCGGAGATGACCGGGAACACCGTCACGCGTACGAGGTCGACCAGGCCGGCGGCCATCAAGGCCCGGTTCAACGAGATGCTGCCGTGCGAGCGCAGCGGCACTTCGGACCCATTCTTGAGCCGGGTCACGATGTCAACGGCGTCGCCGCTCACAACAGTCGCGTCGGGCCAGTCGAGGGGTCCTTCCAGTGTGGACGACACCACCGTGGCTGGCATGTTCCTCATCCGGGTGACCCACGGGTCGCGCACGTCGGACGTTTCGGTACTCGAGGCCAGCATCTCGACGAACTGTCGAAACGTGGTGGCCCCGAAGACCATCCGCTGCTTCGCGTCGAACGAGGCGAGGCGGCGGTCGAGCAGTTCTGCGCCTTGCTTGCCCCAGTAGCCGCCCCAGTCGCCATCGGGGCCATAAGAGCCGTAGCCATCCAGGGTAGAAAAGATGTCGAAAGTGTAGGTAGCGGTCATCAGTTTTCCTCAAACACGGCCGTTAGGATGTGCCAATTCAGACTGCAGCCCCCGGCGAAATCCGTCGCCATGGTGCCATGTCTCCAGTCGTGTTGCGAACGCTGAACCGCACCGCATGGTCAGCTCGTCTGCAGGTTTTCTCTTTGGACTTCAGACATGGGCTGCACCTTTGTCGCCATAGTCGAGCTTCGGATACCAGTCGCCGCCGCGCCCCTCGGGTGTGCTGTCGAGAATCGTCCAGAGCGGCATCAAGTCTGGCGCACCGCGTGGGTCCTGGCCCGGATCTGCCGTGCTGCTGCCCATCTCGCCGCTCCAGAAGTGGCGAATGCTGCCGTCGCGCCGGGTGAAGACATTGAATCCCGGCATGTCTGCGTCGTCCGCGCTGACGTAGTCGCGGGTGAAATCACCGTCAAGGTCCGAGTACAGCCTGAGGTGGTGCCAGCCACGCTCCTTCTTCACCGCCAGCAGGCGCTCGATGGGCGAGCGTGCCACCATCACCAGTGCGATGCGCTGTTCAACATCCAGCGACTCGCCGTCCCAGGCGGCCATCAGCGACGTGCACATCGGGCAAGGCTGCGCGCGCTTTGGTCCGTACATGTAGCTGTACACCGCCAGCGTCTGCTTGTCGCCGAACAAGGCGGAGAAGGTGACAGGTCCGTTCTCGCCGACAAAGGCGTAGTCCTTGGGGACGGTTCCGCCCGGCGGAAGGGCGCGTCGTTGCTCCGCCACGCGTTCGATGCGGCGCCGCAATTCGATCTCCTCTGCGAGAAGCGCGTCACGCGCCTGCCTGTAGCCAGCGCTTTCATTCGGAAAGCGCACGCCGTTCTGCCGGGCCAGGTCGATCGCGGACTTGAGTTGGGTCGTGTTCATGGCGGTTGCGGGCCTCAAGCCTTGGGCTCGGCCACATTCACCATCCACGGCACGCCGAACTTGTCAGTCAGCATGCCGAAAGAAGATGTCCAGAAGGTCTTCGTCAAGGGCATGGTGACGCTACCGCCTTGACCGAGGGCGGTGAAGACGCGCTTCGCTTCAGCGTCGTCGGCCGCCTCGATCGCCAGCGTCATACCCTTGAACTCCGCGGCCTTTTCGGCCATGCCGTCATCAGCCATCAGTTGGGTTTCGCCAATGCGAAAGTTGGCGTGCATGATCTTTTCCTCGAAGCCGACGGGTGGCTTCATAGCCGTGTCAGGGCTTTCCTTCCAGCGCATCAGCGCAGTGACTTCCGCACCGACTGACTTCTTGTAGAACTCCAGCGCCTCTTCGCAGCGGCCGCCGAACGTGACGTAGGCTTGAACTTTCATGGGGTTTCTCGTTTGATTGGTGTGAGGATGAATGGATCGACTGTCGCCCGGTCAGGCATCCAACAGCGGCTCGAAACCGCCGTAGACCATCCGTTTTCCGTCGAAAGGCATGTCGCCCATCGCCTTCATGCGCGGGTCGTTCATGAACTTCTCGTTGCCGGCATCACGCGCCGCTTTGGACGGCCACTCGATCCAGGAGAAGACGATGGTCTATTCGCCCTCCGCCTTGACGGCGCGTTTGAAGTCGGTGACCTTGCCATCGGGCAATGCATCACCCCAGCACTCCACGACGCGCGTGGCGCCAAATTCCTTCAAGAGCGCGGCGGACTTGGCCGCCATCTCGCGATAGGCCTCCTTGTTGCCTGCTTTCACGGGAATCAGAAAACCGTCGATGCAGCTCATGGTCTTGCTCCTTGGATTGCGTCGGTGAATGGCTTAGGCGTGCCGCTGGATGGTTCGCCACCACCCCTTCGTCAAACTATCGATGCCTGTGGCACGCGTTGACATAGGACATGGGGCGGCGCGGCGCGAGGCGATGTCCTACCCCCCGGCAACGACATTGCGGTTGCGCTGGAGTTCGAGAGTCTCAAGGTCATGCTCGGCGCACGGCGCCGTCGAGTCTGTGCCTCAGCGCACAGACCCAGCATGTCGATCCCCGCAGATTGAAATTCGAGCCGCTTTACGCGCCCACTAGAGGAGGCTTTTTGTCGTGCTGGGTGTGCCAGTCCGATCGACGTAATGGCGGCCTGCGCATGCATACAGCAAGGACAAGTCTTGCCGCGCTTGGCCGAAGGAGGGCAAGGGGCCGTGGTGTCGCCGATGCCGCCGCTTGAGACGGGTAGCGTCGCCCAACGCTACTTGACGATCAGCCGACCTTCAATCGTGCGGCCACGATTCCGCAACTACATGCCGATGTAGCCGAGTTCATCGTGTGGCATCTCAGGCCCGCGAGATAGTGCCTGCCGCGAAGGCCGGCTGATTGTGATGCCGGAGAGCTGCCAGCGGGCGATGACAGCTGTTGGCCGGAAGCGATGTTCGAGTGATCGCTTTCTGTCCACGCGCGCTCGCCTTCCTCGGCAAGCAACCCCGTCAGCGGTCCGCGAACCGTCGGTCGTGACTGCCCTACCCTCGATCTTACTGGCTCGACGGACCGCTTCGGATCAGGGCCAACGGGCTGTGCGCATAGAGTGACCGCGAGACGGGTCCGCACAGCCGACGTGAGGCTCAGCGCTCCGTCTGGCCCCGATGATGGGCGACGAGTGCGTTGGCATGCCCGTGCCCGATCGCGTGCTCGGACTTCCACGCCGCCACCCTCTCCATGTGCTTCAGCGTGCGCATGCCGTCGAGCAGCTTCATCCAGTGAGCAATCGGCTTGCCGTACGTCTTCTCGATGGAAGGGAAGTACGACGCGGGCCCTTTGACTTTGACGACCTTGTTAGTTTCCGGCATTCGATTCACCTCGTTGTTGGTTTGTCTGCTGTTCGGCCCAGTCAGCAGCGGTGCAGCCGCAGCGGACGGCCCTGAGCGCGCGCGACCAAACCCTTGGCCTCGAGGTCGAGCTGCACCGCCTTCGCCCACCAGCCCGCCTTGGCGCCGCCAGGGAAGTGTTCGTCAGGCAGGAGCGGCAACAGGTGCTCGCCGATCTCGGCGACCGTCCACCCCGGCGGCGCTTTGGGCAGTACTGCGAGGTAGGCGCGCTTCATCGCGTCGTACTTCTCGGCATCGACCTTGTAGGTGGAGCCCGGACGCAAAACGTTTTCGACTTCGATCTTGGCCATCATGGTCCCCTTCAGCGCAACGTGTAGACCAGCGAGACCAGCGCCACCTGCAGCGGCCGGGCTTCGATCAGCGCGAGGCGCTGCTGCTGTTCGACACTCTTGAAAATCGCCTTGCCCCGCCCCAGCACCATCGGGTGCACCGTGAGCCGCAGCTCGTCGATCCAGCCCGCGGTGATCACGCTGCCCACCAATGCCGCACCGCCGACACGCAAATATCCTTGCCCGGCTGCTGCTTCAGGCGAAGCCGCAGAAGGATGAGCCGTCCTTGTCGGAGTACTGGCGCGATCGGCAACAGGATCCTGATGAGGGCGATGGTCATGGCTTGCTCCTTCATCGTTACGACGATCGGAGTCGGCAGATTTCGACAACGTCAGATTGCCTTGCGCCCCGCTAGTACCCCTGCCGGTGCCGCAGCCGTCAATCACCAGGCTGGCGATCTCGGCCACTACCAGACGTTCAAGGCACCGATTCGACCCACTGTGTGCGTTCGGCTTTTGTTTTTTGCGTCGGCAATCTACCGGTCAGCCGACCTTGGAACTGCAAATTTTTGGACCCGCAATCGGCCACCGGTCACATCGCAGCGGTGAACGCACCGTCCACCGTCATTACCAGCCCGCTCACGTAGGACGCCTCGTCGGAGGCCAGGAACACAGCCGCCGGCCCGATCTCCGAAAGCCGTCCCCAGCGGCCGGCCGGCGTGCGCTGGCAGACCCAGTCGTTGAACACCGGGTTGTCGATCAGCGCGGTATTCATCTCGGTGGCGAAAAATCCGGGGGCGATGCAGTTCGCGGTGATACCGGCGGGGGCCAGTTCGACCGCCAGCTGCTTGGTCAAGGCGTGTACGGCGCCTTTGGCGGCGACGTAGGCCGAGATGGTCGGTCGCGCATTCATCGCACTGATCGAGCCGGTCAGGATCAGGCGGCCCTGCTTCCTCGGAATCATCTGCTGCGCGGCCGCCTTGCAGAGCACCCAGACCGCGATCAAGTTGGTGTCCATCACGTGCCGGAAATCGGCGAGCTCGAATTCGGTGATCGGCTGCCGATGATTGATGCCGGCATTGGCCACCAGGATGTCGAAGCGGCCATGGCGCTGCGCGAGGTCGGCGACGCAGCGCTGGGCGAGTTCGCTGTCGGTGACATCGAACGCGCAGGCCTCTCCGGAGAACCCCTGGGCCGTGAGCTCGGACACCCGGGCGGCGACTGCGGCGCCGTCGCGCGCGTTCAGCGCCACATGGGCGCCCGCCTTCGCGAGCGACTCGGCCATGGCCCAACCCAGACCGCGCGATGCGCCGGTCACGAGTGCAACTTTTCCACTGAGGTCAAACATGGTTGGCCACCTCGATCACCGAATGCGGCCTGCGGCCGTTTGCAAAGTCCGCGATGCAGGCCAGCCCCTCGCGCGCGATCGCGTCGAAGCATTCGTCGGTCCAGCACAGCGAATGCGGGGTCACCAGCACGTTGTCCATCACCAGCAGCGGATTGTCCGGCGCGACGGGCTCCTGCTCGAACACGTCGATGCCTGCGCCGGCGATCGTGCCGTTCTGCAGCGCCGAAATCAGCGCGAGCTCATCCACGAGAGGACCGCGCGCCAGGTTGATCAGATACGCGCTGGGCTTCATCTGGGCCAGGCGCGTGGCGTCCAACAGGTGGCGGGTCTCGTTGTTCAGCAGCGCCGTCACGACGACGAAGTCGGCGTCGCGCAGCAGCCGCTCGAGCGGCACGCATTCGGCGCCCAGCGCGGCGACCGCCGCCGTGTCGGCATAAGGATCGGTCGCCAGCATCTTCCAGCCGAAGGGCCTGGCCAACGCCAGAAACTCGCGGCCGATGCCGCCCGCGCCGATCACGCCGACCGTGCGGGTCGTGAAGCCCAGGCCCATGTGACTGGTGCGCTCGTTCCAGCGGCCGGATCGCGTCAGGCGATCCTTCACGATCAGGCGGCCGGCCAGCGCAAAGATGAAGGTCAGCGCAGCGACCGCCACCGGGCGGCGGACCGCGACCGGTGTGTTGGTCGCCAGCACGCCTTGCGCGGCGAGCGCGTGCACGTCGACCGCGTCATAACCGACGCCGTGCCGGCTGACTATCCTGACCCGCCGGTCTGCACGCGCCACCGACGCCGCGGTGACCCTTGGCGCATTCACATACAGGCCGTCGTAGCGCGCCATGATGTCAGGCGTGATTTCGTCGACCGATTCCGGCAGGAATTCCCATTCGATGCGCGGGTCACTGTCGAGCAGCGCGAGCGGGCCCGGTCCGAACGATGGTTGACCGCTGCGCGTCAGCAGGTCGCGCGTCAGGCCGACCCGGAATCGCGACTGCCCATCGACGCCGTCGCCACTCATTTTCCGGACGCCTCGATCTGGCCGACCATTTTCTTCAGCGCGAGTTCGAGCAGGCCGGTGTCGGTGCCGCCGGCGATCATCGTGTAGCCCATCACGCGGGCCCGCGAGATCCACGCCGCGTCGGTCGCCATGAAGCCCGCCGCCTTGCCGTTGCGGCGGGCGACCTCCGCGACCTTTCGCATCGCCGCCTCGAAGCGCGGATCGTCGAACTGGCCAGGGATGCCCATGAAATTGGAGAGGTCGAAATGGCCGACCCACAACACGTCGATGCCGTCGACCGCGGCAATCTCGTCAACCTGCTCGAGGCCGCGCTCGGTCTCGATCTGCGCGATCAACATCGTGCGCTCGTTCGCGCGCAGGATCTTCTCGCCGACATCACCGCCAAGGTAGTCGCACTGCGCGAAACCGAAGCCTGCGCCGCGGCGGCCGGTCGGCGGATACCGGCACGCCTGAACGATCGACTCGGCCTGCGCCCGCGATTCGACCATCGGAACCATCACGCCGCGCGCCCCCAGATCGAGCGCCCGGGCGAGCCAGGGGTATTCGCCGCGTGGCACGCGCACCATCGGCTCGATCGGCAGACCCCGGCAGCTTGCAAACAACCATTTCAGGGTCTCGAACCCGAGGCCGGTGTGCTCCATGTCATAGAGCACGAAGCGGCAACCCGCATTGACGAGGATGGCCGACATGCCCGGCGAAAAGAACTCGAAGATCATGGCGCCGGCCACCGTTTTGCCGGCGAGTACGTCCTTCTTGATCGCGTTCGGTTTCATCGAAGTCTCCCAGACTACTTGTAGCGCCGCCGAGGGTTCGCGGCATCGGGCAAGAATCTCACCGAAACAAGCCAAACCGGTGAAGAGTGTGGCGCAGGCAGGTCAACGAGCTGATTGCGGCAGAGATGCGGGCGAGCTTCTCGCTGTATCTATCGTTGCAGCGAGGGCGTCGGCACGACGGTGGTTGCCGTCTTGGAACCAGCATTGCATGTCTTGAACGGCCAGTCTGGCGGCTGACGCAGTCCCCTTCAATCTCCCCTTTCTGTCCCTTGCTCGGTTCGACGCATCATGCCAGTTGTGTCTGACGAGCGCGGGCTTCGTGCGGTCGGGGTCGTTTTGATCCAGAACCAGAAGCTGATCAAGGAACTGCAGGCTGAGCCGTTCACCGATAACGATGCCGGCATTCTGGTCGCCTACCTGGCCAACATCCGCCGCGACGGCCTGCCCAAGCACGCCGCGATGAAGCCGCGCCTCGAGCAGATGGCGGACAACCATGTAGCCATCGTCACCCTTCTGACCGCCTATGCGCCACAGGCCCGAACGCTGGGTCTGGTAGCCGCCGCAAACAAGTTGCGCAAGGACGCCGCGCTCCGGCGCGACCGGTGAAACACGACGATGGAGCTGTTGATGGCTGGAGGCAACATGCCCGAGACCGAGCTGCCGGTTCCAGGCGGGTTGCTGGATACGGTGCAGGCAGAACGATCCGCAGCTCGATAGGCGCGCATCGATGCTGGTGGCAACAGCCGCTCCTGCCCGAGAAGCGAAAGTCAATGATCGCTTTCTGCCCACGTCGGCAAGATCACCTCGACGCATCAGATAAGCCGCAATCGCCAAAGCGGTCGCTGGCGCCCTCCCCGGCCCTGCTCTTCTCCGTCTTGATCGCCACGAACGTCCGCTGACGATTTGTGCGCGCCGGTGATTCGCCGAGGGAGATCACGATCCGTGTCCGCGTAGCGCACGTTGATTTTCGGTTTTCGACCCATAGGGGGTACCCACACCATCGATCTGAGCGCCGCCAGGCAGACATCCCGCTCTTGACATGAGCGGAGACATCCGCGCGGCGCAGAGGCATTTTTGTGGTGGAACATCTCGGGCCTCTACACTGGGACACATGGAACGCAGGAGGAACCATGAAGGTGAGAACGAGGATGCGCGCCTGTTCGAGGTCCAGCGCCGCGCGCATGGGAATTTAACCCCTCGGCAATGAGCGTGCGCTCGATCATCGCTTCCTTGGCCTTGGTATAGGCCTCTCAGCGGCGCGGCCTTTCCAGGCCGTCGGGCTCAGCTTGCATTGCTTGAGCGGGTCATGGATCCGCCCCAGGAATCGCAGGTGCCGCTCGTCGTCGGTGATCGAGAACCAGCACTTGACCAGCTGGATGCCCGATCGCACCAGCATGCGATCGAACCCGGGGACCGAGCGGAAGAACTCCTCGACGTCGTCCTCGTTGCAGAAGTTCATCACCCGTTCGACACCGGCCCGGGTGTACCAGCTGCGGTCGAACAGCACGCGGGCGCGGGACTCCGCGGTGTTGATCGCTGCCACGCCCGGGACATCGGGCTGGCGGTCGTCCAATTCGAGCTCCAGCTCCTCGTCCTAGCTGTCGATGAGGTCGCGCTCGATCTGTTGCAGCAGGTCCTGGTGGTCATCCGGAGCCACCGCATTCCAAGGCTCGGAGAAAGCCCTCACGCTGCTGCGCTTTTGTAACAACGTGATGACGAGGTGGGGCCAGGGTCCGAGCGCCGGCCTGATCCGGCGAAAGACCGCAGTCGCCCGTTCAGGCTGCTGGCTTCGTCATGGCGCAGCGACGGCGGTGCGATTGCCCGGGACCATCATCGGCAGATAGCTGAACACGTCACGACTGCGTGTGTCCACCGTCACCTTGAGCCAGTGCACGTCGTTGTTGCCGTTGGCGGCACTGTTGCCGAAGGTCTCCACGCGGGTGAAGTTCTCCAGGCGCTGGCCGGAACTGCTGAGGAAGGGCTTGTCGATGCGGAAGTAGTGCGAGTCGCCATGCACATAGGCGACGGGCTTCCTGAAGGCGATCACCTGTTCACGCAGCGCCAGCAGGTAGTCCTTGAAACCATCGGGCGCACCGTCGGCTTGAACCAGCGTCGTGGGGTTGCGCAGCGGGGCACGCGTGGGGTCGCTGAGGTCCCAGCCGGGGTTGGCCTGGGCAATGATCATCACCGCCGCCGAGCGCCGCTGCTTGGCCACCGCAAAGGACTCGTTCATCCATTTTATGTTCGCCGCATTGCGCGCCGCGAATTCGTCGGGGTCAGGCGTAGTGTCGCACAGGTTGTTGCACGATCCTGGCACGTTGAGTGTGACGTAGGTGACGCCGCGCACCGTCCAGCGACGGTTTTCCAGGCAAGGCACCATGCCGTTCAGGCCCAGGCACAGGGGCTCGGTCTGCACCTGTTGGCGCATGCGATGCTGCCCCATCGAATAGGGCGTGGAGAAGAAGATCTGCCGTTCCCGATCGAGCCGCTCGCGCGAATTGAAGCCGCCGTTGGCCGGCCGGTCGCAGTCGGTCCAGTCGTTGTCGCCGGGCGTGAACATGGCCGGGGCGCGCAGCGAGTTGAAGAAGGCCTGGGATTGGAAGTACAAGTTGTCGTCGCATGGACTGCCGGAACCCTGCTTGAGGTCGCCGTCGTGCACGGTGAACTTCAGCGCGTGCGCGTTCATGTCGGCGATCAGGTTGGGCACGCCGGTGCCGGATTGCACGGCTGAATAGGGCAGGTCGCCCCACAGGCCGATGGCGTAACCCTCCCTGCCGTCGTCGCCGTCATCATCGCGGTCGGCCCAGGCCGGACCGACCGGGGCGAGCATAACCGTCAGCGCGAGACCGACGTGAACAAGCTTGCGTGCCTGAACCAGCGCGAGCGCGCCAAGGCTGCGGTGAGGCGTCGTCATGGGGTGTTCTCCAGGGTTGGGGTTGAAACTTGCGATGGTCACCGCCAGTCGTGACCTGCGCATGACAGCCGCCACGGCGTGCTCCTCCATGGCGACACGCCTCCATACCGTCCGATCGGCTGGTTGTCCGGCGGTGGGGCGCGGGGCCTGGCTGGCGCGGCGATCACCTCGCTGGCGCTGCCGGTGGGTACCCATCCGAGGCCCGGCAGCCCGGCACCTGCCATTGCTGCTGTCGCAAGGCCGGGTAGTCGGCTGCAGTTGCGCTCGCTGATGCCTGTGTGCGACGTTCCGCGGCTACTGCTGGGTTGTGGTCGAGCGCGATTGTGGGGCCATGTTCGCTACGCTGGCGGGGTCTTGATCATCAGCTATTGGGTGCGGCCGCATCGGGACGAAGCGGAACGCCACGTCGTCTCGGCATCAGCAGCCTCGGGGGCTCGCGCCTCGGTTCCGTTCGGCACGCTCCGGACGCTTGAGGTGCCGTTCCGCAGGAGCCTTCAGTGCGATCGCACCGCCGAAACCGCGAGCCCGCCTGCGGCATCGGGGCGTCGCCTATTGCAGGCTCAGGTGGCGATCGGCTGGGTCCGGCGGCGCGCGGTGACGGTCAGCGCGGGCGCATGGATCAGGCCGATGCTGAGCCAAACCGCGACGCTGAAATACATCGACATCCACAGCGCTTCGCTGCACCAGTCTTGCCAGCGGTGCGAGACGACCCAGCGCGTCGACGCATCGACCAGCCACGGACCGATGTCGAGGTAGGAGCGCCCTGCCGCTTCGTCGGCGATACAGCGCGTCCAGTCCATCGGCACGTCGAAGAGGAACAGGAAGCCCACATAGCAGACACCGACCACGCAGCACTGCGCGAACAGCGGGCGCAGCCGGCGCGCGCACTGCGGCAGCACCAGGAACAGGTTGAGCAGGAGCAGGGTGGCGCAGCTGCCCCAGATCGACTCCTCGAGTCATGGCCGAGGTCCGTCGGAGCGTCCGTTGGACACGGATCCCGGGGCCAGGGATGACGTACCGACATCGCGTGTCAACACATTGGGATTTCCGTGGACGCAAAGTCTTTTTCCACGTCCGTCGTCGATTGGGTCGTACCAAGGGCCCATGGGTAGTTGGACGACGCCTTCCATGACGTCATTGCAAACCTCCGCCGAAGCCAGGCAAGCCCCTCGCTCATTGAACACACGCACGATGTCAACCGATGCGATTTGACGCGAGTGCGCATCGCTTGGATGAATTCCGCACACCTCCCTTCCCTGCCTCTTCTCTTGCACGCCATACGCACCAAAGTCAAGTTGACTGTGCAAGCGCGTCGATGGCCGATTGGCCACCTGCATCAAGGGACGTCCCTTCATCGGACGATCCGCCGGTTCGATCCGGCTGGGGTGTCCAGGACAATCGGCGTAGTTGAAAGAGGCGACCCGCGGGGAGTAGATCTGGAACTTTCCGCTGGGCGTGGACAGCGTTCGCCGCCCTTCACGAAACGCCCTGAACATCCCCCGTCATCGGGGAATTGTGGCAACTCGAATTCGCCGCGCGCCCAGAATTCGTCGAACGAGGGCGCGACGAAACTGGCTTCGACGATGCCTTGTCGTGTGCGGTCATAAAGATGGCGAATCCATTGCGCCGCCGACCGCCCTTCCGAAAATTGATCCCTCATGACCGGCGCCGCCGTCTACTCGCCCGACCGGTACTTGGCATTCTCGAACAGGAATGTCGCGCCGATGGCGGCCGGGTGTCACTCGGCGAAAGTCACCCGACGGCTTGTGCACGGCTGCGTGCACCGCAAGCGCTGCTGCCGTTGGCCAGGCGTCAGTAGAACGCGGCCGACGCTGCGCGCGTATCAGTCCGCCTTTTTCGGGCGGCCTGCCTTCAACGGCGCCAGGCGACCCAACGCAGCCTTCAAAGCATCGGGCGACAGGCCGACCAGCACCTGAAGGCCCGCGCGCAGCAGTTCACTCTTCTTGGTGGGGCGCTTGAAGCCCAGCGCACGGTCCTTCAAGGTGGTGATCAGGTCGAAGTCGACCTGGGGCATCGTGAAGCTATCGCGCACCAGCTTGGTCTGGGGCTTGGCCACCACGGCAGGCTCGGTGGGTTTGACGGGCTTCACCGGTTTGGCGACCTTCTTCGGGGCGGCGGGTTTGGCGATCACTGCTTTGGCAGTCGGTTGTGCGGCCGGTTTTGCAAGCGAATCGACCCACGGCGTAGCAAGGGGCTTCTTGCTGGCCGCCTTCGGGACCACAGGCAAGGCCGGTTTGGTAACAACCGTCTTCGCCGCCTTCTTGGCTGGCTTCTTGGCTGGCTTGTTCGATGAAAGCGTCTTGATCTTCGTCGGTGCCGCGGACACAAAAGCGGCGTCAGACGTGTCGGGGGCTTCGGATTCGACTGCAAGTGGGGTGGTCGACATGTTCATGAACTGATCCGTTCAATGATGTAAACGATTTATATCTTATTTCCGAACACGACACCATCATCCGGCCGACCTTCATCCGGCGGTGGCCATGCTTGTCGTCACCAGGCTTTCACACGCCAGCGCGATGATCCCGAGATGAACAAAAGAATGATCTCTCTTCGCCTGGCCTCACTTGCTCTATGCGCCGCCTTCACCCTTCCAGGATGCGGCGGCTCCGACGACACCCCGCCGACCGAACGCTCGGTCGCCTCGCTCCGCCTGATCGGACAACAGGTGCTGCCGCGTCGGCTCGACTTCCAGGGCACCGTGGTGGGCGGCCTTTCGGGCATCGACTACGACGCCGCGGCCCAGCGTTACGTGCTGATCTCCGACGACCGCACCACCACCGACTCGGCCAATGCGCCGCGTTTCTACACCGCTGCGCTGAGCTTCGACTCCAACAACTTCACGGGCGTCCAGTTTCTGTCGGCCACTACGCTGAAGCAGGCCGACGGCAGCGTTTTCCCCAAGGTGCCCGATGCCCGCGTGGCCGATCCTGAAAGCATCCGAATCGACCCCGTCAGCGGCAACCTGGCCTGGGTCAGCGAAGGCGACCGCACCTTGAGCAGTACGCCGCTGCGCGTGATCGACCCGTTCGTTCGCGAGATGCGCGCCGACGGCAGCTTCGTTCGCGAATACGCCCTTCCGTCGATGTTCAAGACAGCAGGCACCGACACCGGCCCGCGCGGCAACCTGGTGTTCGAAGGCCTGACGTTCACCCCGGACCGTCAGCGTCTGGTGGTGATCACCGAAGGGGCGCTATTCCAGGACGGCGGCGCCCCCACGGTGGCAGCAGGCTCGACGTCCCGCATCACGGTGTTCGACCGCGCAAGCGGCGTCGCCAACACGCAGTGGGCCTATCCGATCGAGCGGGTTCAGGCCGCGCCGGTGCCGGACGGCTCCTTCACCGTCAACGGGCCGACCGAGATCCTGGCTGTCACCGACAGCAAGTTCCTGGTGCTGGAGCGCAGCTTCTCGGTCGGGGTGGTGGGCAACCAGGTCAGGCTCTACGAGATCGACACCCGCAACGCCAGCAATGTGCTGAATGTCGCGGCACTTGCCAGTGGCAACCACACCCCGGTCACGAAACGTCTGGTACTGGACTTCGAGACGCTGAAGGTCCAGCTCGGCGGCATCGCCAATCTGGAAGGGCTCAGTTTCGGCCCCAGGCTGGCGAACGGCCGTGACTCCCTGGTGGTGGTGGCGGACGACAATTTCCCCACCGCCGACTCGACCACCGACCGCAACCAGGTGCTGGTGTTCGAAGTCGTGCCGCAGTGAGCTCGCAAGAGGCCCCGATCAATCGCGGCGGCGGAATGCCAGCCAACCGGCCGGGGCCGTGAACACCAGCAAGGCCAGCACGATCCACCAGAAGCCGTGAGCTTCCGCTGCCAGCGGGATGCCGCCGACGTTCATCCCGAACAGGCCTGTGCGAATGTTGATCGGCAGCGCCAACACCGTCACGACGGTCAAGGTGAAGAGGCTGCGATTGGTCTGTTCACCCACCTGCGCGGCGATCTCCTCCTGCAGCAGCTTGATGCGCTCCTGCTGGGCGGCCAGGGGTACGCAGCACCAGCGAGAACTCCTCGGTGGTCGGCCTGAGCTCCTCCAGGTCTCGCTCCGCGATCCAGGACGGCGGATGTCTGAGCAGGCGGAACAGAGCGCCCGGTTCCAGGGCCAACAGGCGCTGCAGACGAACCAGGACGCGCCGCAACTTTCTCAGGCTGGCCCGTTTGCGTCGCAGCTCGCCGCGTTGCAGGTTGTCTTCGATCTCGTCCACCTGCAGCGTCGCATCACTTGCGATGCGTACCAGCACGTCGCCTTGACCCTGCAACAGGTGGTTCAACAACGACATGGACGAATCGAATCGTTGGCCGTCCCTGACCGACTGCCTCAAACGATCGATGGAGCGCAGCGGCCGGCTGCGGGCACTGACGGCGATTCGCTCGGTGACAGTCATCCACAGGGTGGCGATTTCAGACGGCTCGAAGGAGAACTCGTAGGCCTCGTCGTTGACCACCGCCACCTGCCGACGCGTCGCATGCGTGCAGCCTGCAACGGGCCCCGGTAGGCACGTCCAGTGTCACGATAGTGCCGGCACCGATGACCGAGCCGTCGGCAATGGTCGCGCAGGGCAAGCGATGGGGCCTGCCACCGAACCAGCCATCGGACCGGATCGCCACGTGGCGATCCGACTGCAGTCCGAAGCGACTGTCCGCACCGTCCGTGGGATGCACGGCCGTGAACGAGTCGCCGGCACGCGGCAGGGCCGTGGTCACGTCGAGGAAAGGCGTCGGGTTCGGGTTTTGCTGGCTGCTGCCATCGTCGAGGATGATGCGGCGGCGCGCGTTCTCGTCGGCCAGGGCCTGGGCCATCGGGCCCGGGCGGTGGCGGTTGGTCGGTGTCTCCAGCCGGCCATTGAAGCCCAGCGTCAGCTGGCCGAAGCGGCCCTGAAAGAAGTTCTGCCCCACGGTGAAAGGCCCGCTGAGCCTGACCAGCATGCCCTTGTAGCGCTCGAGTTCACCTTCGAACGACTGCGGCAGCGTGACCAGCGTCGGCGCGATGGCATAGCCGCTGCCGATCTGGCTGGCGCTGGCGACCGAGGTCAGTTCGGTCAAGGTCGGCGTGGGCGAGGCTGCGCTTGGCAGAGCGCCGGTGTTGAACTCGGTCACGTTGGCGGTCACACCGACCAAGCTGCCGACGGCAACCGCCGGATAGGTCGCTGGATTGGCGAAGACGAAGATGCCGTCAGACGTAGCCGGGTTGGCGTCGCCGGTCAGGTCCTGAATGAAGAAGCCGTTGTTGTTGATGCGCGTGACGACGCCGCTCGTCCTGACCAGCCGGCCCACCAGTGGGCTTTGCGCGCCGGTGCCCTGGATATCGTAGATAGGCCTTCGACGGCGCACGCGCCGGCACTACTTCCGGGCTCGAAGCAGGCTGCGGTGAATGGCTGCCGACTGGCTGGCGCTTGCAATCGGGCGTGACGCATCCAGCCACGTGCCGTTGTCATGACGGTGTAAAGAAGGGTCATCAGACTTCGAAGCCCAAGGCGACAGGGTGTTGCCTGATTAGCCAGGAGTCGCCATGGGCCGTCGGAGCCGCAGTCAACCTCGTCCCGCTGGCCCCACGCGCCGCGGCTTCTTCACCCGCAGCGGCGGCGCCGCGCTGGCGCTTGCCGGTGCGCCGATTTTCGCCCTGGCAAACGACGACGACGACGAAGACCATCCCGGTCGGGGCCGCGTCAGCTTCGTGCACGGCGTAGCCAGCGGCGACCCGCTGCAGCGCCGCGTCATCCTGTGGACACGCGTGACGCCCGAGGCGACGCCACGCCGCCTGTTCGTGCGCTACGTCGTTGCGCGCGACGCGCAGTTGCGCCACGTCGTTGAGCGCGGCGTCGCCCGCACCGGACCGGAGCGCGACTACACCGTCAAGGTCGATGCCGACGGCCTGCAGCCAGGCACGACTTACTTCTACCGCTTCTTCAGCCGCGGCGTCGCCAGCCCGGTGGGCCGCACGCGCACCTTACCCGCGGGCCACGCGCAGCGCCTGCGGCTGGTGGTGGCGAGTTGCTCCAACCACGCCGCTGGCTACTTCAACGCCTACGCGCGCCTCGCCGAACGCGCCGACATCGACGCCGTGCTTCATCTGGGTGACTACATCTACGAGTACGGCCCGGCCGAGTACGGCAGCGTGCGCACGCCCGAGCCGGCACGCGAGATGGTCTCGCTGGCCGACTACCGAGCCCGACATGCGCAATATAAGCGCGACTCCGATTCGCAGGCCATGCACCGACAGCATCCGCTGATCGCGATCTGGGACGACCACGAGATCACCAACGACACCTGGGCCGGCGGCGCCCAGAACCATCAGCCCGACACCGAAGGCGGCTACGCCGCGCGTGTCAGCGCCGGCTTGCAGGCCTACTACGAGTGGATGCCGGTGCGACAGCCCGACCCGCGTGACCCGCGTCGCAACCAGCGCAGCTTCCGCTTCGGCGACCTGGTCGACCTGAGCATGCTCGAGGAGCGCCTGTCGGCCCGCTCGCAGCAATTGCCGGCGACGATCGCCATCCCCGGTTTTGGCAATGGCTTCGTGCAGGCCGGCGAGTTCGCCGACCCCGCGCGCACGCTGCTGGGTGCCGATCAGGAGGCCTGGCTGACCGGCCGGCTGCGCGGCAGCGACGCAAGGTGGAAATTCATCGGCCAGGGCGTGATGTTCGCGCCGCTCAAGGCCGTCGCGGCACCGCTGGCGGCCGGTGGCGGCGTGTTCCTCAACCCCGACCAGTGGGACGGCTACCAGCCCGCGCGTGATCGGCTGTACTCCGTGATCAAGGGCGACGCCACCACACCTGGCGTCGACAACGTGGTCGTGCTCACTGGCGACATCCACAGCGCATGGGCGGCCGACCTGACGCAGGACCCGAATAACCCAATGGTCGCTGCGGGGGGCTACAACCCGGCCACCGGCGAAGGCTCGCGCGCTGTGGAGTTCGTGACCACCTCGATCACCAGCCCCGCGATCCCCGACCCGAACGGCGGCACGGCAGCGCTGTTGCGCAGCATCAACCCGCACTTCAAATACATCGAATTCACCAAGCGCGGCTACATGCTGCTGGACGTGACGCGAAGCAAGGTCGTCTCGGAGTGGTGGACCGTCGACACCGTCGAGAGCTTGAGCAACGTGCAAACCCTGGGCGCGGTCTTCGAGGTGGTGGCGGGCACCAACCGTGTGGCGCCGTCAGCGATGACGACACCACGCGCCGACGCGGCGCCGCTGGCGCCCTGATCACGGCACGACCTCGCGGGCCGGCGCGAGGCGCGGCGCCAGGGGCATGAACTGTGATCCTGTCGCCAGCGATGTCGACGGGGCTCGTGCGGCGGAGCAACCGAGGCTGTGCGACGAGCGCCCGTTTCATCAGGACTGGCGCGAGTTGACGCGCAGCCACATTGGCCGCCACAACCGGCACCGCCATCGCGATCCGAAGTCCCGAGGTCCATCCAAGCAGCTCAGCCGAATGACGGCTGCCGGGCAGCCAGTTCATGACCTCATAGGTCAGCTTGGGGTCGTATCCTGCATACCGACTCAGCACGGCGAGCG
This sequence comes from Ideonella sp., assembly GCA_031398385.1. Lineage (GTDB taxonomy): Bacteria > Pseudomonadota > Gammaproteobacteria > Burkholderiales > Burkholderiaceae_C > Ideonella_A. Next base: position 17,577 of record JANNNE010000274.1, read on the forward strand.
ACTGGTCTCCGCGTTTGCCGCACTGTCGTTCGCCTCAGTCTGGTTGTTCACCGGTCCCGCCAGTGCGGCGGTCATGATCAGCCAGGTTTATGGCGGTGGCGGCAATTCCGGCGCAACGTACAGCAACGACTTCGTCGAATTGCACAACAGCGGCGCAGCAGCCGTCAGTCTCGCGGGCTGGTCGGTGCAATACGCCTCGGCCAGCGGAACGACCTGGGGCGGCAGTCAGTTGACGCCAGTGACAGGCTCGATTCCGGCTGGCGGCTACTACCTGGTCCAGCTCGCCGCGGGGCGAGCGGCGTGCAGGCCATCGTTGTGCTGATTCACCAAGGCGGACAGACCACCGCCGCCACACTGAATGACCAGAGCTGCCCTGGCTTGTCGGGCGAGATCCTGCCGATCGTGGACGCCATCGGTAAGGACGTCGACGTGGTGGTCAGCGGCCACACGCACCAGGAGTATGTGTGCACCCGCAACGGCAAGCTTCTCACCTCGACCGGGTTCTATGGCAGCGCGGCCACCGAAATCGACCTGAAGATCACCCCGCCCGGCGGCGTCACCGAAAAAATTGCCAACACGGTCCCGGTGATCAACGACCTCAACACGACGGTACCGACCAGATACACGATTCTTGCCAAGGACGCGGGTTGCGGGCGGATGCTGCAACCCAGCGGCGATTTCACCTACATGTGGGACGCCTCGAAGCCCGCTGGTGCGGCCGAACGCACCGGCAACCGCATCGTGGCCGGCTCGCTTCGAATCGGTGGAGTCGGCGTGGACCTTACGAAGACCTATCGCGTCACGTTCAACAGCTTCAACGCGCCCGGCCCGGGCGACAATTTTTCGGTGATCACCACGGCCGGCAAGAACACGACCAACAAAAAGCGGCGTGATCGACATCGATGCCTTCGTGGCCTACATGAAGGCGCATCCGAACCTCGCGCCGCCCACTCCGCGTGTGACACGGATCAACTGAGGTGCGACCCCGCGAATCGCCGCCCAGCCTGCAATCCGGCCATCTGGGCCGCGATGCTGCTGGTGGTCGCGGCGCCCTTGCATCGGGTTGACGCCGCTCAGAGTGCCCAGCCCGTCAAAGCGCCGAACGCGCCAGTGGCTTGGCAGGCGCAGGTCACTGCCGCGGCCAGGGACGCGCAGGCGCACTGCCATGGCGAGATCCACCACGACACATTTGCCTACGAACAGTGCGTCAGCAAGATGGCCGATACCGAGCCATCAGCCGTGCGTCGCCTGGGAATCGACTACTTCGGATACGTGGGGGCGATGAACTCGCAGCGCCTGAGCATGATGGGCGCCGAGGAAAGCGCCCATGTCTTCCTCGAGCGCTTCAGGCGGGCGCAGAAGCAGTTCCGGATCGGTGACCTGGACCTGTGCCGCACCGTGCCGGGTGATTGCGATGCCAGGGTCGCAGGGATCAAGTTCATGGAGCGAGCGACACCGGCTCGCCGTCGTATACCGCGCGACGCCTCCGCGGAGGCTCAGCAAGCTCATTGATCGGCCGGACACTCGCAGCCGGACCGCCGGCCAACAACCGGCTGCCCCTTGCCTCAGTGGATTGACCGACGCAAACGCGCACCCGCCATCATGCGACAGGCATTGCGGGACTGGAAAGCGTCGGCGCTGGCTTGTCAAGACCCCGCTTGCGCACGACTTCCAGGACATTGTGAGTCGCAAAAATGTGCAGGAAACTGGTCACGTGCGCGCCCAACGCCAGTCCAGCCCTCTCATGTTCGTAGAGCGACGCCATCTCGGGCACCGGCATATGGCACTGGAGCGCCAACGCAGCGACGATTCGTCCCTGATGGACTTGCTTCTCGTGTGATGCGGGCATGAAGGATTCCTTTGGCTGGCTCGACTGAAATTGCACGCTAGCACGCACTGGGCAGGGATAGCGTGTGCCAGCGCGCACAGTGTCAAAACAGTGGGAATGACCCTCGATCCGCACAGGAAGTCATCACTTTGTCACAAACCTCAACCCGGCGGCCGGCCACCCGCTGACTTGATAGACCTTGCCAAGATCATTGTCGTCAAACCATCATCAAGGCGATGCAAGACTCCACGCGATGGCCGACGAAACAAGACGACGAGACATGCAATGCACGCCCGCCGCCTTGGTAGCCAGACTGGTTGCCTTGGCTCTGTTGGCAAGTCCCCTGTTCGCAACGGGGGAGGAAGACTTTCTGCCGGGTGACGCTTTGATGGCGGCCTTCACCGGTGCTACCTTGATCGGTTCCGACTGGGCTGAATACTACGCACCCGACGGCGCGATTGCTGGCAGGGTCCGGTACTTCGGGAGGATTCGCCATTTCGCCGGCCGGTGGTTCGTCAAGCGAGACCAGGTGTGTTTCGAATACGAACTGGCGCAATACAACACCTGCTCCAAATTCAGGCGGGAAGGCGATCGGATGCGGCATTTCGCGGCAGGCGGCGAGCGCAAAGCGGACGGCGAGTCCAGACGCTTCCCTGGCAATCGGTTGGAAGATTTCCGTTGAATGGTTGTGCCGGGAGGAGTCTGAACGCCATCGAGCGAATACATACCCCGCCGCGCCGCCGCCGGCGGCAGTACATCCATACCAGCCCTACCGCCTACGCCTTCCGTCAGTCAGCCTGGGACGGCGGCAAGGACGAGCGTCGGTGCATTTACAAGGTCGAATGGTGCAGTGCACAATGAACACATGAACGTCGCTTCGGAACGAACTCCGGTCGCGCTGTTTGTGGCGCTGACACGAGCCGTGCGAGATGCACTTGTGCCCGACGAGGTGCGGAAGCGGGCATTCGACATCATCGATCGCATGGCCCGAACCGTGGGCCTGTCCGGCTTTGAACTTGAGCTGAAGGCGCTCATCGCCTGCGTGCACGCCGAGCCGAGTCTCGGCTCGACGCTCGAGCCGTTATGGACCGAACTGCGCGAGTTGTCAGAGTCGGGCAAGAAGCGATTCGGTACCCGCTTCGAATCCGGACTAGACGAGTCCACGGCCTTGCGCGCTCATGCCGCGATGCCAGCGTCACCCGAAACGGCTTGAACGGCGTCAACGAGCGAGGAAATCCGGTTGACGGAACTTCATTTCCAGAAACTGCCCGTTGGCGATCAATGCGCCAGCGTCGCTGGAAGCAACGTTGGCAACGATTTCGCGTAACTTGGCATCCAGCAGACCCAGCTGCTCGCCCAGCAATTGCCGCGCCGTCTTGCCGTCCTTCAGCGCATGGGTCAGCCGGAAGACCGGTGGCAGCGCGACATAGTTGGCAAGGGTCTCGGGCAAGTAGCGCAACACCGTCTCACGCACGGTGAACAGATCGTCGTCGTGCGACCGCGCACCCACCAGACGGGGCAGCACTTCGCCCACCGAGCCGCGAACACGGTCAAGGCTCTTGCGCATGTCATCGGTCAGGTGCGGCTGTGCCAGTGCGACTACCCGGTCCAGACGTTCCAGCGTCTGCTCCACGGTCAGGCTGTCCTCGATGTGGCGCTCGAGTTCCGGCGGCTTGCGACCCAGCAACCAGCCGGCGGCGTAAAGCCCGGCAGTGATCAGCAGCCATCCCTTGTCGATGACACCGGCAAACAACAACGCGGGGCCAAGCAACGCCAGCGCACTGCCAACGATATTGGCCGTGCTGTAGAGAAAAAGCAGCGCCCGCAGCTTCAGAGTTCGCTCAGGCATGGGCTTGTCGTGACTGCCACCGCATCACTGGTAGCCGCGGATTTCCTTGAACACCTGCCCCAGTTGGAACTTGCGCTCGTCGAATTCACGACCGCCCGAGAGCTGGGCGACCTGCTGCATCTCGCTCGGGTTGCCTTCGCCGAAAAGAATGGGGAAGATCCTCGCGGGCAGGCCGCCGCTGTAGCGGGCGCGAAACTCGTCAAGTTTCAGACCGGCATTGCTCTCACCATCGGTCAGCAGCACGATGCTCACGAAACGATCGGGTTCGCGCGCCAGTTCCTGCCGAGCGAGCTCCTCCGCCGTGGCCAGCGCGGAATAGATGGCCGTGCCGCCGTCCGCCACCATGCCGTCGGCCTGCTGGCGAAGTTCGGCCCTTGCGGCGTCGATCTTGTCGGCTTCGAACCTGACCCACACCGGCGTTGAAACCTGATTCGAGAATGTGATCAGCACCACACGCTCGCGGCTCTGGAACGCGCTGTAGCGCGCACTGGCAGTCGCCGCAGCACTGGAGGATTCAGCCCCTGACAGCAGCTTCAGCGCGTCCCGCATCGAGGACAGGCGTTGCCCTTTCATCGAGCCACTGACATCGAGCACGAATATCGACGTGGCGGGCTTGCGCCACTGCGCCTGGTAGGCACCGAGCACCGCATCGATGACTTCCAGGCGGTTTGGGAAGCTCAATTCAGCCACGGCGGCTACCGGCAACGCGATCGCTGCCGCGACCTCCGTATTGGCGGGCCGCAGGAACGTCGCTGACAGCGCGTCGCGTTGAAACGGTGCTGCTTTCAAGGTCGCGACCAGCTGGTTATAGGCTTCTCGCTTGTCACCGTTGAGCAGCATCAGCGGGTAGTCGGCCGAGATCATGCCGTCGCGCGGATAGATGAGCGTCAGCTTGTCGGCAGCCGCCAGCTTCTCGTTGGCCCGCAGGATCACGGCCTCGTAGTTGACCATCGCATCGATCGCGGCAGGATTCTTGATGTAGGCTTCGGCGAGCCAGCCGGAACTGCCTGCGGTCAGCTTCTGCCCGGACAGGAAGGACTTCAAGGTCTTCTCGTCCACATCCTGTGCGGTCAGGTCCTCGGTCTTCCCGGCAAGCGCCGAAGCCACCGCAAACAACGCGCTCATGCCGGTGTTCGAGCTGGTGGCATTGCTCATGGCATAACGCAATTGGCCGGCGCCCGCCGCCTTGGCAATCTCGGCCCATCCAGGCGCGCGCGAGTTCCAGCCCAGTTCTGTGAGCTTGGCTGCCTTCACGCCGAGGGCGATACGGGAGTAGAAGAGCTTTTCACGGGCCAGCGGCTTGGTCTGCAACGCCAGCGCCGGATAGGCGCCGTTCGGAGGCAGGATGGCGTCGAAGCGTTCACCGGCATTGATGCGCTCGACGATGTCGAGCGTTCCTGCGTAAGACAGCTTCACGTCGACACCAGCGGCCCGAGCCGCGCCGACGATGGCAGCCTCCAGATCCTTCAACTCGGAGCCGGCCAGGATCGTGAACGCCGCCTGCGGCGAATCGGTAGCCGCCACGGGTGGCAGCGCGTCCGGCTTGTCGCATGCCATCAGGGCCAGCGCGAACGCAGCGGCACCGACAAGCCGCAGCGCGCCGCGCCGGCCGGCAAAGTTCACAGCGCGACCTCCCCGCGTGGCTGTTGCAGCGCTTCGGCCGACTCCTGCCGGCGCACTCGATCGAGGTAGGTGCGACTTTTGGCCACCTCATCGGTCAGCGTATTGACAGTCGTCTGCATCGAGTCGAGCGCCTTGGTCTTGAAGTCGGCGATCGCGTCCATCGTCTGGTAGATGTTGGCGAACGCCTGCTGCAGCTTCGCGATCTCGATCGTGCTGGAGGCTGCCTGCTGATGAATGGCCCCGCTCTGGTCACGCAGCATCTCGCTGGTGGCGGCGATCAGGTTGCCGGTCGTGGTGTTCAACGCGCTGATCTGATCGAGCACGAGTTTCTGGTTCGAAAGCGCCTGCGCAACGATCACCGCCGTGCGCAATGCAGCCACGGTCGCGGTGGTCGCACGGTCGACGCCCTTCATCAATTCAAGGTTGTTCTTGCGGATCATGTCCAGTGCCAGGTAGCCCTGGATGTTCACCGCCAGCTGCGTGAGCAGGTCCGTCACCTTCTGCCGGGCGTAGAACAGCATCTCCTCGCGCACCACGCGGGCCTTCTCGGGGTCGGATGCCTCGAGCTCGCGCGCCTTGGTGTCGAGTTGCCCGTCGAGCTTCTTGCCGATGTGGACGTACTTCTCGAGCCGCTCCATCAGCGTCCACAGGTTGACCTTCTCCTGCTCGATGGCGGCGTTGTCGCGCAGCAACTCGTCCTTGCCGCGCTTGAGCGCTTCGATAATCGCGTTCAAGTGTGTCTGCGAAGATTGGTAGCGATCAAAATAGGCGGCCAGCTTGTTGCCCATCGGAATGATGCCGAGCAGCTTGCGCGCCGAGAACAGATCGCCCTGCTTCGACGGGTCCAGTTCCTCGATCTGTCGGCGCAGGTCGACCAGCGACTGGCCGATCTGTGCGCCCTTGTCGAACAGGCCATTCTTCAACGAGCCCACCGGCCGATCAAGCATGCGGTTGGACACCGAAGCCGAGACCTCGATGTCCTTGTTGCCCATCGAGTGAATACGCTCGACCGCCTCCTTGAACTTGGGGTCCTGGCTGTCGTGCAACGTGATGTCGTCGATGAACTGCCGCACCTGGGCGTCGAGCTCGGCCACGTCCTCGGGCTTGAGGCGCACCTTGCCGCTGGCCGACTCGACCGGCACGACCGCTACCGCCGCGGGAGGCTCTAGGGAAAACGCTTGCGGCGGCTGCAGTTCCGTTGGCGCTTGATCGGACGTGTTCATGGGAACTCCTGTATTCACTTGAAACGGGCTTCGATGCCCGTGATCATCCGTTCCAGCCACTCGAAGCTTGGCGGGTCGATCACGTCAACGAGAACGTCGGGGACCTTCACGCCGCGCTTGGCCCAGCTTTCGGGGCCTTTGACCTCGCCGCCGGTCCGATAGCCGTATTCATGCGCGAGTTCGCGCAGCGCCGGATCGTTCTCCAGCGCCGCGCCCAGCCGCACACCGGCGGGCGTGTAGGGGACGAGCACATGTTTGGAATAGACGGTCGGCCTGGGGTACAGCAGGACCATGTCGCCCTTGAGCTTGTCGGGGTTCTTGAGCCAGAACTCGACCATCTGCGATTCATAGGCCACCAGCATCGGCGCCTTTCCCATGCCGAGCGCGAGGTAGTCCTCGAATGGCCCCGCCGACGACTGCTCCTGGAAACCCTGACGCAAGAACAGCGGTGCCACGATCGGCAAGACGCGCTCGACATCCTGCTGACTCTGCACGATCTGTTGATTGTTGGCGACGTAGCTGGCGAGCGCCAGGTACATGGCTGCCGAATCGGACGTTCGAACGTCTGTCGAGTTGACCAGCACCGACTTGCTGGTGGCGAAGGCGTCGCTAGACTTCAACTCTTTCCAGCGCGTGCCCTTCTCCACCATCGCCATCAGGCCGGGAAGGTCGACGATGTAATAGAAGTCGCCCTGCTTGGACGCCACGCCGTTGGCGACCAGAATATCGGCGATGTCTCACCGGCTGACAGACCAGCCCTCCATGGCAACGCACTAGATTCCTTGACCATTTCAATGGTCTCAAGGGCCGGCTGGTTTTCACATGTGAAAAGAACATCGAAGTCGAATTGAAGTTTCTGGTGCCGGCCGATTCGCGCGCGCTGCTGGCGCTCGAAATGGTGCGAGGTTCGGCCACGGTAATCGGCGCTGTGCTGGTTGCGGTGCCGGTTGCCGCACCAGTCGTTGTGATGATCGTCGTCAGCCCGCGCCTGGGCTCGATGTTGATGTGGGGCTGCCCCCGCCGTCTGAGAGCCGAGGCTGTGGCTCATCCTCCATCGGCCACCTTCGTGAACAGAACTGCCGTGAACGACGCCACGCGCTGCGGCGCGACCAGTTCACGCGCTCTCGTTTCAATGCCCGGCGCTTTCTGCGTCGCTGAGCAAGCTGCCAGCCCTGACTCAGGCCAGACGCTCAAACAGGATTGAAGCCAAGGCCTGTCCGGTGACGCGGTGCACACCATTCAGCAGATCGGAGTCGTGCATGTCGGTGCTCAGGGCTTGCACGGGCGTTACGGGGCTCGAGACCGCATTGGTCGAGCCGAAAGTGGTGCCATCGTCGGTGCCTGCGTCATAGACCCGAAGCGGCATCTCCAGACGCTGTAGCCACTGCCTCTCTCGCAACAGAGAAACGCCCCCTACACCGGTGAACCAATCCGGACTGGGACCCAGCATGCTGACCAGCGTGACGCGCGGGAATCGAGTGCTGACGTTGAACTGCAGCGAAACCTCTGGCACTCCAAGAGCTACGCCGTCGCCGCTGAGCGCAAATGCGGCCGTACCTGCCGTGATGGCGTTAGCCACTTCGTCCAGAAGAGGTGTCTTCCGACCTCGCTCGGCCATGTCTTTGATGCCGGTGCTGGCCAGTCCGCCAAGCGCCCAGAAGTCAACCCCAGGGCCGTGGGTGGCGCCGACGATGCCGGTCAGATGAGCGCCGGCAGGAAATTGGGTTGGAAATGCCGCGGCCGTCCAGTGGTTGCGCAATGTCACGCGATACAGCGCTGAATCTGCGGCTGTCGCCTGGGCAGAGCCCATCTCGGGATCGGAGGATTCTTCAACATCGCCGCCACTGCCGCCGCAGCCGGCCAAGCTGAGAACTCCAAGGGCCAGCAGACCCCGTCGTTGCATAAACATCAAAATGCATCCGTGAAGTTGAGGTGCAAATTGGTCGGATCGCTACGACCAAACTTTCACCAATTGAGCGATGCCCAGCAGAACCGAGACGGCTGGCGAAGGCGCGAGCCCTCCGGCTCGCCGTTCAACTCGATCGTCCAGCTCGAACGCGAACAAGGCATCCCGCGTAACCCCTTGATCAACGCCGGGGCCATCGTCGTCTTCGCACGCTCCGCGGCGTGCTGTCGTCCTCGCCTTACCCCTCCCTACGCACGCTGGACCTGGGCGGCAACGCGTGCACGGTGTTCCCGGCCACAAACGGCAAGGCGGCGCCGCCGCTGCGGCCGGAATTATTGGATCGCTGGGTCGCCGTCAGCGGGACCTTGATCACGCTCGGCCTGCACGCGACGCTGGCGGTAGAAGGCGTGGAACTGGCTCGCGAGATCGAGCCGCTTGGCCTGCGCGTCGTGGCCACCGAGGTCCATGGCGAAGTGCTTCTCACCGGCGAGACCCTCGACGCCAAGTGCTTGTTCGGCGCGATGCGGCCCGGCTACGGCAAGCCGCACAAGGCTTGCGCAGCGCTGTGTGCGCGCGGCGGTCTGCCGCTGGCGTTTTTCCGCATCGGCGAGTTCGGAGCGGGCAAGGAGGCGCCGCTGTTCCTCGACGCCGACGGCCGCCCGCACAAGCTCGACGTGCTGCCGCTCGTCGCCGACCCGGTTTTCGTGCGCGGTCGCCTGGTCAGCGTCGGCGACGTCATGCAGCTGCGCGCTGCATTGGCCGACATCCGATGACTGTGATCGGCGAGGAACGAACCTGCTGGACTTCACTGAACAAGTCGTCGTTGTCACCGGCGCTGGCGGCAATCTGGGTTCTGCGATCGCGCAGACGCTGGCTCGGCAAGGGGCCATGCTGGCGTTGGCCGACATACGCCAACCCAAGCTGGAGCACACGCTTTCGGGCATGGATGGCCACGGGCACCTGATGGTCGTCGGCGCCGACGTGCGAACGCGCGAAGGGACGGCGCGCATCGTTGCCGAGACGCTGGCGCGCTTCGGCCGCATCGACGCGCCGGCCAATACCGTCGGCACCTTCAAGACGGCTGCCGTCGCCGACGGTGCGGCCGACGACTGGTCGCTGTTGATGGACTTGAATGCGCTGTCGGCGTTGCTACTGTCCGAGGCCGTACTGACTCCGATGCGCCACCGCGGTTACGGCAGGATGGTGCACGTCAGCGCTGGCGCAGCGCAGAGGAGCTCCGCTGGCGCCAGCGTGTGCGCGGCATCCAAGGCTGCGGTGCTGCGCATCACCGAGGCTATGGCCGAGGAGAACAAGGCGCAGGGCATCACCGCCAATTGCGTCCTGCCTGGCACGATCGACACGCCGCATAGCCGTGCGGACATGCCGACCGCCGATCACACGCTATGGGTGGGCCCCGCGGACATCGCCGCTGTCGTCGCGTTCCTTTTGTCGCGCGAAGCAGGTGCCGTCACCGGAACCGCCGTGCCGATCACCGGCAGACAGTGATAGCCGGCATCTGGTCGGCAGCTCCCCGGCAGTTACTCGGCTGCTGATCGCGACCCACCCTCCCCGCGTTCGGGCGGGCGCGGTTGACGATGCGCCGTCTTCACCATCGCGCGGTCGTAAGCAAACAGCCACGCATCCGACCCAGTGTGACCCACTCAACGTAGAGTTGCGCCGAGTCCGGTGCCAGTGGAGTCGCGCCGCCACTGAGCGGTCCCCGGCGCGTGATGCCCATTCAGCTGAGCTGGAGAGTCATGACCACCGCCCTTGTCGAACCGCTTGCGCTCGTGCGCGCCGAGACCGGAGATTTCGCGCTGGCGTGCGAGCGCGAATGGCTGGTGACCAACGGATTGGGTGGCTTCGCCAGCGGCACCGTGGCCGGCGCGCTGACGCGGCGCTATCACGGGCTGCTGGTGGCCGCACTGGCGCCGCCGGTGCAACGCACCGTGCTGGTGGCCAAGCTGGAGATCGGCGTGCACTACGGTGCCCACGACTACGCGCTGGGCAGCAACGAGTACGCCGACGGCACCGTCGATCCGCAGGGCCAGCGCCTGATCGAGTCGATTGCCCTCGACGGCAGCGTGCCCGTCTGGCGATACGCGCTCGGCGATGCGCTGTTGGAGCAGCGCGTGTGGATGGAACACGGCAAGAACACCACCTTCGTTCAGTTGTCCTTGGTCCGTGGCTCGGCGCCGGCGGCGCTGCAGATCACGCCGCTGTGCGGCTACCGCGACTACCACTCGCTGGGCCACGGCGGCTGGCCGCTGGGTGTGACCGCCGTCGAACAGGGCTGCCACATCGACGCCTTCGAAGGTGCGCTGCCGTTCTGGATCCGCGCCGACGGCGCGACGTTCGAGCCCGCTGCGGACTGGCACTGGGGATTTCGCTACCGCGTCGAGAATGAGCGGGGGCTCGACGATACCGGCGACCTGTTCCGGCCTGGACGGCTGCATGCCAGCCTGCGGCAGGGCGAGTCGCTGCTGATCGAACTGTCCATCGAAGAGGTGCGGCCTGAACCCGCAGCGCTGCAACGCGAGCAGGCACGCCAGGCTGCGCTGCTCCTGAAGGCGCCGTCCTTGGCCCCATCCTGGGTGCACCGCCTGGTGCTCGCGGCCGATCAGTTCGTCGCCAGGCGAGGCAGCGGCGGGCAGACTGTCATCGCCGGCTACCCTTGGTTCAGCGACTGGGGCCGCGACACGATGATCGCGCTGCCGGGGCTGCTGCTGGCCACTGGTCGACACGATGTTGCGGCGCAGGTGCTGCGCACCTTCGCTGCACACGTCAGCGAAGGCATGTTGCCGAACCGCTTCCCAGACGCCGGCGAAACGCCCGAATACAACACCGTCGATGCGACGCTGTGGTACTTCGACGCCATCGCAGCCTGCGTGGCCGCCGGTGGGCAGGGCGTGTTGCTGAGTGAACTCTATCCGGTGCTCGTCTCTATCATCGACTGGCACCTGCGTGGCACGCGCTACGGCATCGGCGTCGACCCGGCAGACGGTCTGCTGCGCGCCGGCGAGCCCGGCGTGCAACTGACCTGGATGGACGCGAAAGTGGGTAACTGGGTGGTCACGCCGCGCATTGGCAAGCCCGTCGAGGTGAATGCGCTGTGGATCAACGCGCTCGCTCTCATGGCCGGGTTCGCACGCACGCTCGGCGAGGCCGAGGCCGCTGATCAATATGCCAAGCTCGCCAGCCGGGCCAACGACAGTTTCGTCGCGCGCTTCTGGTTTGCAGCCGGCGGCTACCTGTACGACGTCGTCGACGGCCCAGAGGGCGAGTTGGACGAACAAGGCCGCCGTGCCGACGCCAGCCTGCGTCCGAACCAGATCATTGCCGTGGCCCTGCCGACGGTGCGGCTCGACGCTGCCCAGTTGCGTGCCGTCGTCGAGGTGTGCGGGCGCGAGCTCTACACGTCGCGTGGCCTGCGCAGCCTGGCGCCGGATGATGCGCGCTACGTCGGCCACTACGGCGGCGGTCCACTCAGCCGCGACGGCGCTTACCACCAGGGCACGGTGTGGAGCTGGCTGCTCGGGCCCTTTGCCCGCGCGCACTACCGGGCTTACGGCGACGCGGCGCAGGCGCTGTCGTATCTCGACGGCGTGGCCGACCAGTTGCGCGAAGGCTGCATCGGCACGGTCAGCGAGATCTTCGATGCTGAGCCGCCGCATGCGCCGCGTGGATGCTTCGCGCAGGCCTGGGGCGTCGCCGAGACGCTGCGCGCCTGGACAGAAATTTCGGCGCAGGCTGCTGCGCTGTCCGCCAACCCAAGGAAGCGTGCGTGATGTCAAAACCAAAGACCGAAGCAGAGAGCCTGGCCGCCACGGCAGAGGGCCAGCGCATGCAGCAAGGCGCTGACTGGAAGGCCTGGGGGCCTTATCTGAGCGAACGCCAGTGGGGCACCGTGCGGGAGGACTACAGCGCCCACGGCACGGCCTGGGACTCATTCCCGCACGACCATGCGCGCAGCCGCGCTTATCGCTGGGGGGAAGACGGCATCGCCGGCTTCAGTGACGCCGAACAGCGTCTGTGCCTGGGGCTGGCGCTGTGGAACGGTCGCGACCCGATCCTCAAAGAGCGCCTGTTCGGCCTGACCAACGGCGAAGGCAACCACGGCGAGGACGTCAAGGAGCTCTATTACTACCTCGACGCCACGCCCAGCCATTCCTACTTGAAGATGCTCTACAAGTACCCGCAGGCTGAGTTTCCCTATGGGCGGCTGGGGGAAGAGAGTCGCCAGCGCGGCATTGGCGCGCCCGAGTTCGAGCTGCCGGATGCCGGCGTCTTCGATGACGGACGCTACTTCGACGTGGTCGTCGAGTACGCACAGGCCGAGCCCGGCGAGGTACTGATGCGCGTGACCGCGCACAACCGCGGTGCCGAGGCGGCACCGCTGCACATTCTTCCGCAACTGTGGTTCCGCAACACCTGGAGCTGGCATCACGGCAGCGAGCGACCCCGACTCGCCGCCGAAGGCGATGCGACAGTCGAGGTCTCGCATGCTGACATGGGCACGCGGTACCTCTACATCGACGGCGGCGCCGAGTTGCTGTTCACCGACAACGACACCAATGCCGTCAGGCTGCACGGCGCCGAGCGCGGTGACGCCTTCTTCAAGGATGCCTTCCACGAGCGCGTGGTTGACGGACGCGAGGACGCCGTGAACCCGGCGCGCAGTGGCACCAAGGCGGCGGCCTGGTTCCAGACCTTGGTGCCGGCTGGCGCCTCGGTTGCGGTTCGCCTGCGGCTGGCCGGTGGCAAGCCAAAGAGGCCGTTCGACGGCTTCGATGGCTTGATGAACCAACGCGCGGCCGAAGCCGACGCCTACTACGCAGCGCTGCAGCATGACGTGACCGACGCCGACCATCGGCTGGTGCAGCGCCAGGCGCTGGCCGGGCTGATCTGGTGCAAGCAGTTCTTCTACTTCGACGTGCCTCAGTGGCTGGCCGGCGACGAGGCGCAGCCCGCGCCGCCGCCCGAGCGCCGCCGCGGACGAAACCGCGAATGGATGCACCTGAACAACGCCGACATCATCTCCATGCCGGACAAGTGGGAGTACCCGTGGTACGCGGCTTGGGACCTCGCCTTCCACTGCATCCCGCTGGCCATGGTCGACGCCACCTTCGCCAAGGACCAGCTGGTGCTCTTCACCCGCGAGTGGTACATGCATCCGAACGGCCAGATTCCGGCTTACGAGTGGGCCTTTGGCGACGTCAACCCGCCGGTGCACGCGTGGGCGACTTGGCGGGTGTTCCAGATCGACCGCAAGCAGCGCGGCGACGCGGGTGACCTGGCCTTCCTCGAACGCGTCTTCCACAAGTTGATGCTCAACTTCACCTGGTGGGTTAACCGTAAGGACGAGGACGGGCGCTACGTCTTCCAGGGCGGCTTCCTCGGGCTCGACAACATTGGCGTGTTCGACCGCAGCTCGCAGCTTCCTACCGGTGGCCACATCGACCAGTCCGACGGCACCAGCTGGATGGCGATGTACTCGCTGAACCTGATGCGCATCGCACTCGAGCTGGCGCGGCACAACCGCGTCTACGAGGACGTCGCCACCAAGTTCCTGGAGCACTTCCTGCACATCGCCGAGGCGATGTCGAACATCGGCGACCACGGCATCGGCCTGTGGGACGACAAGGACAAGTTCTTCTACGACGTGCTGCACCTGCCCGACGGCCAGATGACGCCGCTGAAGGTGCGCTCGATCGTCGGCCTGATCCCGCTCTTCGCTGTCGAGGTTCTGGAACCCGAACTGCTGGCCGAACTGCCTGACTTCGCACGCCGTCTCGAGTGGTTCCTGAAGTACCGGCCTGATCTGGCTGCGCTGGTCTCGCACTGGGACGAACCGGGCCGCGGCAAACGGCGGCTGCTGTCGCTGCTGCGCGGCAAGCGGATGAAGCATCTGCTCAAACGCATGCTCGACGAGGGCGAGTTCCTGTCCGACTTCGGCGTGCGCGCGTTGTCGCGCCACCACGAGGCCGAGCCCTACGTCTTCCACGTCAACGGCGACGCGTTGACCGTTCGCTACCAGCCCGCGGAATCGGATTCAGGCCTGTTCGGCGGCAACTCCAACTGGCGCGGTCCGATCTGGTTCCCGATCAACTACCTGCTGATCGAATCGCTGCAGAAGTTCCACCACTATTACGGGGACGAGTTCAAGGTCGAGTGCCCGACCGGCTCGGGCCGTCAGGCCACGATCAACGACATCGCCGACGAACTGTCACGCCGTCTGGTGAGCATCTTCACGAAGGACGACGAGGGCCGGCGGCCGGTTTACGGGCACCTGCCGCTCCTGCAGACGGGAGAACACTTCCGCGATCACCTGCAGTTCTACGAATACTTCCACGGCGACACCGGCCGTGGTGTCGGCGCGTCGCACCAGACCGGCTGGACCGGCCTGGTTGCCAAGCTGATCCATCCGCGCGCGACACCCACTTGAACCCCGAAAGGACGATCCCTATGGCCAATCACGAATCGTTTTACCAGGCTGAAAGCCTGCCTAGACCGACCATGCCCGCCTGCTCCGCGCAGCGCCTGCTTGCAGGACAAAAGGCTCTGGTCACCGGCGCCAGTTCAGGCATCGGAAAGGCGATTGCTCTGGCACTCGGTGCCGCCGGCGCCGACGTCATCGTCAACTACATCGGCAAGGAGCAAGAAGCGCAGGCGGTGGTCGAGGCGATCACGGCGCAGGGTAGCCAAGCGCACGCGGTGCGCGCCGACGTCTCGAACGAAGAGCAGGTGCAGGCCATGTTCGCCGAGATGATGAGCCGCTTCGGCACCATCGACATCCTGGTCAACAACGCCGGATTGCAGCAGGACGCACCCTTTCATGAAATGACGCTGGCACAGTGGAACAAGGTGATCAGCGTCAACCTGACCGGCCAATTCCTGTGCGCGCGCGAGGCCGTGCGCGAGTTCAGGCGGCGCGGCGTGGTGCCCGAGGTGTCCTGCGCCGCGGGTAAGATCCTGTGCATCAGCTCGGTGCACGAAGTCATTCCATGGGCGGGTCATGTCAACTACGCGACCTCAAAGGGCGGCGTCATGCTGATGATGAAATCGATCGCCCAGGAAGTCGCGCCGCTGCGCATCCGCGTCAACAGCATCGCTCCGGGCGCCGTGCGCACGCCGATCAACACCGAGGCCTGGCAGACGCCTGAAGCCTATGCCGAGTTGATGAAGCTGGTACCCTACAAGCGCATCGGCGAACCTGAAGACATCGGCCGTGCGGCCGTCTGGATGGCCTCGGATTACGCCGATTACATCAACGGCACCACCCTGTTCATCGACGGCGGCATGACGCTGTACCCGGGCTTCGAGACCGGGGGTTGAAGGTGTCGCCGACTCGCGCGCTGCGAGAGCATTGGCCGGAGTACCTGATCGAGGGATGGGCCCTGGGCTGCTTCATGCTGTCAGCGGCCTTCTTCACCTTGCTGCTCGAACATCCCGGCTCGCCAGTGCGCGCGGCGCTGGACAGCGACCTCGCGCGGCGCGCGTTGATCGGCCTGGCGATGGGGCTGACCGCCATCGCCTTGATCTATTCGCCATGGGGCAAACGTTCGGGCGCGCACATGAACCCGGCGGTCACGCTGACCTTTCTGCGCCTGGGCAAGATCGCCCGCGTCGACGCCGGGTTCTACGTGCTGGCCCAGACCGTCGGCGCGCTCGTCGGCGTGCTGCTGGCCGTTGCGGTCGCGGGTGCGGCGTTTACCGGGCCACCGCTTTCCTACATCGCGACACGGCCTGGCGATGGCGGCGTGGTGGTGGCCTTTGTCGCCGAGTTTGCGATCTCGTTCGGCCTGATGCTGGTGGTGCTGGTCTTCAGCAACCGGCCACGGTTGGCGCCATTCACTGGCCTGGCTGCTGGCGCGCTGGTGGCAGCCTACATCACCGTCGAGGCGCCGCTGTCGGGGATGAGCATGAACCCGGCGCGCAGCCTCGCGTCTGCGGCGCCGGCAGGTCAGTGGGGCGACTTGTGGCTTTACTTCAGCGCCCCGCTGCTTGGAATGCTGGCCGCCGCGGCCTTGGTCACGCGCGGCGTTTTCCACGCGCAGGTCGGCTGCGCCAAGCTGCAGCACGCCCAAGACCAGAGATGCATTCACTGCGGCTACAAGCCGCGATTCCAAACAAGCTCAAACAGGACCGAGAATGAACCAGCAATATGACCTGATCGTGGTCGGCAGCGGCGCCGGCGGCTCCGCGGTGGCCTACAAGGCGGTCAGCGCCGGCGCCCGCGTGTTGATGCTCGAGCGCGGCGAGCGGCTGCCGCGGGACGGTTCGACCTTGGATGTGCAAAAAGTCTTCAATGACGGCAAGTTCAGGAACCGGCAGGGTTGGGTCGACGGGCAGAACCGGGCATTCGTGCCGGGCGAGTTCCACAACCTCGGTGGCAAGACCAAATGGTACGGCGCCGCGCTGCTGCGCTTCTCGCCGCACGAGTTCGAAGCCGACGCCGCACACCAGTGCCTGCCCTGGCCCTTCGGCTACGAACAGCTGGCGCCGTACTACGACGAGGCCGAACGCCTGCTTGCCGTGACGAGCTTCGACGACGAGCCGGAACTCAAGGCGCTGATCGGCAAGATCACCGCCAGCGGCGCTTGGCGGGCGGACCGCTTGCCGCTCGGCCTGGACCCGGGCATCCTCGGCAACGAGCAGGAAGCCAAGCACTTCGACGGCTATGCCTCGCCTGGTGGCTTCAAGTCGGACGCCGAGCGCTGCCTGCTGGACCGCATCGCCGACGCACCAGAATTCAGCCTGCACACGGGTAAACGGGTCAGGCACCTCCTGCCCTCGCCCGGAAACGCCGCGGTCATTACCGGCGTGCGTTGTGAGGACGGTTCAAGCTACCTCGCCGACAATATCGTGCTCGCCGCTGGCGCGATGACCTCGCCGCGCATCCTGCAGGACTACTTCGATGACACCGGCTTCGGCGCGTCGCTGCCGTCGGCGGCGCTGGTCGGCGCGAACTTCAAGATGCACCTGAACTCAGCCGTGCTCGGCTTCTCGCCCTTCGTCGACACCGACGTGCTGCGCAAGACCGCGATCCTGTTCAACGACCAGTTCCCGCACTCGACGGTGCAATGCCTGGGCTGGATCGATGGCGAGATCCTCGGCAGCCAGTTGCCGGCGGCAGTGCCGAAGTTCGTGCTGCGTGCCGCGGGCAGCCGTGCCATCGGCTTCTTCGCCACCACCGAAGACGGCTCGCACGTCGAGAACCGCATCGTCAGCTGCGCCGGCACCGGCACCGGCACGCCGGTGATGGACTACGAAGTCGCCCGCATCGACCCGGCATGGCGCGAACACCGCGCACTCGTCCACGCGTTTGTCGCCCGCTTGCTGCACGCCGGGCTGGCCGGCGTCGACAAGTTCATGGGCATGGCGGGCACGGCCCACGCGCTCGGCAGCCTCGTCAGCGGCAACGATCCCGCCACCTCAGTCGTCGACGCAGACGGCCGGGCGCACGGCTTCGCCAACCTCTACGTCGGTGACGGGAGCGTTCTGCCGCGCTCGAGCCGCGTCAATCCGGCATTGACGATCTACGCCTGGGGGTTGAGACTGGGAGAACACTTGGTCGCTCGCAGAACGATTCCGACGAGTTCTTTGCCGGTTGCCTGAACCGGCAAGCAGAGGAGCTTTGAAGTCTCCCCCCCGAGTGTGGTGCGCATTCGGCCGGGTGATGGCGATACGGCGCCTGACATGACATTCTCGCCGCCGATGTCGTTGACGGCCTACTCGACGAATGGCGCCGGCGTGGCGGACAGCTCAGAGACTGAGAGTTTTCAAGCGTGACCGAGCAACGCCTCAAAACGTGTTCGATCTAGGCGCAATCGGGATAGGGGCGACCGTTGTCGGTCGGGCCCCTCCCACACCACCCGGCGTGCGGGTCCGCACCGGGCGGTTCGAGAAGTTGAGGTCAGGAGAATTTGGGGACTCCCAGGCGGTCGAACATGGCAACGGTCAGTACCCGGTTCAGCCCCAGACGGCTGTTATGCCACCACCGGCGCGGTCGGCTCGCAATGCGTGCCGCCAGCTCGGCGCTGGCACCCAGCTTTCGCAGTTCGCGGAAGATCGTGGGTCCTCGTCGCCACTGCTTGAGTTGGACAGCTCGCAGTCGATGCCGCAGCCAAGCGTCCAGCCTTCGCATGACCGTGGGGGTCTGCGCCAGCCGGAAGTATGCCTTCCAGCCCGGCACGTAGTGAAGCTGCCTATCGAAGCTGCCATCATGCGCGCGGGCGAGATTCGATGCAGCGGTTGTCGCCGTCGAGTGGGCTACGCCATCAGTGGCGGCGTTTTGGAAGTCTGGGAGACCAGCAAGTAGCCGATGTCTGGTCGTGC
>JANNNE010000314.1:0-1709 GCA_031398385.1 Ideonella sp.
GGCATCAAGGCCGAATTTCCGGACACGCTGGTGTTCTACCGGATGGGCGATTTCTACGAGCTGTTCTTCGACGATGCCCGGCGCGCCAATCGGCTGCTCGATATCACCTTGACGACGCGGGGACAGAGTGCCGGCGAGCCGGTGGTGATGGCCGGGGTGCCGGTGCATTCGGTCGAGGGCTATCTGGCCAAGCTGATCAAGCTGGGCGAAGCGGTGGCGATCTGCGAGCAGGTGGGCGACGTGGCGACGGCGAAGGGGCCGGTCGAGCGAAAGGTGGTGCGAGTCGTCACGCCGGGCACGGTCACCGACAGCGAGCTGCTGGCCAACAACAGCGATGCGCTGCTGCTGGCGCTGTCGACCACGCGGCAGCGCGGCCGCATCGTTCACGGCCTGGCCTGGCTGGGTCTGTCGAGCGGTCTGCTCGGCATCACCGAATGCGACGACGCTGAATTGCCGGGCTGGCTGGCGCGTCTGGATGCCGCCGAGGCGCTGGTCGATCGCGACGACATTCCCGCCGCCCTGTCCGGTACCCGGATCGCGGTCACGCACCGGCCGGCCTGGCAGTTCGATGCGGCGCTCGGCCTTCGCAAGTTGTGCGAGCAGCTGCAGGTGGCGAGCCTGGCCGGCTTCGATGCACAGGCCCTGACGACGGCGCATGCCGCCGCCGCTGCGCTGCTCAGCTACGCTGAACACACGCAGGGCCAGACGCTGGCACATGTGCAGAGCCTGAGCGTGCAGCGCTCGAGCGAACTGCTCGATCTGCCGCCCACCACGCACCGCAACCTCGAGCTGACCCAGACCTTGCGCGGCGAGGATTCGCCGACCCTGCTGTCGCTGCTCGACAGTTGCCGCAGTGGCATGGGCAGCCGTGCGCTGCGCCATTGGCTGACTCACCCGATGCGCGAGCGCGGCATGGCCAGCGCTCGCCACGACGCGATCGACGCCCTGATCGCGCACGGCTTCGAGCCGCTTCGTACGGCCTTGCGCGATATCAGCGATGTCGAACGCATCACCTCGCGGCTGGCCTTGCGCCAGGTGCGGCCGCGTGAGCTGGCGGGCCTGCGCAGCACGATCGCGTCGCTGCCCGAGTTGCTGACGCTGTTGCCTCACGAATCGACAACGGTGCCGCGCGCGCCCTCAATGACCGAAATCGCGGACGCACTGAAACCCGCGCCCGACGTGTTGCAGCTGCTGAGTTCGTCCATCGCCGAGCTGCCTGCCGTCCAGATACGGGACGGCGGTGTCATCGCCGCCGGCTTCGACGCCGAGCTCGTCGAGTTGCGCGCCATCAGCCAGAACTGCGATGCCTTCCTGCTCGTTCTCGTATGGCGCGATCGGGCGCGCAGCGGCATTTCCAACCTGCGGGTGCAGTTCAACAAGGTGCATGGCTTCTACATCGAAGTGAGCGCGGGCCAGGTCGACAAGGTGCCAGCCGACTACCGGCGCCGCCAGACGCTGAAGAATGCCGAGCGCTACATCACCGCCGAGCTGAAGGCCTTCGAAGACAAGGCCTTGTCGGCGCAGGATCGGGCGTTGGCGCGCGAAAAATGGCTATTCGACCAGTTGCTCGATCAGTTGCAGCAACACCTGCCCGAGCTGAGCGCATTGGCGCGCGCCCTCGCCTCGCTGGATGCCCTGTGCGCGCTGGCCGAACGCGCGCTCACGCTCGGCTGGTGCCGGCCGCAGTTCGTCCGCGAACCCTGCATCGA
>JANNNE010000354.1:0-2133 GCA_031398385.1 Ideonella sp.
GTGCGGACGATGCCGACATAGTTCCACATCAGCAGCCGCAACTCGTCCCAGTTGTGGGCGATGACCACCTGCTCGTCGGCATCCTCGACCTGGCTTTCGTCCCAGCCCGGCAGAGCCGGCAGATCAGCCGGTGGATGGGCGAGGATGTGCTCGGCGCAGGTACGCCCCAGCACGACGCATTCGAGCAGCGAATTGCTGGCCAGCCGGTTGGCGCCGTGCAGGCCGGTGTAGGTGGTTTCGCCGGCACCATAGAGCCCGGGCACGTCGGTTCGGCCGTGCAGATCGGTCACCACACCGCCGCAGGTGTAGTGCGCCGCCGGCACGACCGGTATCGGATCGCGCGCAATGTCGATGCCGAGCGCCAGGCAACGTGCATGAATGGTCGGGAAATGTTCGATCAGGAAGGCTTCACCCAGGTGACGCGCATCGAGCCAGACGAAGTCCAGACCGTGCTTCTTCATCTCGAAGTCGATCGCGCGGGCCACGATGTCGCGAGGGGCGAGTTCGAGCCGGTCGTCATGATTCACCATGAAACGCGCCGAATCGGCATCGACACCGGGCAACAGCAGATGGGCACCTTCGCCGCGCAAGGCCTCGGTGATCAGGAAACTGCGCTCATCGGGGTGATACAGGCAGGTCGGATGGAACTGGATGAACTCCATGTTGCCGACCCGGCAGCCGGCCCGCCAGGCCATCGCGATGCCGTCGCCGGTGGAGGTATCCGGATTGCTCGTATAGCGATAGACCTTGCCGACACCTCCGGTGGCCAGCACCACCGCCGCCGCCGGCAAGGTCTCGACGCGCCCGCCGTCGATATCCAGCGCGTAGACGCCATAACAGCGTGGCGTCTCGACCCGCTTCAGATGGCGCGACGTGATGACATCCAGCGCCATCCAGCGCTCGCGCAGCTCGATCGCAGGATGGCGTCTGACCTCTTCCAGCAGCGCATCATGGATCGCCTTGCCAGTGGCGTCTGCAGCGTGCGCGATGCGCCGCACCGCGTGGCCACCTTCCCGCGTCAGATGCAGGCCCAGCGGGCCGGTTGGATCGGCCGAAAACGGCACGCCGCGCGCGACCAGCCACTCGATGGCCGCAGCACTGCTTTCGGCAATGAAACGCGCGGTTTCCTCGTCGACCAGTCCGGCGCCGGCATCCTGGGTGTCGCGGACATGGGATTCGATGCTGTCGTCTTGACCCAGAACACCGACGATGCCGCCCTGGGCCCAGGCTGTCGCGCCCTCCTCAACACCACGTTTGGCCAACACGATGACCGGTCGTTTGTCGGCCAGTTGCAAGGCCACGGTCAGGCCGGCCAGACCGGCACCGACGATCACCACGGGAGCCGATGCCGGCGACGCCACGAAGGCAGGGAGAGCAGACATGGGCCGCGGGCCGGGCTGCGGTTGCAGCCCGTCATCATCAAGGGGAATTGATTCTATCGGCAGGGCAGCGCCCGAGCCGTTTTCGGCCCGGGCTGGCCCTCACGACGAATCAATGCACGACCCGCTCGAACACGAACTGTCCGTCGACCACATCGACCGGAATCACGTCCTTCGGGCCGAATCGGCCTTCCAGGATCAGCTTGGCGACCGGGTTCTCGATCTGCTGCTGGATCGCACGCTTCAGCGGCCGTGCACCGAACACCGGATCGAAGCCGGCCTTCGCCAGCTGCGCCAGTGCCTGCGCACTGACGTCGAGTTTCATCTCCATTTTCTCGAGCCTCTTTTCGAGAATTTGCAGCTGCAAGCCGGCAATCGCCTCGATGTTCTTCGCGTCGAGCGCATGGAACACCACCGTCTCGTCGATCCGGTTCAGGAACTCGGGCCGGAAATGCTGCTTGACCTCGACCCAGACGGCCTCGCGGATCAATTCGCTGTCCTGCCCCGCCATCTGCATGATCTGGTGCGAGCCGAGGTTGCTGGTCATCACGATCACGGTATTCTTGAAATCGACCGTGCGGCCCTGCCCGTCGGTCAGCCGACCATCGTCGAGCACCTGCAGCAACACGTTGAAGACATCCGGGTGCGCCTTCTCGACCTCGTCCAGCAGCAGCACGCTGTAGGGCTTGCGCCGCACCGCCTCGGTCAGGTAGCCGCCTTCGTCGTAGCCGACATATCCCGGCGGCGCGCCGAT
>JANNNE010000363.1:0-18714 GCA_031398385.1 Ideonella sp.
CTGGTTGGCCTCGATCGACTCGCGCAATTCGTCGTCGCTGATCTTCAGATCGGCCACTTTCGGTTTCGAGGAGGGGTCGTTGATCCCGGCGATCTGCTGGTTGCGCCAGGTCTCCAGCGCCTTCGGGGCGGTCGTGTAGTGGCCGTGGCAGTCGATGATCATTTGAACAGTCTCCCTGAAATGGGTTGTTGGTCGGCCTGACGATCCCGTCGGATTCCGGCGGCTGACTCACGGCTCGGCCTTTCGTTGGCGCTCGGTCGTCGATTCTTTTCGATTGACGAAGTCCGCGCAACGATGCCGGGCGGATAGCTGACATAGCACTTCGGCATGGCTGAGTCGCCGGGCGAGGCATCGGAACCGGTTCGGTGACCGGTTCGACCGACAATCGACTGCACCGAAATCTTTTCTCGCCGCGAGCCGCTGCCCATGGATCTTCGCCAGATCGAGTATTTTGTCCAGGTTGCCGAATTGGGCAGCTTCAGCAAGGCGGCCGTCGCGCTGTCGATGGCGCAGCCGGCGCTGAGCCGACAGGTCAAATCGCTGGAAATCGAACTCGGCCAGACCTTGCTGCTGCGTAACGGGCGTGGTGTCACCCTGACCGATGCCGGCACCCTGTTCCTGAAGCATGGCCACGGCATCCTGCACCAGGTTCAACGCGCGCGCGACGAGCTGCGCAGCTCGCTCGGTCAGGTCGGCGGCAAGATTGTCGTCGGGCTGCCACCGAGCCTCGGTCTGGGCTTGACCTCCCCCCTGGCAGCTGCTTTCCGGGAACGGTTCCCTGATGCCGAGCTGGCCATCGTCGAAGGTTTGTCTTCCCACCTGGCAGAGTGGCTGATGGTTGGCCGAATCGATCTGGCGCTGCTCCTGAACCCCGATGCGCGGGCTGAAATCGACACGGCGCCGGTGTTCGAGGAGGCGTTGTTCCTGATCAGCCCGGTGGGATCATCCGAGAGCTACGAAACGGACGAATCGATCGAGTTTCGCGCGCTGGCGGATTTCCCGTTGATCATCCCGGACCGCCTGCACGCGAT
This sequence comes from Ideonella sp., assembly GCA_031398385.1. Lineage (GTDB taxonomy): Bacteria > Pseudomonadota > Gammaproteobacteria > Burkholderiales > Burkholderiaceae_C > Ideonella_A. The sequence continues at coordinate 1,032 of JANNNE010000363.1, forward strand.
TCGACGCCTGGTTGAAACCCGCGCCGCCCACCTCGGTTTGAAACTGAAGATCGGCATGGAGGTGGCCTCGGCCGACGGCATGCTCGATCTGGTGCGGCTGGGCTTCGGACATGCCGTCCTGCCGTTCAGTGCGCTGGCGCGCCGCGATGTGGTTGCGCTGTATCAGGCGCGGCAGATCGTCGAGCCGCGTTTGCCGGTTCTGGTCACCACTGCGGTATCCGCGGTGCGACCGTTGACGCCGCTGGTCACCGCGATGCGCGAGCGCGTGACGATGCTGGTCCGCGAACTGGCCGTGCAATGGGTTGGGCGGGGCGCCTCGCGCGGCACCTGAGGCCGCTGGATCAGGCTCGGGCGGTGCATACCCATACCCTCGTCAGGTTCGAAGATCGCTGCGGCCTGATAACCTCACTGGCACGATGAAGCCATCCGATTGCATGGGCCTGCATGGTCGCGCGCTCGACCGACGCCGGGTCGTCGCGGCCGCCGTTGGCGGGTTGGCGCTGCTGTCCGGGGCATCCGCACTGGCCGCCGCAGCAAAAGGGGAGGTGGTCGATTTCCCGCCGCTGCAGTTGCTCAACGGACGCCGGCTCGAGCCTGGGGACTGGAAGGGTCGGGCGGCGTTGATCGTGATCTGGTCGACCGATTGTGCTTATTGCAAGCGCCACAACGCACGGCTCGAAAACCTGTATCAGGGCTTGCAGGCGCGCGGCAGCGGGTTGCGGATCCTGGGCCTCGCCACCGACACCGATGCGGGGCTGGTGCGCAACCACCTGGCGGCACAGGGCTGGCATTTCCCGGTCGCGCTGGCGACACCCGCGATCCGCACGAACTTCACCGATCGCCGGGTCGTCCCAATGACCCTGCTGATCGACCGGCAGGGGCGGCTGCAACTCGCCATTCCAGGCGAACTGTCCGAGCAGGACATGCAGACTATCGGCGAGCAACTGGGTTGAACTGCAACAAGGACATTGCGATGAAGATGGCCACACTCCTGCTGTTCGGTGCATTGACCGGAGCGGCCGCCTCGCTGCAAGCCCAGACGGCAGCCGAGATCTTTCGCGATGCCGATCTGGCCCTGGGCGACAAGCTGATCAAGGAGAACGGCTGTGTCGCCTGCCATGTGGGCAAGGTCGGCGGCGACGGCTCGGCGATCTACCGCCCGAAAGGCCGGATCAATGCACCGGGCTTTCTGCGTGGCATGGTCGAGCAGTGCAACACCGAGCTGAAGCTGAGCCTGTTCCCCGAAGAGGTCTCGGCGATCGCAGCGGTTCTGAACCGCGACCACTACCACTTCAAATAGCGCCTCGGATGTCAGGTCGTGCCTGGTTTCACGTCGAGGCATGCCCGGACGTGACACTTCGGCTGTATCCGCGCCGATGCCAAGCGCCGACGCGTCGCCAATCACCCTCGCTTCGCTTGCGGTCCTTCGGGTTCGTTTGTGGCCGCTTTCGCACTGCAATCGCGGTCGGGTGGGCGTAAGAACCTGCGATCTGCTGCGCCTAACTGGCAGGCAGGTTCGGAGGCGCGTTGCATCGATCCGGGCCGCCGGATTCGGGTCGACTCGACCATGCGTCGAAACATCCCCATCCCTTCCTCAACACAGTCCCCTCAGGAGATTCAGATGAAGCAAGCTGCCCAACTTTCCGCGGTTTCCCTGGCAATGGCACTGGGTGCCGCATTCGCCGTTCTGCCGGCCGCAGCCGCCGACAAGGCGGCGGAGAAGGAAAAATGCTACGGCGTGGCCCTGAAGGCCAAGAACGACTGCGCCGCTGGCGCTGGCACCACCTGCGCCGGCACGTCCAAGACCGATCACCAGGCCAATGCCTGGAGCTATGTGCCGAAGGGCAGCTGCGAGAAGATGGCGTCGACGACCTCGCCGACCGGCTTCGGCCAGACCAAGGTCTTTGTCGCCAAGAAGGGCTGAGCGGGCTCACCGCAGCCAGACGCCCGCCGTCCACTGGTCGAACCGATGACTGACCGTGCGCTCCGGCCTGCCGACCCGGTGGGCGCGCTGCCCAGGCGCACCGGCATCGGGCTGAAGTCCCAGCATGTCGCAGCCGTGCTGGCGCAGCGGCCCGAGATCGGATTCTTCGAAGTCCACGCGGAAAACTACATGGTCGACGGCGGACCGTCGCATCACTTTCTCGGCCGGATTCGCGAGTCGTACCCGCTGTCGCTGCACGGTGTCGGCCTGTCGATCGGCGGTGCCGAGGCGCTTTCTGCCGCTCACCTGGACCGTCTGGCCCGGCTTGTCGCGCGTTATCAGCCGGCGTCGTTCTCCGAACACCTGGCTTGGTCGAGCCACGGCGGCAATTTCTTCAACGATCTGTTGCCGCTGCCTTATGACCGCCAGACGCTGCAACGCGTCTGTGATCATGTCGACCAGGTGCAGCAGCACCTGGGTTGTCGCATGTTGATCGAAAACCCGTCGACCTATGTCGAGTTCGATGCTTCGACCCTGGACGAGCCCCAGTTCCTGCGCGAGATCGTGCGGCGCACCGGGTGTGGCTTGCTGCTCGATGTCAACAACGCCAACGTGTCGTGCACCAACCATGGCCGCGATCCGGCGGCCTATCTGGGTGCGATGCCGCTCGACGCGGTTGGCGAGATCCATCTGGCCGGCTTCGCTGTCGACAGCGATTCGCTCGGTGCGCCGCTGCTGATCGACAGCCATGGCTCAGCGGTGGCCGAACGGGTCTGGCAGCTCTACGCAACCATGCTCGACCGCCTGGGCCCGGTGTCCACGCTGCTCGAGCGCGACAACGACGTGCCGACACTCGACGTCTTGTTGACCGAGGCCCATCAGGCCGAAGACATGCTGGCGTCCGCCACCAGCAGCGATCGGGCCGAGCGATGGGTGGCGGCATGACGACCACCGGCCTCGAACGCCAGCACGGATTCGCCAGCGCACTGCTCGATCCGGGCCGGCCGGTGCCGGCAGGACTGGGAAGCTGGAACGGATCCGATGTCGCATCTCGATACGCCGTTCACCGCAACAATGTGCTCAGTTCGCTGGTCGAGGCCTTGGCTGCCACGTTTCCGGTCGTGGCCGAATTGGTCGGCGAGGCATTCTTTCGCCGCCTGGCGGCGCAATTCGCTCGGGCTTGTCCGCCGCGTGATCCGGTGCTGGCGCTGTACGGCGACCGGTTCGCCGATTTCATTGCCGACGACGAGGCGGCTGCGGCGCTGCCGTATCTGGCCGATGTCGCGCGGCTCGAGTTCGCCCGCGTTCGTGCCTGCCACAGCGCCGATCGGCTGCCGATCGAACAGCCGATCATCGATCGCGCGCTGTCCTGCGGCGAGCAGACGGCTGATCTGGTGATCGGCCTGCACCCGTCGCTTTCGGTGCTGTGGTCCCGGTTTGCGATCGTCTCGATCTGGGGCGCGCACCAGGGTGACGCCGACCTCGGGCAAGTCGACCCGATGCGCGCCGAAACGGCCATCGTTCTGCGCATGGACAACGAGGTGTTGGTGCTGCCGGCCTCGAATGGCGCAGCAGCGTTCGTCGAGTCGCTGCTGCGTGGCGACTCTCTGGGCCAGTCGGCGGGCGTCGCTGCTTCAGCTGACGACGCCTTCGACCTCGCCGGGTCGATCGGACTGTTGTTTCGCCACTGCGCCATCACATCGATTCACCTGCCTGAGGGATGCCCGCCATGAGCCGATCCGCCGTCACTTCATCCGCCAACCCGGTTTCGATGCGCCGTGAAGCGCCGCGGTCGCTGATTGATCGGGCCACCACCGCGCTGTCGGCAATTCCTCATTCGCTGATTGCCCTCATTGCCCGATTCTCGATCGCGGCGGTGTTCTGGAATTCCGGGCAGACCAAGGTGGAGGGCTTTGTGCTGAACATCGTCTCGGGCGAATTTGCGCTGGGCTGGCCGCGCCTGGCCGATTCGGCGGTGAGCTTGTTCCAGGACGAATACCAGTTGCCGCTGCTGGCGCCGGGCATCGCGGCACCGTTGGCGGCCTTCAGCGAGCACCTGTTTCCGGCGTTGATCCTGATCGGGCTGGGCACGCGGTTCTCGGCCTTGGCACTGCTCGGCATGACGCTGGGGATCCAGTTGCTGGTCTATCCGGGCGCCTACGCCATGCACGGCACCTGGGCCGCCGTGTTGCTGTATCTGATGGCACGCGGGCCCGGCAACTTCTCGATCGACCACCTGCTGGCAAGCCGGCATCGACAAGGCGGCTGATACGCTGCGGGCGGCGCGCGCGGCCAATGCGACACAATGACGATGACCACATGGTGTGGTCGCCACCTGAGTCCAACTGAATGAACAAAGCAGAACTGATCGAACACCTCGCCACCAAGCACTCGTTGACCAAGGCCGAATCGGGGCGCATCCTGCAGACGCTGCTCGACGGCATCGTCACTACGGTGCGCAAGGGTGGATCGGTCGTCATCCCGGGTTTCGGATCGTTCAAGCAGCATGCCCGGGCGGCGCGCAACGGCGTCAACCCGGCGACCGGCGCAAAGATCAAGATCGCTGCGGCCAAATTGCCCAAATTCACACCGGGCACGACGTTCAAGGCCGCGGTCGACCCGCGCGGAACCGCTCGAAAAGCAGCCAAGAAGGCCAAGTAGCCCTTCCGGGCCGGCCAACGACGCGCCGGCGAGGCCGCGCCAGGAGCCAGTCTCGCAGGAGGCTCACCCGCCTGGTTCGAGACCGGCTCAGCCGGCGGCCGTCTGAATCGCGTGAATGGTGGCAGTCGCCCCAGCTTCGGGAGACTCAGCCTTCTCCAGCGGGGCGATGTTCTGTGCGAGTTGGCCCTTGGGGCCCTGCTCGATGTCGAAGCTCACCCGCCCGCCCTGTTTCAGGGTGCGAAAGCCCTCCATCTGCACCGCTGAAAAGTGGGCGAACACATCCGCGCCACCACCATCGGGTTCGATGAATCCGAATCCTTTGGCATCGTTGAACCATTTGACTGTTCCAATCGCCATGCCCACCACCTCCGTCACTTCCCTGGGGAATTCTGGTGGCCGGCCACGCGACTGTCAAGGCGCGACGCGCCGGCAGATGATTCGACAGCTCGGCCGGGCCACTTCCGCCGGTCGGGTTCGCAGGTTCAGCCCGGGCTGAGGACGGAACTTGCTTTCCGCAGAACCGTCTGCATATGACCCGGGTATGAACGTATCACCGCAACTCGATAGAATCGTCCCATGCCTGTCGATCCCGTCAAGCCGCCCGATCAGCCACTTGGTTTGCCGCCCCCCGGCGATGGCCAAGGAGCCGTCGTCGCGGAACGGCAGACGGCCAAGACCGAACCGCCGAAGATGTACCAGGTTCTCATGCTCAACGACGACTACACGCCGATGGAATTCGTCGTGATGGTGCTACAGGAGTATTTTCAACGCGACCTCGAAACCGCGACCCAGATCATGCTGAAGATCCATCATGAGGGTCGTGGCGTTTGCGGCGTCTACACCAAGGACGTCGCAGCCACAAAGGTTGAACTGGTGCTGGCCGCCGCACGCCGTGGTGGTCACCCTCTGCAATGTATTCTGGAGGCCGCATGATTGCGCAAGAGTTGGAAGTGAGTTTGCACATGGCGTTCGTCGAGGCGCGCCAGCAGCGACACGAGTTCATCACCGTCGAGCACCTGCTGATGGCCTTGCTCGACAACCCCTCGGCGGCTGAAGTCTTGCGCGCCTGTACCGCCAACATCGATGACCTGCGCAAAAGTCTGGTCGGCTTCATCAAGGAGAACACGCCCACGGTCGGCGGCTCCGACGAGGTCGACACCCAGCCGACGCTGGGTTTCCAGCGCGTGATCCAGCGCGCGATCATGCATGTGCAATCCACCGGATCCGGCAAGAAGGAAGTGACCGGCGCCAATGTGCTGGTCGCGATCTTCGGCGAAAAGGATTCGCACGCCGTCTACTACCTGCATCAGCAGGGTGTGACTCGCCTGGACGTCGTGAATTTCATCGCCCACGGCATCAAGAAGAGCGACCCTCCGGAACCGGCCAAGCCGAGTGAAGGCGGCAGCCCTGAGGCCGACAAGGAAGAGGGCGACGGCAAGGGTTCGCCGCTCGAGCAATTCACGCAGAACCTGAATGCGCTGGCGCGCGACGGCAAGATCGATCCGCTGATCGGCCGCGAGCTCGAGGTCGAGCGCGTCGTGCAGATTCTGTGCCGTCGACGCAAGAACAACCCGCTGCTGGTCGGCGAGGCCGGTGTCGGCAAAACCGCGATTGCCGAAGGTCTGGCCTGGCGCATCACCCAGGGCGAAGTGCCCGACGTGCTGGCCGACGCCACGGTCTATTCACTCGACATGGGCGCGTTGCTGGCCGGCACCAAGTACCGGGGCGATTTCGAGCAGCGTCTGAAGGGTGTGTTGAAGAATTTGAAGGACCAGCCGCATGCGGTGTTGTTCATCGACGAGATCCACACGCTGATCGGTGCCGGTGCGGCCTCGGGCGGCACGCTCGACGCCAGCAACCTGCTCAAGCCCGCGCTCAGTTCGGGCGCGATGAAATGCATCGGCGCGACCACTTTCACCGAGTACCGCGGCATCTTCGAGAAGGATGCGGCGTTGTCGCGGCGTTTCCAGAAGATCGATGTGGTCGAGCCCTCGGTCGAGCAGACGGTGGAAATCCTGAAGGGTCTGAAGTCACGCTTCGAGGAACACCACAGCGTCAAATACGCACTCGGTGCGCTGCAGGCCGCGGCCGAGCTGTCGGCCAAGTTCATCAACGACCGTCATCTGCCCGACAAGGCGATCGACGTGATCGACGAGGCGGGCGCCGCGCAGCGCGTGTTGCCGAAGAACAAGCAGAAAAAGACGATCACCCGCAACGAGGTCGAGGAGATCGTCGCGAAGATTGCCCGCATACCGCCGGCCAGCGTCTCCAACGACGACCGCTCGAAGCTGAAGAGCCTCGACCGTGACCTGAACAGCGTGGTCTTCGGCCAGGAGCCGGCAATCGAGGCGCTCGCCTCGGCGATCAAGATGGCACGTTCGGGTCTGGGCAAGCCCGACAAGCCGATCGGCTCGTTCCTGTTCTCCGGCCCGACCGGTGTCGGCAAGACCGAGGTCGCCAAGCAGCTGGCCTATGTGCTGGGCATCGAGCTGATCCGCTTCGACATGTCTGAATATATGGAGCGCCATGCGGTCAGTCGCCTGATCGGCGCGCCGCCCGGCTATGTCGGCTTCGACCAGGGCGGTCTGCTGACCGAGGCGATCACCAAGAAGCCGCATGCAGTGCTGCTGCTCGACGAAATCGAGAAGGCGCATCCGGATGTCTTCAACGTGTTGCTGCAGGTGATGGACCACGGCACGCTGACCGACAACAACGGGCGCAAGGCCGATTTCCGCAACGTGATCATCGTGATGACGACCAACGCCGGCGCCGAGACGATGAACCGCTCGACGATCGGCTTCACGACGGCGCGCGAGCAGGGCGACGAGATGGCCGACATCAAGCGGCTGTTCACGCCCGAATTCCGGAACCGGCTCGATGCGGTGGTCAGCTTCCGCGCGCTCGATGCCGAGATCATCATGCGTGTGGTCGACAAGTTCCTGCTGCAGCTCGAAAGCCAGCTGACCGAGAAGAAGGTCGAGGTCACCTTCTCCGACAAGCTGCGCGCCTTCCTCGCGAAGAAAGGCTTCGATCCGCTGATGGGTGCGCGGCCGATGCAGCGCCTGATCCAGGACACCATCCGCCGCGCGCTGGCCGACGAGCTGTTGTTCGGCAGGCTGGTCGATGGCGGGCGCCTCACCGTCGATCTCGACGCCGACGACAAGGTCGAACTCGACATTCAGCCGTTGAAGAAGATCGACAAGCCGAAAGCCGAGCCGGCCACCGCTTGAAGTCGCGGCCAATCAGCCCGGGCGCCTATGGTGCCCGCGCCGGATCCTGCTTGAAGTAGCCTTGCAGCAGCCAGTACATCGCCGGCTGGGAATCGATCAGCGCTTGCGGATTGACGAAGAAGGCCTCGGCGGCAACCGCGAAGAATTCCTCGGGCGCCTCTGCGCCATAGGGGTCGATGACCGAGTCGCTGATCCGATCGGGGTTGTCGTCGAGCTGATAGCAGAACGCCTGGTATTCGCGTTCCAGCACCTGGCGCCACTGTTGCCTGGCTTCGCGCGTCGGCAACGGCGGGACGCCGTCGGCCACGCCGTCGGCCATGTCAAGCACATGGACGAATTCGTGGATGACGACGTTGTAGCTCTGGTCCGCGGTTTCGCCGGCCTCGGCAACATCGCGCCACGACAACATCACCGGCCCGCCTGACATCGCCTCGCCGCTCAGTGCCTCTTCGTATTGGTGCACCACACCATCGTCGTCGATCATTTCGCGTTCGACCAGAACCTGATCCGGGTGGACGACGATGCCGACGAAATCGTCGTAACACGCCAGGCCGAGCCTGAGAATCGGCAGGCAGGCCTGCACCGCGATCGCGACCGCGATCTCGTCGGTGGCCTGCAAGCCGCCGGCTCCGGCAAATTCCTTGCGGGCCAGAAACAGCGTGGTCAGTCGGCGCAGGTCGTGCAGATCGTCCGGGCTGCGACGGGCGATGAAAGGATAACGCGCCAGCGTCGTGAACCACAAGGTATCGGGAATCGGCCGATTGGCCAGCACCGAACGCTCGCGCCAGGCCTGCCACGACGCGGAGAAGCGGGCAAGCGGCCCCAGCCTGCGAGCGGCCACCGGATCAGCGCGCGTCGGCCATGCCGTTGTCCGACGGCGCCAGCCGCGCGAAACGTCCGGCAGACCAGGCCAGCACCTGCGCGCGCGGCGGCTCCTGGGCATCGTCGAGCTCCCAATCACTCAACACATGCCGCACCAGCCCGGGCGCCAGCGGCTCGCTGCCCGGACAATGGGTATGACCATGCACCAGCACGCTGGCACCGGCTTCATGCAGCCACCGCACCGCCGACGCCGGATCGACATCGATCCAGTCATCGCGGCTGGTCATCCGCTTGCGTTGCTCGCTCTGCTGGCGGATTGCCATCGCCTGTTCGCGGCGTTGCGCCATCGGCAGTGCCAGAAATGCCGCCTGCCAGATCGAGCTCCGGACTTCGCTGCGAAAGCGCTGATAAGGCAGGTCGGCGATACACAAGGCGTCGCCGTGGCTCAGCAGAATCCGTTGATCGAAAGCAATCATCACAGCAGGATCGGCCAGCGCCATCGCACCACAGGCCTTCAGCATTCGATCACCAACCAGAAAATCGCGGTTGCCCGCCATGAAGGCGATCGAGCGCCGGGTCGATGCCTCGGCAATCGCCTCGACGCAACGCGCCTCGAAGTCCGCAGCGCGTGAATCGTCGCCAATCCAGAGGTCGAACAGGTCGCCGAGGATGAACACCGCGTCGGCCGGGGTGTTCAGGAGGTGGGCCGCGAAGGCTTCGAAGGTTCGGGGACGGTCCTCGGCCAGGTGCAGATCGCTGATGAAATCGATTCGCTGCCAGGCCGGTGGCGCCTGGAATTCCCAGAACATCGGCAATGGCGCCGCCGCTGCGATATCGGCCCCCGCAGCGGCCCCGGCAGCGACTTGATGGTTCATCGTCGCCGCAGGCCGCTCACTCGACCACGCTGGCGCGCTCGATCATCACCTCGTCGACCGGCACGTCGTCCATGAATCCCTTGCGCGCCGTCTTGGTCTGCTCGATGGCGTCGACCACCTCGGTGCCCTCGACCACCTTGCCGAACACCGCATAACCCCAGCCGCTCTGCGTCTTGGCCGTGAAGTTCAGGAAGTTGTTGTTGGTGGCGTTGATGAAGAACTGGGCCGTGGCCGAATTCGGATCGGAGGTACGGGCCATCGCCAGCGTGTAGTGGTCGTTCTTCAGGCCGTTGTCGGCCTCGTTGGCGATCGGCGTTCCGGTCGCCTTCTGTTTCATGGCGCTGTCGAAGCCGCCGCCCTGGATCATGAAGCCCTTGATCACGCGGTGGAAGACCGTGCCATCGTAGTGACCGTCGCGAACGTACTGCAGGAAGTTCGCGCTGCTGAGCGGGGCCTGCTCTTCGGCCAGCTCGATGCGGATCCGGCCGTGGGAGGTGTGGAGATCGACTTGGGTGCTCATGTCTGATTGATGTCGGAGTCAAGGAGAGAAAAGTGGCGGCGGGCTGGCCGCGCGCCGTGGCAACCGGCTGCTAGGCCAGATTGCCTTCGAAGAAGACCTTCCAACTGCCCTCGTTGCGCAGCCAGTACTGGCGTTTCAGGCGCGGACGAAGCTGGTTCGTCGAGGTTTCGGTGTAAGTGACGACGACCACCTCGCGGTCATCTTTCCACCACACCACCGATTCGGCGTCGATCGTCGCCGGTGACGCCAGTGCCTGGCTGACACGCTTGCGCTCGGCTCGGCTGAGGTCGGCGTCGCCAGCGGTATAGAACTGCGCCAGCTGGTCGCGCTGCGGCGCAGAGCGCGCGCTTTTCCAGGCGGCGAATGTCTGCAAAAACTCTTCGCGCAGTTGTTTGGCAGCCTGCTGGCTGACCCAATCGATCTTTTCGGCGATCAGGATCGGGGTTTCCTGGCGCTCGACGATGCGTGTCAGCTCCAGCATGTCGGGGTTCGACACCGCCACGCAGCCATCGGTTGCAAGTGGCGCCCGGCTGAACATCGAGGTTGGCACGCCGTGCAGCCAGATGCCGCTGCCGGTGCGTCCCTTCATCTGGTCGTATTGATTCGGGTAGTTCAGCGCGATGGCGGCTGCACCGTATCGATCCTCTAGCGAGGGATCACGCAGCTTGGCATCGGAAATCCGGCCGGTGCCGAAATACACGCCGATCGGCGTTCGCAGATCGCCTTCGACCCGTTTGGCCAAGCCCAGCTTGCCGACCGAGCTGTAGTAGTCGGTGCGCAGCACCAGTCCGGCCGGCGTATTCGAGAACACATAGAGGCGCGATTTGGAGACATCAACTGCGATCGCATGGCGCACCGACGGATCAAGCTTGACGAACTGGGCCGGCACCGAGCCGGTCGGCGGCCGATGACCGGCGGCGATGACCCTGGCCCTGGCCTCGGCCACCAGCTCGCGCAGCCGCTCGCTGGCCTCCGCGCGCAAGGGCTGGTTGACGGCGGCGAACTCGTCGGTGGGGGTCGTCAAGGTGGTCAGCAGGTCGGCATAGACGAGTTGCGCCAGCCCGAAATTCGGCATGTCCTGCGCCAGCTTGGCCGCTTCTTCGAGCGCCAGACGGGCCTGTGAGGTGGCAATCAGCCCGTAGATGCGCAACAGGCGTGCATCGGCCGAGGTCGGTGCAATGGCTGACAGGGCCAGCAACTCGTCACCTTTTGCATAAACCGGCTGCAGGGCGTCGAGCGCGCGCGCATTGGCAGCCGGTGAGTTACCGACGGTTGCCTCGGCGTTGACGGTCTGCGCGGCGTTTGCGCTGGCCATCGCCCGGCGACCGGAATCGGCTGGCGGCTCTTTCCAAAGGCCGGTCGTCAACAAGCCCACGGCCACAACCGCAATCATCAGCAAGCCAAACCGGGCCCGGTTCGACAAGGGCCGGCCGCGCCCCGATACCTGGCGATCGGCCGCTCCTCGACCCGCCGGGTCGGGCCGCTGCTCGGTCACGGCAACTCGTCCTCTTCCTGGATCAGCCAGCCGCCGGATTCGGCTTTCACCATCACCATGCGCTTGCGGCTGGTTTCGGCGAACGCATCCCCGCGATAGCGCTGCGTGAACGTGGCGATGACCTTGTCGCCGCGCGCGACGAACTGCGGCTTGTCGACATCGACCGAGATCTTCTTCTTCGAGACGATGCGCGAACGGCGCTGTTCGATCCAGTCGGCGCGCGAAACATTTTTGTCACGACCGGCAAAATCCGGCGTGTAGGCGGCGACATAGGCATCCATGTCGCGCTGGCTCCAAGCTGCAGCCCACGCTTCCAGCGCCGACTGAACCTGGCCGAAAGCTTCGGACGAGGCCGGCCGCGCCACCGGCGCCGTGGCCACTGAATTGGCCGAGCCGCTGACCACCGCCGCCGTGGTGGCGGCCGTGCTCGGCTGGGGTGGCGGCGCCGTCGCGGTGATTCGCGAGCCCGCCGGGGCCGCCGCAAATTCGCGGCTGCTGCCATTCATGCTGACCCGGTATTCACCCAGCGACAGCGACATCCGGTCGCCGACCAGCAACAGCAGGTCGATCTCGGGTGCGACGCCGGCATCGGGCAATCGTTCGAGCCGCAGCACGACCTGTCCGCCCGGTGCGCTCTGCGGCGTGATATTCACCTGCTGCAATGCCGGCACATACCGCATGCCGGCGACGCCGTAGGCATCCTTGGTGGCAATGCGGGCGCGGATGTCAGCCGGATCCAACGGAGCCTTGTCGCTCAGCGTAATCTCCGCATAGGCGGGCTGGCCCGGCGGCATGTACAGCCGCAGCGTTCCGAAATCGATGGCCACCGCCGGGCTCGCAGCCCCGAAGCCACACAGCAACACCAGACACCCAGTGCGAAGCGGTGCCCGCCAGCTGGCCCGGAAAACTTTCAAAGACATTGCCATCAAGAACCCACCGACTCCTTTCGGATCAACCAATTTCCGTTTCGCTTGACCATTTCAAGCTCCTTGCGACCAGTGACATTCAGCTGATCGGCTGAATAGTCCTGTCTGAAATTCACCTTGGCCGCATCATCGCCGACCAACTCGACCGTCACGCCCGACAATTCGACCGAAATGCGGGTCTTGTTGACGATGCGCGCGCGTCGTCCATCCTGCCAGCGTGACGACGATCCGTCGCCGCCCGAAAAGCCCGGCACGTAGGATGCGATATACGCATTCATGTCCTTGCGCTCCCAGGCGCTTGCCCAGGCCTTGACTGCCGCCTGTACGTCCTTAGCATCGTCGCTCGAGCGCCGCTGCGACGCATTCGCGGTTGCCGGGCGAACCTTAGAGCCGTTGCCGTCGTTGGGTGATTCCGGAACCGATCGACCGGGTACCGGTTGTTCGAGCGGTGCAGGAGCCGGCGGCGGCGGCGCCACGGGCGGCGCAACCGGCGCAACAACGGGTGGCGGTGGTGGCGCCGCCAGCGGCGGGGCGGGCGCAGGGACGACCGGTGCGGGGGCAGGCGCGGCCGCCACCATCACGACCGGTGGCGCATCCTGACGGCTGCCGGCCAATGTCTTCAGCATCGACAGTTTCGGCGTGCCGGCACTGTCGTCGATCTGCAAGGCGCGGGCGTAGGCGCGGCTGGCCAGCCGGACATTCAGCGAAGACAGGTTTTCATAGGCCGTGTTGTAGCTGGGCCGGCTGCGCACTGCGGATTCAAGTGCAGCGCGCGCCTTGTCGATCTGTCCCTGCTCGGCGTACAACACAGCCAGGTTGTTCATCGGTTCGGGCAGCGTCGGAAAATCGCGGCTCATGCGCTCGAACAGGGCAATCGCTTCGGCGGTGCGCTTCTGGTCGACCAGCAACACACCTCTCTGGAACCGCAACTGTGGATCGTCGGGGGTCCTGGCCAGCAGACTCTCGACCTTGCGCAGCGCTTCCGCCGAGCGGCCCGCATTGACCAGATCCTGGATCTCGTTCAGTCCGGCCGACGGCAGGTTGGCATAGAGCGGCGAAGCGACCGCGAGGCCCGCCACGAGCGCCGCCAACCGCGCGAGATTCGGCGTGCGCTTCACTGCTGAACCACAGCCTCGGTGATGGTCACCGGTTTGACCGGAACATTCTGCATCGGGCCCGACGACTGGGTCTGGACTGCGGCGATCTTGTCGACCACATCCATACCGGACAATACGCGGCCGAAGACCGTATACCCGTTGCCATCGCGCGAATTGGCCGCGTTGAGGAAATCGTTGTTCTTCAGGTTGATGAAGAACTGCGACGTTGCCGAATCGGGAATTGCGGTGCGCGCCATCGCGACCGTGCCGCGGTTGTTGTCGAGCCCGTTCTTGCTTTCCAGCGGAATCGGCGGACGGGTCGGCTTCTGCGTCAGGTCTGCTTTCATGCCACCGCCCTGAACCATGAAGTCGGGGATCACCCGATGAAAGACGGTGCCGTTGTAGTGCCCGTCTTTCACGTATTGCAGAAAGTTCTGCACCGATTTGGGCGCTTTGGCGGCGTCGAGCTGGATCACGATGTCACCCATCGTCGTGCTCAGCATCACGGTCTGGGCCGAGGCCGCCGAAACCGCACCCAGCATCGCAACTGCCGCCAGCGGGGCCGCGCAGGCACCCAGCAAGCGCACGATGCCGCGTCGCATGGCGCTGCCGTGTCTGGATTTCAGCTTCGACGCAGGCCGCTTGGCGCAGCCTGCGGCGGCACGTCCCGGCGTTGCAGTCTGATCGCGTTGGTACGGCAGGCCGGCGCTGGGTCCGGCCATGATTGGGAGCAAGCCAGAAGAAGGCATCGAGTTGAACGCAAAAAGTGAGAAGCCGTGGTGATTCGGGGCCGCTGAGCGGCGCCGCTATACTCGTTTGATTGTAGTGCAGCCCCATGGTCCGCATCAGTCTGGCGGCACGCCAATTGACTCGCTGCAAGGGCTGAGGCAAGCTAGGCCGAGCCTCGCTGCAATTCCCTGATCCCATACCCCTTGATTGGCCATTTTCCTGCTGATGGCAACATGACGCTGCGCATTTTCAATACCCTGAGCCGCCAGCTCGAGGAATTCGTCCCGATCGAGCCGAATCGAGTCGGCATGTATGTGTGTGGCATGACGATCTACGACCTCTGCCATGTCGGCCACGCGCGCTTCCTGATGGCGTTCGATATCGTCTTCCGCTGGTTGAAGGTGCTTGGCTACGAGGTCAACTACGTCCGCAACATCACCGACATCGACGACAAGATCATCCGCCGCGCGCTCGAGCGCGGCATTCCGATCGCGCAGCTGACGCAGGAAATGACCGCGGCCATGCACCAGGACATCGCCGCGATGGGCATCGAGCCGCCGACCTCCGAACCCCGCGCCACCGCGCATGTCCCGAAGATGCTCGAGATGATCGGCGCGCTGGAGCAAAAAGGTCTTGCCTATCGGACCTCGAACGGCGATGTGAATTTTGCTGTCCGCAAGTTCGAGGGTTATGGCAAGTTGTCCGGCAAGTCGCTCGACCAGCTGCGAGCCGGCGAGCGCGTGGCGGTGGCCGATGGCAAGGAAGACCCGCTCGATTTCGTACTCTGGAAAGCCGCCAAGGAAAGCGAACCCGAAGACGCGAAATGGGACGGTGCCTACGGCAAGGGGCGCCCCGGGTGGCACATCGAATGCTCTGCGATGAGCTGCGCCTTGCTGGGGCCCCATTTCGACATCCATGGCGGCGGTATGGACCTGCAGTTTCCGCACCATGAAAACGAAATTGCGCAGAGCGAAGGCGCCAACGGCACACGCTTCGTCAACTACTGGCTGCACAACGGCTTCCTGAATGTCGACAACGAGAAGATGTCGAAGTCGATCGGCAATTTCTTCACGATCCGCGACGTGCTGCAGCGTTACGATGGCGAGACGCTGCGCTACTTCATGCTGCGTACCCACTACCGCAGCGCCTTCAATTTCAGTGACACCAACCTCGACGATGCCCGCAGCGCCTTGCGCCGCCTCTACACCGCGCTGGCGGCCGTGCAAGCCGACGATGCGCCCATCGACTGGGCGCAGCCGAATGCGGCTGTTTTCCGCGCCGCAATGAACGACGACTTCAACACCCCGGTTGCGGTGGCGCAGCTGTTCGAACTGGCCGGCGAGATCAACCGCAACCAGTCGCCGCAGACCGCCGGCTTGCTGAAAGGCCTGGGTGCCACGCTCGGCATCCTGCAGCAGTTGCCACGCGATTTCCTGCAGACCGGCAGCGGGGTCGATGAAGCACAGATCGGGCGCCTGATCGAAGAACGCGCCGCAGCCAAGCAGTCGCGCGATTTCGCGCGTGCCGACGCGATTCGCAAGCAGCTGCTCGAGCAGGGCATCGAACTCCAGGATTCAGCCAAGGGTACCCAATGGGTGAAGGCTTGAACGGGACCGTGGTGCTGCCCGAGCCTGCGGCGCCGGCCTACTGGGACGAGGCCTGCAAACACCTGGCCAAACGTGACCGCGTGATGCGCAAGCTGATTCCGCGCTTCAGCGAGGCGCGTCTTCAATCGCGCGGTGATGCCTTCACCACGCTGGCCCGATCGATCGTCGGCCAACAGATCTCGGTCAAGGCGGCACAGTCGGTGTGGAACAAGTTCGTCGCGCTGGTTCCCGACAAGTCGATGCGGATCGATCCGGCGCATGTCGTCACGCTCGATCCGCTGGCGATGCGCGGCGCCGGCCTGTCGATGCGCAAGGTCGAATACCTCACCGACCTGGCGCGCCACTTCCACGGTGGCGCGGTGCATGTGGATCAATGGACGTCGATGGACGACGACGCGATCATCGACGAGCTGGTCGCGATCCGCGGCATCGGCCGCTGGACTGCCGAGATGTTTCTGATCTTCCACCTGATGCGGCCCAACGTGCTGCCGCTCGACGATGTCGGCCTGATCAAGGGCATCAGCGTCAGCTATTTCAGCGGCGAGCCGGTCTCGCGCGCCGAGGCACGCGAGGTTGGCGAGGCCTGGGCGCCGTTTCGCTCGGTAGCCACCTGGTACATCTGGCGAAGCCTCGATCCGCTGCCGGTAGCATATTGATCAACCGCTTGGATCGCCTTCACCGACGACCCCCGATCAAGGAATCCCGATGAGCAAAAGACACTTCCTCGATTTCGAACAAGGCGTGGCCGAACTCGAAACCAAGATCGAGGAACTGCGTTATGTACAGAACGAATCGGCGGTCGACATCTCGGAAGAGATCGACCGGCTCGGCAAGAAAAGCCTGCTTCTGACGAAGGAGGTGTATGCCAAGCTGACGCCGTGGCAGGTGACGCAGATCGCGCGCCATCCGCAGCGGCCGTACACGCTCGACTACGTGACCGAGGCATTCACCGATTTTCAGGAACTGCACGGCGATCGCCACTTCGCCGACGACCAGTCGATCATCGGCGGCATGGCGCGTTTCAATGGCCAGGCCTGCATGGTGATCGGCCACCAGAAGGGGCGTGATACCAAGGAGCGCGGCCTGCGCAATTTCGGCATGTCGCGCCCCGAGGGCTACCGCAAGGCGCTGCGCCTGATGAAACTGGCCGAGAAATTCGGCCTGCCGGTATTCACCTTCGTCGATACGCCGGGCGCCTACCCCGGCATCGGTGCCGAGGAGCGCGGGCAGTCCGAAGCGATCGGTCGCAACATCTTCGAGATGGCACAACTCGAGGTGCCGATCATCTGCACCATCATCGGCGAAGGCGGCTCCGGTGGCGCGCTGGCGATCGGTGTCGGCGACCAGACGCTGATCCTGCAATACGCGGTGTATTCGGTGATCTCCCCCGAAGGCTGCGCGTCGATCCTGTGGAAAACCTCCGAGCGCGCCGCCGAAGCCGCCGAGGCGCTGGGCATCACCGCGCATCGATTGAAGGCGCTGGGGCTGGTCGACAAGATCGTCAACGAGCCGGTCGGCGGCGCACACCGCGACATCAAGCAGATGGCCTCGTACCTGAAGCGCGCACTGGGTGACGCCTTGCGACAGGTCAGCGACCTGAAGCCGAAAGAACTGCTGCAACGCCGCTACGAGCGCCTGCAGGCCTACGGCCGATTCACCGATACGACCGAGCGCTGAAGCGTAAAAGAGCAGGTGGCCGAATCCCGTAGGAGCGGCTTCAGCCGCGCTTCCGATTCCCGTTGGAGCGGCTTCAGCCGCGCTTCGGGCCGGCCACCGGATGATGAAGCGCGGCTGAAG
>JANNNE010000376.1:0-13473 GCA_031398385.1 Ideonella sp.
TCATGGACGCATCCGACCTCACCATCATCAAGCAACACCTGATCGACCCCGAGATCTGCATCCGCTGCAACACCTGCGAAGCGACTTGCCCGGTCGGTGCGGTGACGCACGACGACCGCAACTACGTGGTAGATGCCAGCAAATGCAATCTGTGCATGGACTGCATCTCGCCGTGCCCGACCGGCTCGATCGACAACTGGCGGCAGATGCCGCGCATCAAGGCGTACAGCACGGCCGAGCAATTGTTGTGGGACGAACTGCCCGATGAACTGAGCGCCGATGAACTGGCCGCGGCGAGTGGCGGCGATGATGAAGCGGCCGCCGCTGCTGTGCTGGCGGCGGAAGTGATCGCGCCGGTGCAGACCGATCCGGCCGTGGCCGAGACCAGCTTTGTCAGCGCGAAATTCGGCGCCACGCTGCCGCCGTGGTCGGCAGCGCACGCCTTCACGAATCTTTATGGCCCCAGAGCGCCCGACAAGTCGATCGAGGCAACGGTGACCGGCAATGTACGGGTCACCGAGGTCGGCCGCGAATACGATACGCACCACATCGTGCTCGATTTCGGCAACGTGCCGTTTCCGGTGCTCGAAGGCCAGTCGATCGGCATCATTCCGCCCGGCGCCGATGCCGCCCAGCGCGCCCATCATGCGCGCCAGTATTCGATCGCCAGTCCGCGCAACGGCGAGCGCCCCGGCTACAACAATGTGTCGCTGACGATCAAGCGGGTGCTCGAGGATCACGGCGGCCAGCCGGTGCGTGGCGTTGCCAGCAACTACATGTGCGACCTGTTG
Source organism: Ideonella sp. (assembly GCA_031398385.1). GTDB lineage: Bacteria > Pseudomonadota > Gammaproteobacteria > Burkholderiales > Burkholderiaceae_C > Ideonella_A. The sequence goes on from JANNNE010000376.1 coordinate 792, forward strand.
GTGGGCGACAAGGTGCAGGTGATCGGCCCGTTTGGTGCCAGTTTCCTGATGCCCAACCACCCGCGATCGAGCATCGTGATGATCTGCACCGGCACTGGCTCGGCGCCGATGCGCGCGATGACCGAATGGCGGCGCCGGCTGCGCGCATCGGGCAAGTTCGAAGGTGGCAAGCTGATGCTGTTCTTCGGCGCACGCACCAAGGAAGAACTGCCGTATTTCGGTCCGCTGAAGAACTTGCCGAAGGATTTCATCGACATCAACTTCGCGTTCTCGCGCGAGGCCGGCAAGACCAAGCGGTACGTCCAGGACGTGATGCGTGAGCGCGCCGCCGATGTCGGTCAGCTGTTGTCCGACCCGAACAGCTTTTTCTATGTCTGCGGCTTGAAAAGCATGGAAGACGGCGTGGTGCTGGCATTGCGCGACGTGGCTCAAGGCAGCGGGCTGGACTGGGAGACGGTGGCGGCCGCACTCAAACGCGAAGGCCGCCTGCACCTCGAAACCTACTGACCGGCGCGGCCGCCGGTCGGTATCGCCAGCCGGCATTGGCAGCCGGCCGTCACCGACGATTTACGCCCTGCTTGCTGCCGCCGCGGCCCGCGCCGTTGCCTGCTGCTGTTCCTGATCGTCTTCGTCGCTGGTCGGCTGCACGATCATGTTGACATCGCGTTGCGGGAACGGAATGCTGAGGCCACCGGCTTCCAGTCCTTCCTTGCAGCGCTTCAGCAGATCGAGCTTGGTATCCCACCAGTCGGCGCGTGCCGTCCAGACCCGGAACAGGATATTCACCGAACTGTCGCCGAGCGATTCGACCTTGATCAGCGGTGCCGGCTCCTTCAGCACCCGGGCTTCCTCGTCGGCGATGCCGCGCAGGATCTCGAGAGCCTTGTCGATGTCGTCGCTGAACGAGATGCCGTAGACCTCGTCGATGCGGCGTCGATCCTGATCGGTGACCGACAGGTTGATGATGGTCTGGCCCCAGATCTTCGAGTTGGGCAGAAATGCGGTCGGCCCATCGGGCAGATGCCCGCCGCAGACGAAGAAGCCGAGGTTGTCGATGATGTAGACATCGCCACCCAGCTTGACCGCATCGCCGATCTTGAAGGGACGGAAGGTCAGGATCATCACGCCGGCTGCCACGTTGCTCAAGGTGCCCTGCAAGGCCAGGCCGATCGCCAGGCCGGCAGCCCCCAGCATCGCGATCAGGCTGGTGGTCTCGACACCGAAGCGGTTAAGCACCGCGATCACCGTGAAGATGATGACGGCGATGCGGACGATCTTGCCCGGGATCGAATGGAACACCGGATCGATCTTGGTCGATCGGTGCATCAGCTTGTCGGTCTGCCGCGCCAGCCAGCCGGCGAGCAGGAAACCGACGATCAGTGTGATGATCGCGCCGAGGACATTGAGGCCGTAACTGGCCAGCACGCCGAGAATCAGCGTGGAGAAGCGTTCTGCCTGTTCAGTCATTGCCCAAGCATAGCGGCTGTTTCGGCGCGATGTGTCCGGGCAGCCTTCAAGCGTGCCGGATCAGGCCCGGCGCAATACCACGATCAGGCGAACATGTCGGCCCAGATGTTGCGTGCCCAGACACGCGCGGCGGCGGCCTCAGGTTCGTTCAGATCGGGCGAAACGCCGCCGCTGCCTTCGACCGTGGTGAAGGTGCTTTTCGCGGGATCGTAGCGGTGCACCGACGCGACATGCACCGCCTGCGCGTTCGATACGAAGCTGTAGCAGGTGTTGGTGATGATCGGCGTTTCGGGCAAGGCACGGCCGGTCAACAAGGCCAGCACGCTTTCGGCGCACAGATGGCCGTGCTGATTGGCCATGTGTCCCGACTTGGGCATCGCCGGGGCCGACAGCGTGGCGTCGCCGATGATGTGGACGTTTTTCGCGGCCTTGGATTCGCAGCTGAGCCAGTCGGTCTCGCACCAGCGATTGTTGGCGGTGATGAACGGCTTGGCGATGGCGGCGGCCTTCTGTGGCGGGATCACGTTCAACACATCGGCGCGGATTTCCGAGAATGTCAGCTTGGCGGTGCGGGTCGAGGCATCGACGTCGAGCAGTTCGCTGTTCGGCAGGTATTCGATCATTCCCGGATAGAGGGTGTTCCACGCCTTGGTGAACAGGCCCTTCTTCGACACGATGTCGGGGTTCGCGTCGAGCACCAGGATCTTGGATCGCGGCTTGTGCTGCTTCAGATAGGCCGCCACCTGACACACCCGCTCGTAGGGCCCTGGCGGGCAGCGGTACGGCGATTTGGGGATGTGGATCGCGAAGCGCCCGCCATCGGGCATCGCCAGCAGTTGCGCGCGCAGCGCCAGTGTCTGCGGACCGGCTTTCCAGGCATGCGGAATCATCTCGCGCGCCCGTTCAGTGGCCAGCCCGGGGATGTCCTCGAAGCTGAAGTCGATGCCGGGCGATACGATCACGCGGTCGTAACCAAGCACGGTGCCGCCGGCGAGCCGAACCTGGCGCTTGTCGGCATCGATGGCCAGCGCCTCGTCGCGAATCACGCGCACACCATGGCGGCTCGTCAACTGGTCATAGCTCATGCCGATATCGGCCATCTGCAGGTTGCCGGCCAGCACCAGGTTGCTGAGCGGGCACGAGACGAAGCGGTCGCCGCGCTCGACCAGATCGACGTCGACTCGGCCTTCGCCCCACATTCGCAGATAACGGGCGGCGGTGGCGCCGCCGAAGCCGGCACCGATCACCACCACCCGCGGGCGAGCCTGGCCGCCGATGCTGGCACATCCGCCAATGGCGGTCAGTGCCGCGCCACCGGCGATGGCCTGAATGAGTTTCCTGCGTTGCGCGATCATGTCGGTCGCCCTCTCAGCGGCTTTGAGCTGCGAAATACCGGGCCAGTGCCGCAATGTCGGCATCGCCGTAGCCTTTGGCGAGCTGGTGCATCACGGTGGCCGAGCGCCGACCCGATTTGAAATCCTGCATCTGGGCGTTGATGTAGGCCTCGTTCAAACCGGCCAGCGACAAGCCGCCTGCCTGTGACCGCCCATCGGTGCCATGACAACCGGTACAACCCGCTGCCAGCAGGCGGCCGGCGTCAGGCGAACGGCCGGAGCCCGCCCCGACTGCGCCGGCCTGCGCGCTGACACCTGCTGCTGCCACGAGGCTCGCGACGGCGATCAATGATCTGGCGCCATGTTGCATGACGACACCCCCCTGTAGTTCGGTTGTCGAATGCTGACCGGATTGACGCCCGGCGCCATCGGTTGTTCTACCGAGATGCAACAACGGCGCGACAGGCTGCGCGGGCCGGGCGCCCCGCGCCTTGGTGTGCATGTCCGGGGTGCGCTTTCGGGCGCGAGGGTCCGTCGGGCGAGGCAGCAATCGGGCTTGAAGGCACTCCCACAGAAGTCGCGAGCTTCAATGCCGTACCAATGCGCTGGTGTTCTGTAGGAGCGCCTTCAGGCGCGATGGTCCGGAGCGCAAGGCGGAAATCGGGCCGGAAGGCCCTCCCACAAAATTCGACACCGGGCCAGCACCTGATGATCACCGAAACCCGCCGCCGGGCCCGCCCATGCCTTTCATGCCAGGCATGCCGCCCATGCGTTTCATCATCTTGGCCAGGCCGCCGCCCTTCATCTTCTTCATCATGTCGCGCATCTGCTCGAACTGGTTCAGCAGGCGGTTGACTTCCTGCACGTGAACGCCAGCGCCGTTGGCGATGCGGCGTTTTCGGGTGGCTTTCAGCAGTTCGGGTTTGCGGCGCTCCAGCGGCGTCATCGAGCAGATGATGCCCTCCATGCGGCGCACGTCGCGTTCGGCGCGGTCCATGTCGCCCTGGCCGAGCTTGCCCGCCTTGGCGGTGAGCTGGCTCGGCAGCTTGTCCATCAGGCCGGACAGGCCGCCCATGTTCTTCATCTGCGACAGCTGCGACAGGTAGTCGTTCAGGTCGAAGCTGTCGCCCGACTTGACCTTGTCGGCCAGGCGCTGAGCCGCTTTCATGTCGACGCCAGCGGTTACCTGCTCGACCAGCGCGACGATATCGCCCATGCCGAGGATGCGCCCGGCATGGCGTTCGGCGTCGAATACCTCCAGCCCGTCGATCTTCTCGCTGATGCCGGCAAACTTGATCGGCGCGCCGGTGATCTGGCGCACCGACATCGCGGCGCCGCCGCGTGAATCGCCGTCCATCTTGGTCAGCACGATGCCGGTCAGCGGCAGCGCTTCCTTGAAGGCCTTGGCGGTATTGATCGCATCCTGGCCCTGCATCGCGTCGACCACGAACAAGGTCTCGATCGGCTTGATCGCGGCGTGCAGCGCCTTGATCTCCAGCATCATCGCTTCGTCGATCGCCAACCGGCCGGCGGTATCGACCAGCAACACATCCATGTAATGCTTGCGCGCGTAGTCGAGTGCGGCCAGCGCGATCTGCACCGGCTGATCGTCCTTGGTCGATGGAAACCATTCCGCACCAGCCTGCTTGCTGACCAGCTTCAATTGCTCGATCGCGGCTGGGCGATAAACGTCGGCCGAGACAGTCAAGACCTTTTTCTTGCGCTTCTCGATCAGGTGTTTGGCGAGCTTGGCGGTGGTCGTGGTCTTGCCGGCGCCTTGCAGGCCGGCCATCAGGATCACCGCCGGAGGTTGCGCGGCCAGGTTGATGTCGGCCACACCTTCGCCCATCGTCGCCGCCAGTTCGCGGTTGACGATGGACACCAGCATCTGACCCGGATTCAGCGAGCCTACCACCTCGGCGCCGAGCGCCTTTTCCTTGACGCGGGCGATGAAATCGCGCACCACCGGCAGCGCGACGTCGGCTTCGAGCAGGGCCATGCGCACCTCGCGCATCATTTCCTGCACGTTGTCTTCGGTGATGCGGGCCTGGCCGCGCATGGTCTTGACCAGGCGGCTCAGGCGATCGGTGAGGGTGGAGGCCATCAGGGAACTCGCAATGCTGCAACAGGAGCGCGAAAGTACACTCGTCGCATGAGTTTATCGTTCGCCGCCGCCGGCGCTGCAGGATCGGTCTTCGGCTCGCCGATGTTCGCGATGCTGAGCATCGCGACCGCGCTCGCCCTGATCGCGTATCTGCTGGCCGCCTACCTGTCGACCGGGCGCGAGCAATGGTTGCGTGCCTGCCTGGTGATCGGCTGGTTGCTGCATGCTTCGGCGATCGTGATCGATATCTCCGGCCTCGGCCTGGCCGAGCAAGGTCCGCGCTTCGGCTTCGCCCCCGCGCTGTCGGTCACGCTGTGGCTGGTGCTGGCGGTCTATCTGATCGAAAGCCGTTTCCTGCCGTTGCACGGCTCGCGCCGGGCGCTGGCGCTGCTCGGCGGCGCTGCGGTGGTGCTGGCCTGGTTGTTCCCGGGCGAGATCCATCGGACGGTGACCTCGCGCTGGGCACCCCTGCATTGGCTGCTCGGTATCGCCTCCTACGGCCTGTTCGGCGCGGCGGTGTTGCACGCCACGCTGCTCAACCGCGCCGACCGCCAGATGCGGCTCAAGCTTCGCAGCCCGAACCCGCAGCCATTGGGACTGCCGTTGCTGCGACTGGAGCGCCTGACCTTCCGCTTCGTCGAAGCCGGCTTTGTCAGCCTGACGGCGGCGATCGCGCTCGGCTGGTGGTTTGCCTCGCCATGGCGCTGGGATCACAAGGCGATATTTTCGGTGCTCGGCTGGCTGGTGTTTGCCGGGCTGCTGGCCGGTCGGCGCGCCTCTGGCTGGCGCGGCCCGAATGCCACCCGCTGGCTGTATGTCGGCGCGGTGCTGCTGTTGCAGGCCTACGTGGGTTCGCGTTTCGTTCTCGAGGTGCTGCTGCAGCGGCCTCTCGTGGCCGCATGAGCGCCGTGCCGCAACCAACCATCCAATGCTGAAGCCATGACCCGGTACCTGCTGCTGATCCTGTTCATCGTGCTGGTGATCTTTGCTACCCGAGCCCTGCGCAAGCTGGGCAGGCGCGACGACGCGGCATCGGGCAGCAAGCCAGACCGCTCCGCTGGCAAGGCCGACGAGACGATGATGCTGGCCTGCGCCCGTTGCGGCCTGCACCTGCCGCGCAGCGAAGCCTTACCCGGCAAGGCCGGCGTCTATTGCAGCGAGGCGCACCGGGCGCTGGCCGAGGCCCGGGATGGCGACGCCTGAATCGCCCGGCCGCGCCGCGTCGCGGCCGGGCGATCGACGCCGCATCGATCGCCGTGCGATGCCGCGCGATGCGGGCGATTCCGGGTCGTGGGTCGGCAGCACAGACGCCGACGAAGCCTGGCCCGATGTCGACGAATCGCGCTTCGCGCCCGATTGGGGCAGTGGCGAGAAGGCCGCGGCCGATTCGCAGTTTCTGCAGCGCCGCGCGCGTGGTCTGGCGCAACCGCGGATGACAGCGTTCCAGCGCATCTATCGGGTCTTTCTCGGCGCGCGTGCGGCGATCGGCATCATCCTGATCGTGATGCTGGGCCTGACCGGTCTGTTTGGCATCCTGCCGAACGAAGTCACCACCACCGTCAGCATCTTCTACGCGGCCTGGGCACTCAGCATGTGGCTGCTGCCACGCTTCGGTCGGGTCGATTCGCCGCAGTCGCTGGCGCGGATGCAGAACCCGCGCTGGCTGGCGTCGATCGGCATCGACATCCTGTGTTTCATGATCCTGCACATGATGTCGCCCGGCAGCGGTTTCAACTACGCCGCGCTGCTGGTGCTGCCGGTCCTGATGGCCGGGGTCCTGACGCCACGCCTGGCTGCATTGGCGACCAGCGCGGTGGTGACTCTGCTGCTGCTGTTCTTCGCGTGGATCAACGTTTCCGGCGGCGAAGTGGCCAATTTGCTGACCCAGGCCGGACTGGCGGGCAGCGGCCTGTTCGTGATCACGGTGCTGGCCGGTGAACTCGCCGGCCGCCTGGCGCGCGAGGAAATCGCCGCTCGCGGCAGCCTGGAGCTGGCGCGCCAGCAGGAGCAGCTGAACCGGCTGGTGATCGAGGAGATGCAGGACGGCGTGCTGGTGGTCGATCGTCGGGCCCGTGTGCGGGCGGCCAACCCGGCGGCACGCCGGCTGCTGGCAGTGCAGGGCATGAGCCGGCCGGCACCGTTCGAGCTGCAGGGCATGGAGGCTTGGCAACAGCTGGTGGCGGCGGTCGAGCGCGCCTTCGACGAAGGCACCTGGCCGGAGGCGGGCCGCGATGTGGTGTTGACCTTCGATCCGAGCCTGAGCCGAACCGTGCGGGTGCGGGTGCGATTTGCCAAGCGCGGCGAATTGCAATCGATCGAGGACCATTGCGTGTTGTTGCTCGAGGACCTGCGCAACATGCAGGCGCGGGTGCGGCAGGAAAAGCTGGCGGCGATGGGGCGCGTGTCGGCTGGCATCGCACACGAGATCCGCAATCCGCTGGCCGCCATCTCGCAGGCCAATTCCTTGCTCGACGAAGATGCGACCACGCCTTCGCAGCGCCAGCTCACGCTGATGATCGGTGAAAACGTCGAGCGGCTCAAACGAATCGTCGACGACGTGATGGAGGTGGCACCGGGGCGCACCCATGTGGCCGGCGTCGTCGACCTGACGGCGCTGGTCGGCACCATTCACAAGGAATGGGCGTTGGCCGCCGACCTGAAAGCCGGCCCGCAATCGGCGCTCAGCGTCGACCTGCCGAGCGAGCCGCTGGGTGCGGTATTCGATCCCGAACACCTGCGGCGGGTGGTGGTCAACCTGCTCGACAACGCGCTGCGCCATGCCAGTGGCGCACCGGCCTCGGTGGTACTGCGCCTGTTTGCGCCTGACGGGCACCGGGCGATTCTCAGCGTCGCCAGCGACGGCGAAGCGATCGCGCCGGATGTCGAACGTTTTCTGTTCGAACCCTTCTTCTCGACGCGCAGCCGCGGCACCGGCCTGGGCTTGTACATTTGCCGGGAACTGTGCGAACGCTACGGGGCCGTGATCGAATACCGGGCGCGTCCGGTCGGCGAGGCGAATCGGGTCGATTTTTCAGTGATGATGCGGCGGGCTGCGCTGTCCGAGGGCTCGGCCGACATCGACCAACTCGCGGTGATGCGCTGAACCGCACCAGGAACCGCATCGCGCCGCAATCGAGAACCTCCCCTTGAGTGAACCGAACCGGTCCCGATCGAATGCCACCGCCAGCTTTCGGCTGCTGGTGATCGACGACGAGCCCGATTTGCGCACCCTGTACGAGCTGACGCTGGTCCGCGAGGGCTACCAGATCGATACCGCCGGCACGGTGTCCGCGGCGCTCGCGCATCTGGGCGAGCAGGCCTACAGCGCGGTGATCACCGACATGCGATTGCCCGATGGCACCGGTCTGGACATCCTGCGTTATCTGGAAGATTCCGGGCGTTCCGAAAAGGCGCTGGTCATCACCGCATACGGCTCGGCAGAGAATGCGGTCGAAGCCCTGAAGGCGGGTGCCTACGACTACCTGACCAAGCCGGTCGACCTGAAGCAGTTCCGCCTTGCGGTCGCATCGGCGCTGGGCCGTCCGCGCGCCACCGGTGCCCCGGCGTCCGGCGGCGCTGCGCCAGCGGCTGGAGCGGGTTCCGCCAACCCCACGGCATCGCCGGCCGCACCGACCGCAGCGGCGCCACGCGCCGCTCGCCTGGCGGCTGCCGGACCGGTGGGCGCGCTGACACGCATGGCCGGCTCATCCGCCGCGATGCAGGAGGTGAGGGCGCTGGTTCAGAAGGTGGCGCGCAGCATGGCGCCGGTGCTGGTCAATGGCGAGTCCGGAACCGGCAAGGAACTGGTCGCCCGGGCGATTCATGAATCCAGCGCGCGCAGTGCGCAGCCCTTCATCGCGGTGAACTGCGGTGCGATCCCGGAGCAGCTGCTCGAAGCCGAATTCTTCGGTTATCGCAAAGGCGCCTTCACGGGCGCCGTTGAGGATCGGGCCGGGTTCTTCCAGGCGGCCAGTGGCGGCACGCTGTTTCTCGACGAGATTGGCGATCTGCCGCTGGCGATGCAGAGCAAGCTGCTGCGCGCGGTACAGGAGCGCGCGGTGCGGCCGGTCGGTGCGGTGGCTGAGCAGCAGGTCGACGTACGCCTGCTGAGCGCGACCCACAAGGACCTGGTGGCCGAAGTGCAGAACGGCCGCTTTCGGCAAGACCTGTTCTATCGCTTGAACGTGATCCAGATCCGGGTGCCGCCGCTGCGCGAACGCATCGGTGACCTGGCCGAGATCGCGACCCATGTGCTGCAGCGCATCACCCGCGATGCCGGTGTCAGCCCGGCGCCGCGACTGACCCCACGCGCGATGGCGAGGCTGCAAGCCTACGGGTTCCCGGGCAACGTGCGCGAACTGGAGAATCTGCTGCATCGCGTGGTCGCCTTGTGCGACGACACCGAGATCGATGCCGATGCGCTGGGGCTGCCGGATGGTGATCCCGTGGAGCAGGCTGCGCCGGTGATCAGCTTGTCAACACCGCTGCAGGACAACCTGCCGACCGACCCGCCCGCGGTGCTCGCCGAACCATTGCCAAGCAGCCTCGAGGTCCACCTGGATCGAATCGAACGCGACATCCTGCTGCGGGCGCTGGAGCAGCACCGGTTCAACCGGACCGCTGCCGGCAACAGCCTCGGCCTGTCGCTGCGCCAGATGCGTTACCGGATGGCCCGGCTGAATATCGTCATCGGCAACGAGGCCAGCGGCGACGCCGGCCTCGAGGCCGGCGTCGACGGCAGAGATTGAATCCGGACCGGCGAAAGTCGATGCGACGCGCCAGTTGGCATGATGGTTGGTGGCTGAAGGCGCGGGTGGTGCCGTCGCCGAATCATGGCCCGCGTCCGGACGGCGTCGCGCCCTGGCTGGTGGTGCTGCATTCGATCAGCCTGCCGCCCGGCGAGTATGGTGGCGATGCGATCGAACGACTGTTCACGAACCGGCTGGCCATCGATGAGCACCCTTATTTCGCCAGCCTCGCCGGTGTCGAGGTCTCGGCGCATTTCGTGATTCGGCGCAATGGCTCGATGCTGCAATTCGTCTCGTGCCAACGTCGGGCCTGGCACGCCGGTCGGTCCAGTTGGAGAGGCATCGACGATTGCAACGACTACTCGATCGGAATCGAACTCGAAGGGCTCGAAGGGGAGCGCTTCGCAGCTGCGCAGTATGCGGCCGTTGCCCGGCTCGTCCGGCTGCTGAGCCGTCGTTATCCGGTGCGCGAGATTGCCGGGCACGAGCATGTGGCACCCGGACGCAAACGTGATCCTGGTCCGGGCTTCGACTGGCCGCGACTGGCGCGCGATCTCGGCTGGCCGCGCAGCCGCTGCGCGCCTTGGACCGTTGCCTGAACGGCCTGGGACTTTCCCGAGGTCGTCGACATCAACTGGTTCATCGGCCAGCCGAATCGGCGCCGGTGGCGGTTCGATGCCGATCTCGAAAGAGCCCGGACTCCAAGGCTTGCAGGCGCTTTTCGTCGGCAAAGCCAGCACGTATGGGGTGGTCCGGGAGTCGATCCAGTCATGGCTTGGAAATACGCGGCCGAGGCCTTGTTGCGCTCGCCCGATGACGCTGCCGAGCACAGAAAGCCACGCGACACAAAATTTTCATGAACGCTAGCGGTAGTGCTTGTGGGCGCTGCGGACCCTAGATATAGTGTCTCTCGTGGTATCCTTGATTTTTCCGCAGCCAGCCATGAACAGCCCGATTCGGGCCGTCCACGAAGCCGTTGCGCGCCGACTGCCCAGTGCATTGCAGGGCCGCGCCGATGAAGCTGGCGGCAATCTGCAGATGCAGCCCGCAGTATCCGCGAGGTATACCGCCGAGTCGGTGCGCCATCGCGTTCGGCGCGCGACCCGATGCCGTATCTGATCGGTCTGCGCCGCGGATTCTGAACGACGTCCATCCGTGGCCTGGCTGGAACCACGAACCCATCACGAACCCCTGATCACAGGCGCACCCAACATGCAAATCAGCACACCGACCGCAACCAAGGCCATCCCCTCGGGCCGGGCGATCTCTTCGCAGGGCGGTCCGACGGCCTCGGCCTACCAGGGCTATCAGATCATCCGGCGCAATGGCGCGGTGGTCTCGTTCGAACCGCACAAGATCGCGGTCGCGCTGATGAAGGCCTTTCTCGCGGTTCACGGGACTCAAGGTGCGGCGTCTGCCAGCGTGCGCGAGACGGTTGATGGATTGACCGAATCGGTGGTGCGCGCCTTGCTACGCTCGCGTCCGGGTGGTGGCACTTTCCACATCGAGGATGTGCAAGACCATGTCGAGCTCGGTTTGATGCGCGGTGGGCATCATGAAGTGGCGCGTGCCTACGTGTTGTACCGGGAGCGCAGGACCCAGGAGCGCGCGCGCCAGGGCCACGAGGCCGCTCCGAGCGAGCCGGTGCTGCATGTCACCGACCGCGGCGAGCGCATGCCGCTGGACTGGGCGCGCCTGCAAACCCTGGTCGCTTCCGCCTGCGAGGACCTCGGTGCCGACGTTCGGCCCGATCCGATCCTGCAGGAGACCAAGCGCAACCTCTACGACGGGGTGCCGATCGACGAGGTTCACAAGGCGGCGATCCTGGCCGCGCGCACGTTGATCGAGAAGGACCCCGGCTACAACCGCGCCACCGCGCGTCTGCTGCTGCACACCATCCGCAAGGAAATCCTCGGTGACGAGGCCTTGCAGTCGGAAATGGTGACGCGGTATGCCGAATATTTCCCCGGCTTCATCAAGAAGGGTGTGCAGGCCGAGCTGCTGGACGAGAAGCTGCTGCAGTTCGACCTGGCCCGGCTGGGTGCCGCGCTGAAGCCGGAACGCGACATGCAGTTCGACTACCTCGGCCTGCAGACCTTGTACGACCGCTATTTCCTGCACATCTCCGAAGCCCGGATCGAACTGCCGCAGGCTTTCTACATGCGGGTGGCGATGGGCCTGGCGCTGGGCGAGATCGATCGCGAGGCGCGGGCGATCGAGTTCTACGAGGTGTTGTCGAGCTTCGACTTCATGAGCAGCACGCCGACCCTGTTCAACGCCGGCACGCGCCGCTCGCAACTGTCGAGCTGCTACCTGACGACGGTCAGCGACGACCTCGATGGCATATATGAAGCGCTGAAGGAAAACGCGCTGCTCAGCAAGTTTGCCGGTGGCCTGGGCAACGACTGGACCAACGTGCGTGCGCTCGGTTCACACATCAAGGGCACCAACGGCAAGAGTCAGGGCGTGGTGCCGTTCCTGAAGGTCGTCAACGACACCGCGGTCGCGGTCAACCAGGGCGGCAAGCGCAAGGGCGCGGTCTGCGCGTACCTGGAAAGCTGGCACCTCGACATCGAGGAATTCCTCGAGCTGCGCAAGAACACCGGCGACGATCGCCGGCGCACGCACGACATGAACACCGCCAACTGGGTGCCCGACCTGCTGATGAAGCGGGTGATGGAAGGCGGCGACTGGACCCTGTTCTCGCCGAGCAATTGCCCGGATCTGCACGACAAATTCGGCAAGGCTTTCGAAGAAGCCTATGTGGGTTACGAGCAGAAAGCCGCCCGCGGCGAAATGAAGCTGTTCAAGAAAGTGCCGGCGCTGACCCTGTGGCGGAAGATGCTCTCGATGCTGTTCGAGACCGGCCACCCCTGGATCACGTTCAAGGACCCGTGCAACATCCGTTCGCCGCAGAACCATGTCGGCGTCGTGCACAGCTCCAACCTCTGCACCGAAATCACGTTGAACACCAACGAATCCGAAATCGCTGTCTGCAACCTGGGCTCGGTGAACCTCGTCAATCACAT
>JANNNE010000047.1:0-4282 GCA_031398385.1 Ideonella sp.
CGGCTGCTCATCACCGACCTCTCGGCCGGTATCTTGGCGCTGGCCGAACACAAGCTGCGTGCGGCGGGCTTCACGCAGGTGGAAGTGCTGCGTGCCGACGCGCAGCATCTGAACCTGCGCGGTGCCGATTTTGACGCCGCCATTTGCCGCTTGGGCCTGATGTTCTGCACGTCCCCGCTGCTGGCGCTGCAGGGCATCCACGAGGCCCTGGTGCCTGGCGGCCGTTTCAGCGGCCTCGTGTTTGCTGGCCCCGAGCGCAACCCGTGCATCGCCACGCTGGGCGCCACGGCATTGCGGCACGCCGGCCTGGCGAGCGCATCCCCCTTCAAACCCGGCACGCTGATGAGCCTGGGGCAGCCGGGGCTGATGCACAGCCTGCTGGCGGCGGCCGGCTTCGTCGACATCGACGTTCGCACACTGGATGCCCCGATGCGCCTGCCTTCGGTCAAGCATTACCTGGGCTTTGTGCAGACGGCGGGCTTGCCGATCATGGCCATCCTGGCGCCGCTGCCGGCGGCCGTGCAAGCCGCGGCGTGGCAGGACCTTGAGGCGCAGTTGCTGTGCTTCAACAGCGCCGACGACTGGGTCGGCCCGAACGAGTTGCTGCTGTGCACGGCCACGCGGCCGATGTTCGGTAGTGCCGAGCCGCATTGATCTGATCTTTGAACTGAAGCAGGAGTCCACCATGACCCAACCACGCACCCTGATGGGCCTGATGCTTGTTTGCACAGCCTTCGGTATGGCCGACCCGGCCGCAGCCATTGCCACCACGGGTGGTGCGATCTCGCCGGTTGGCGGCGGGGACGCTTGCAACGTCACCGCGTCGGTGCCGCTGAACACGCTGCAAGACGACTTCCGGCTCAGTCGGGACATTGGCTGCGCAGGTCCCAGTTCAAGCGCCCAGCTTCGCGGCAGTGCAGCCACGGCCTCGGTGGGTCTGCGCGCCGCATCGTCAAGCAACGGCCTGGGCAGCAGCCAGGTGGCGGCTCAGGTGTAATTGGCGGACCAGTGGCGCATCAGCGTGCCTGCGGGCACGCCACTGGGCCCACTCACACTGCCGGTGTCGCTGCACCTCAACGGCAGCATCTCGCCCGCTGCGGTGATTGGCTACCTGTTCAGCCGCTTCCTCGACTACACCATGAACATCGGCCTGCCGGCAGGCTACTCGGCCACCACCTCATCCGGTTTGCCGCTAGTTTTCGCGCCAGTACCAGAGCCGTCGCCGCTGCGTTGCTGGCGTCAGGCCTGGCCTTTGTGTTGTCGGTGCCGCGCCTGGCCGCGAAGGCGAAGTGGCTGCGCAGGTCGCATTCCTGAGGCCTTGGCGTGATTGGTTCCCAGGTCCGCAGCCGCTGCAACTGCGCGGATGTGGGTGCCGTGATGTGGAAGCGCTGTATCAGCCGCCAGGATTCGACTTACGTGGCCCACCACAACGGCGATTCGGATGAGGCCCGTGTGGTGAGGCCACCGCTGACCGCAACGTGTGCTGGCCGCATCGCCTTCACACCACGAGCCGGCCAGTAGGTGCTGACGGCGAACTGGCCGACATCTTGACCACCGCGATCACCGCGCTGGTCAAACCAAAACGGCTCGCGCGCGACATCCCGCCGCGTCGTCCTCAGGTGGAGCGAACATGGCCTTGCTTGAATTCGCAATGGCCGCAGGCGGCGATGGCGAAGGCGTGAGCGAATACGTCGCACGCATCCTCGACGTCATCGACCGTTCCGGCGTGCCCTACCAGCTCACACCCATGGAATATGAAAGTGGACTACCGCGCCGCCCCTGCAGCGCGTCTGAAATACAAGACCGCGAAGAAAGAGGAGCGGTTGGGTCGCAAGCCGACAACCTGAGCCACCATCAGGCCATCTCACACCCTGGCCTGCAGGGGCGCATTGGAGCAGTCGGCAGACCGCATAGGTCGCTTCACGCTCTGATTGTCATATCTGCGCGCCGAAAGTGAAGTCGGCCCGGCGTTTGGTGAACCAAGGGTCTCTTGTCCGGAGAGCATGCGGATCCAATCCCGAACTACCGGTTCCGGGCGGTGAATTCGTGCGGCCCACCGGCTGGTTTGGGTCGCATCCTGCCGACCGACTCAGCACGGCGAGCGACAGGTCTCCGCCACATTGCCGACCTTCACCCAGAGCCGTTTGAGCGTTCCTTCCTGGCCGACAACCGACGACGACCGTCGGCTCCGCGGACACGTTGTGCTGAACCCGCTCGACAGACAGGATGTTTGAAAGCTCCGGTAACCGGACGCTCAGGCAGGGGCACAACTTCGCCGCCAGCTGTCGGCACAAACCAAACGATCGACCATTGGCTCCGATGATGAGTGGTCTACAGGCTCTCGTCGAAAACTGCGGCGATGTCACGTGCGCCATGGAGCACACGCACAACGTCAATGCCGTCTTCGATCGGGACATAGAAAATCACGTAGCGCCCGAAAGGAAAGCTGCGCAGGGATGCGAAAAGTTCTTCCCTCGCGCGTCCCATCAGTGGCTGGGTGGCAATGAGGTTGAACTTCTCGTCCAACTTGTCGACCCAGCGATCTGCCTCGGCCAGGCTGTCTGCTGCGATGTGATCCCAGATATCGAAAATGTCGGCCGCAGCAAGCGGCCGGCGGGTGACTCTGGCCACTGGATTTACGCAGACTTGCGCGATCGGCGAACGCGTGCCTGACGCTTTGCGTCTTCAGCGCTCCAGGCCTCGCTTGGACCACTGTCCACGCCCTGGCGAATGTCCTCGCGAAGTTGCGAAAGTTTGGCGGAACGCAAACGATCTTGCTCGTCCATCAGGCGCAACGCCTCGCGCACCACCTCGCTTGCAGAGGTGTACATGCCCGAGGCGACCTTGGCTCTGACTAGTTTCTCGAGTTGCGGCGTGAGATTGACATTCATACCCACCGGCGGCCTCCTTGAAATAGCTTCCAATTCTATCAATGATTGTCAAAGATAGACATCCAGCCCGATGCGCGCTGGCACCACGGCGGCGGTGCCGTGCCGCCACTTTCAGTGGAGATCGATCATGGAAACCTCTTCAACTGAACGTCGGCAAAAAAGAGTGCCTTGGAACAGGGGCAAACTCGTTGGCCAGAAGGCACCTTTTAAACCCAAGGACGTCTGGGCGATGCGGGCTCGCATGCAGCAAGAGCACCGTACGCGCGATCTCGTACTGCTGAACCTGGGCATCGACAGCAAGCTGCGCGGGTGCGATCTCGTCGCATTGAGAGTGCGCGACATTCAACACAGTGGCCAAATCGCGCCGCGCGCGATCATCACGCAGCACAAGACGGGGCGACCGGTGCAGTTCAAGATAACGCCGCCAACACGCGCGTCCGTGGAGACCTGGATTCGAGAGGCGCGTTTGACCTCGGATGACGAGCGGCCGCCGCCGCAGGACCTCGCGGACGTAGTGCATGTGTTCTGGGAATTGCGCACGCTGGCTCCCTTGCCTGTCGACTTCCTGCACCACGCGGTGCCGGACGCCTGCGTGAACCTGCTGTTCAACCAGATCGATCTCCAGGTTGCCGGGGTCACGGGCTTGCACACCGTGGCCACCACGCTCAACCTTGGAACCGTCTTCCATTACGTGGGGGTAGATTGGCACTAGACCGACCGGTCTATAGACTAGTGGCGTGACCAACGAGACTTCCTCCCCCACCCCAGGCACGCGCGACCGCCTCGTCGTCGCGATGCTCGATGCCCTGCGCACGCGGGGCTATCACGGCGTCGGCCTGGCCGAGCTGCTGACAGCGGCGCAGGCGCCCAAAGGCGTGCTTTACCACCACTTCCCGGGCGGCAAAGCCGAACTCGCAGTGCGGGCGATCGAGTCGGTGGTGGCGAAACTGGGCGCAGATCTCGATAAGGTGTTGCAGCGCACCGCCGATCCGGTGGAGGCGCTGGGCGCCTGGATGGGTTCCGCGCAGCGCGTGCTGGCCGGCAGCGGCTTCGCGAGCGGTTGCCCGCTGGCCACCATCGCATTGGAGTCCACGCCTGATGACCTCGCGATCCGCGCCGCGCTGGCCGACGGCTTTGCCAGTATTCGCTCACGCCTGGCCGACGCGCTGGCCGGCGCCGGCATGACTCAGGCGCAGGCCCGCGGCGCCGCCGCACTGATCGTTTCGGCCTACGAGGGCGCGCTGCTGCAAGCCCGCGTGGCCGGCAGCGTGCAGGCCATGCGAGACACCTCCGAGGCCCTGATCGGCCTCTTGCGGTTGGCCCTGGCCGAACGCAACACACCGAAGGCCTGAAGCCATGACCATCCCAAACGCATCCCTGGCGGCCGCTGC
>JANNNE010000052.1:0-2580 GCA_031398385.1 Ideonella sp.
CCGAGCACATCGACGCGCGCGTCCGACAACTCCAGCGCGCAGCGGTCGGAGTCGCCGTCCATCTTCGCCAGCTCCTCCTTGGTGACATGCATCATGCGCATGCGCGCCGAGTGGAAGCTGAAGCGCTCGGGCTCGATGCCCTCACGGCCACGCAGCATCGCCGGAATCTCGGTCTCCATCGTGGTGTTGGAGCTGGGCACGATCTGCCCGATGCGGAATTGGGTCTTGCTCATGCTGTCCTCGCTCAGTCCGCAACGATGTTGCGGCTCTTGATGACCTTGCCCCAGTACTCGGTGTCCTTCTGCACCAGCGCACCGAGCGCCTCGGGGCCCATGTAGCGCGCCTCGATGCCGAGCGTGGCGGCGCGCTGCTTCGTCTCGGGTAACTCCAGCGCCTTCTTCACCTGCTCACTCAGCTGGTTGATCACCGCCTGTGGCGTGCCGGCCGGCGCGAACAGCCCCACCCAGGCTTCGAGTTCGAAACCGGGCATGCCCGCCTCGGCGGTGGTCGGCACGTTCGGCAGCATCGGGTGGCGCGTCTTGCTCGTGACCGCAAAGGCCTTCAGCTTGCCGGCCTGCACATGGCCCATCACCGAGGGCGGCGTGGTCATGAACATCTGCACCTGGCCGCCCAGCACGTCCTGGATCGCCGGGCCCGAACCCTTGTAGGGGACATGCACGATGTCGGTTTGCGTCTGCTGCTCGAACAGCGCCGTGCCCACATGCGACAGCGAGCCATTGCCTTGCGACGCGAAGTTCACCTTGCCCGGGTTGGCCTTCAGGTAGGCGATGAACTCCTTCAGGGTGTTCGCCGGCACCGACTGGTTGACGGTGATGACGTTGGTGGCCGCCGCGATCAGCGCCACCGGCGCCAGGTCCTTCTGGTCCCAGGGCAGTTTGGCAAACATCGCCGGGTTGCCGACGTGATAGGCCGAATACGAGGCCAGCAGCGTGTAGCCGTCCTTCGGCGCGCGCGCCACCTGCTGGTAGGCGATGTTGCCGCTGGCGCCGCCCTTGTTCTCGATGATCACAGCCTGGCCGAGCAGCTTGGTCAACGGGTCACCGGCAAGGCGAGCCGAAGAATCGACGACCCCGCCGGGCGGGTTGGGCACGACGATGGTGATCGGCTTGGTCGGGAAGCTTTGTGCCATGGCACCGGCGCAGGCAAGCGCCAGCGTGGACAGACAGGCGAGGCGGCGGATTTGCACGATTGTCTCCTTAGGTTTTGGTGACTGTATTCTGTCGAGCGGCGGGCCGCTTCGGTTCGTATGTGGTTGACTTATCCTCAACCTACGATTGAGGATCGCGCCATGCCGCAAGCCATCAACCTGAACCGCTTCGATCTGGCCTCGCTGCGCCTTTTCGTGGCCACGGTCGATGCCGGCAGCCTGACCGCCGGCGCCGAGCGCTTCGGCATCTCGCTGGCCGCGGCCAGCAAGCGCATCGCCGAACTCGAAGCGAATTTCGGCAGCCCGCTGTTGCAGCGCAGCAAGCGCGGTGTCGTGCCCACGCCCGCCGGCATGACGCTGCAGCGCCATGCCATCGAAGTGGTGGCGCGGCTGGAGCAGCTGGCGGTGGCCATGGGCGATTTCCAGCGCGGCGCCGGTGGCCACCTGCGCCTGTGGGCCAACACCTCGGCCTTCGGCGGCTTTCTGCCGGGGCTGCTCGCCGCCTACTCGGCCGCCCACCCCGGGGTGAAGATCGACCTGGAAGACGCGCTCAGCGAAGACGCCGCGCGCGCGGTGGCGCGCGGCACCGCCGAGCTGGCGGTGATCGGCGAGAACACGCAGACCGATGGCCTGCAGACCTTCGTCTGCCACAGCGATGAGTTGATCCTGCTGCTGCCGAGCGCGCACCCGCTGGCGGCAAGCGAATCCGTGGCCTTCGAACAGGCGCTGGACCACGACTTCGTCGCGCTCGGCCGAGCCACATCCCTGACGCGCCAGGTCAGCGCCGCGGCCGATGCCGCCGGCCGCAGCCTGAAGATCCGTGTGCAGGTGCGCAGCTTCGACGCCATGTGCCGCATGGTCGCCGCCGGGCTGGGTGTGGCCATCCTGCCACGCGCCGGTGCGGCGCCGCATGTCGCCTCGATGGGGCTGCACATCGCGCGGATCGAGGGCATCGCCACGCGGCGGCGCCTGCTGCTGGCGATGCGCGACCGCGCCGCGCTGTCGCCGCCAGCGCGCGCACTGGTCGAGATGATCGAGCAGCGGCGATCATGACGCTCGACCCGGTGTCGCTGAAGCTCTTCGTCCGCGTCGTCGAAGGCGGCTCGATCGCCGCCGCGGCCGCACGCGAGCACATCGCCAGCGCCGGATTGCCTTCGGTCCGCGCGCCGGCCAGAAGATGCTGACCCTGCGAGGCGCGATGCCGCGCGAGGGTACGGCTCGACAGCCGCTGTGCGTTGAAATCGACGGCTCAGCCTGCACGTCGCGGTGCGAGTCGACGCGCATGACCGCAAGCGGCTTGAGCAACTGTGCCGCTCCATCACCCGGCCGGCGCTTTCCGACGAACGGGTACAACTGAACGCCGCCGGGCAGGTGGAGTTGAAGGTCAAGACACCGTGGCGCGACCGCACCAC
>JANNNE010000088.1:0-4843 GCA_031398385.1 Ideonella sp.
AGGAACTTGGCGATCAAGGCCTTGTTGCGCGTGAAGCCGACCTCCAGCGCATCCTCCAGCACCATCGGCAGCAGCAGCGCCGAGGGCTCGCTGCAATAGATCGGGCCCTTGAAGCCGGCGGCCAGCAGGTACGGAATCCGCCCGACATGATCGATGTGGACGTGGGTGACGATCAGGGCGCGCAGCTTGTCGAGCGAAAACGTTACTTCCAGCTTGCCCGGGCCGGCGCCGTCGGGCGAGGTTTCAGCGCCCTGGAACAGTCCGCAATCGATCAGAACGCCCTGACCATCAGGCAGATTCAGCTGATGGCACGACCCGGTAACGCCCCGGACTGCGCCGTGATGGATGAAGCTGAGATTCATGACGCACCGTAGCCTTCACGCGTTGGGGAACGCCGATGCTGCGACAAATCGGCGGCGTGTGGGGAGATGAAGCTAGGGATGGCGGCGGGTGCAGCGGGCAGTGAGTCTCGCTTACCGGCCAGGCGTTTGTATTCCGTAGGAGCGGCTTCAGCCGCGATTGCGGTGATCGAACGACCAAGCGCGGCTGAAGCGGCTCCTACAGAATTCAGGGTCGTCGCGGCATTCGTCCGGTCTCTGTATTTCGTAGGAGCGGCTTCAATCGATTGCGGTGAGCGAACGACCAATCGCGGATGAAGCCGCTCCTACGGAAATCCAGGTCGCCGCGATTTCCCGGTCAGGTCTTTGTCTTTGGTAGGAGCGGCTTCAGCCGCGATTGCGGTGGTCGAACCGCGCGGCCGAAGCCGTCACAACAGAATTCAGGATCGCGGTCGGGGGTTTCCGAACGAGGTCAATCTCCGGTCGCGCGATCCTTGGGCCGATCAGGCCCTGGCGTGCAGCAGACCACCGACGGTGGGCAGACCTTCGTCGACCGGGGGCGAGCCTTGCATCGCGTGCGCCAGCTTGTGCATCAGGTTGACAAGATTGCCACGCGTCGGCGGGGTCGACCGGGCGTCTTCGGCGGCGGCTGAACTTCCGAGCTTGACGCCCAAGGCCTGCAGGACATCGGCAAACGATTGCGCGAGATCACCGCTGTCGACCCCACTGGCGATGCCGTCACTCAAAAGGTCGGCCTCGTCGCCGTCGGCCCTCAGTCGGCTGGCCAGCGCCTCGATGCGGCCACCGAGCTGCTCTCGGCTGCTGCTGAAGCCCGGATACTGCGCCTTGACGGAATCGGCGCCGACGCGTTCGATTTCGCCACGGGCGGTCTGGGTCGCGGGCGAATTATTCTCGGCCTCGGCGATGCTGCGGAAAACCGCGTGGATGAAGCGCAGGATGGCTTCTTCCAGATTCGGGTCGGTAGGCGCTTGCTCTGGCTGCACCTCGGTGACAGCGACGGCATCCTTCGCTGCGGGTTCTGCATCACCGAGCTCGGCCGGGTTGGGTTCGACGGCTGAAGCCGATTCGAAAACCTGGCGGACGCCGTCGGTCAGAGCCGCGCGTTGCGCCGCGTGTTCACGGGCGTCGCGCTCGTTCGGCTGAATCGGGGCAGCGCTGCCATTGGCTCCCGCCAGGCGCGGCATCGCCTCGATCCGCTTAACCTGCAGACGCGGTTCGATGGCCGTAGTGCTGGCGTAGAGACGCCCGACTGCAGATGAAACAGCATTCGTCAGCATGATGATGAACTCCCCGGCCCCAATGGACCCATACCGGCAGGAAAGTCCCCCGGTCAGCATCTTCTCGGCAGTTGAGGAGAAAGCTTGAGCGCGATGGTTGAAACCAAACGCAACGGGGCTTGGATTTCGGCAACGGCGGGCAGTTTCTGCGATTCCTTGTAGGAGCGGCTTCAGCCGCGCTTCGTGCCGAGGCTGGATCGCGGCTGAAGCCGCTCCTACAGAATTCTAGAAGCGCGGCTGAAGCCGCTCCTACGGTGCTCCTATCGGGGAGGCCCCATCCTCAACCTTGCATCCATCCGATCGCCTGGAGGCCGAGCAACAAACCGATCAACACCGGCTGATGGACCAGGTAGAAGCTCAGTGACCAGCGCCCCAGCCAGGCCAGGGCATTGAACGCCGCCCTGCCCTGCGCCGGCAAGGCGCCGCTTAACCAGAAAGGCCGCCGCTCCAGCAACCAGATTCCGGCCGCCATGCCACACCACATCACGCCCATCCAGGGCAGCAGCGGGACGAAATCTTCGGTGATCGGTTTGCGGGTGAAAAACCCGACCCAGGAGGTCCAGCGGCTGTCGAACAACGGGTGGTGAAAAAACCACGGCAGAACGATCAACGCGGCGCCACCCAGCATCAGCAGTTGCCAACGCCCACCGGCTCCGGCCAGACGCGTCAAGATCAACATCACCGCAATGCCATGCAGCACCCCGAAGAAGATGAAGCTGCGCGGAAACATCAGCCACGAGCCCATGCTGACCAGGACCGCGCCAGCAGCGATCTGCCACCAACGCCGCCAGAAGCGGTGCCAGGGCTGGCCCTGCTGACACGCAATGGCCAAGCCGACACCGGCCGTGAACAGGAAGATCGACAGGATGGCGGTGCGCTGCGTCGTCCAGACCGGGTCGCGAAAGATGTCCTGCTGGATCACGCCGAAATGATCGAGGTCGTAGGCGAAGTGATAGACAGCCATCCACAACATGGCAAATCCACGCAAGGCGTCGACACGGACGAAGCGAAGATGGGGATTTGGCAGATTCGGAGCGGCTGAACGGGGCATTGGATGGTGCGGAGAACGAGCCGCTATGCGGGATCGAGCCCGCCATTCTGTTGGCATCCGGCGCTGTAGCGCCGAACAAAGGCGCCCCGGAAGCGACAGCTATCGTTGAATCGGGTCTCAATATCGATGAATCGGGTCTTTTTCCTACACAAGCGGCCGATAACCGAGTTAGGATCCACAAACATGAACTTTCCGGAGAGTTCCACCATGGGCATCACGACCAGACTTTTATCGCACACAGCGCTCGCATGCACCTTCGCCGCCCTTTCTGTCGGCGCGACTGCCAAAGAGTCGCCCGTTGGATCGATCACGCATGTGGACGGCAACGTCAGCGTCGGCGGCCTCGGATTCGTGTCAAAAGCGGCGCGTGGCGCCACACTGGTCGATGGCAATGTGGTGATGGTATCTAGTGGCGCCAAAGCAACAGTCAAGTTGAATGACGGCTGCACCATCTGGTTGAAGGCAGGCCAGCATCTGACCCTCAACTCGAAGATGACTTGTTACGAACATCAGGCTTCCGTGGCCCAGATGTTCTCGCCCTATAGCGTCGCTCAGGTGGGCGGCACGGTCTCAGGCGGGGGCGCCGCGGGCGGCGCAGGCGGTTTGGGCGTCGTTGCGGTCATGGCCGGTGTCTCGGTGATCGCTTTTGCCGCGGTCGAGAATGACGAAAAAACGTCACCCTGATCTGATGCGGCTGGCCAGTGTGGTCATCTCAGAGAGTCGAGCGACATTAAAGTAAAGAAAACTTGCCTGCTTAGATGTTTTTTCTCTGGCAGGCAACTGAAAGTCCGTTAGTATCAGAACCATCGCAGTTTCAAATGGAGCTTCAAATGAAAAAATTCCTCGCGCTTTCCCTGATGGCCGGTATGGCATTTGCAGCCAACGCCGCTCAAGACAGCGTTGGTTACCTGAGTGTCGTCAAGGGCAACGTCAGCATCGGTGGACAGGGCTTCGCTGCCAAGGCTGCGCACGGCACCCGCCTCGTTGACGGCAATACGGTCATGGTTCCGACCAGCGGCCGTGCGATGGTCGTGTTGAACAACGGCTGCAGTGTCGATCTGGTCGGTAGCCAACATTTCACCGTCGACTCCAAGTTGCCTTGTGCCCAACTCCAGGCTTCCGTGAAGCAGATGTTTGATACCCACCGCGTGGCGCAAGCCGGCATTGGTGGTGGTGTTGGTGGCGACTCACGTGGCCCCAGTGCTGGTGCCGTGATCGGCGGCATCGCAGTGATTTCGGTGATTGCCTTCGCTGTCGTCGAGAACGACGAAAAGACCTCGCCCTGATTGACCCGCTCTCACGTTTCTTCTGTCTCTAGAGCCAGCCGATCGCAAGATCGGCTGGTTTTTTTGTTGCTGGCCGCGCTGCTGCTGTTTGCGCCGATCGTTCGTGGTGGTAACCGCCAGGTCGCGATGATCGTTTTGCTGGCCTTGGGGCTGGCACTGGCGGCTGTGCTATTCGCCCGCCAGACTTTCGGATGGTTGCCGTTCGGTGGCACTGCGACGCCGCACACGCCCGATTCGCCTGCCGGGGCATCGCAACCGGTCTGGTGGTGGTTGCTCGTCGGTATCGTGGCCGCATCGCCGATCTGGCTCTTGTTGATCCAGTTGATGCCGATCGACGCGCTGCGCTGGTCGCAGATGGCCGGGCATCAGGGGTATCTGTCGGCCCTCTCCAGCAGCGGCGCCACCCTGCCTGGCAGCTTGACGCTGAGCCTGCACCCCGACGCGACCGTTACGGCCGTCTTGTCGGCGGTGCCGCTGACCGCGGTTTTCCTGGCCACGCTGCACCTACGCCATTCTCATGTCGAGAAACTGCTTGGTCTGCTGATACTCATCGGCATCGTGCAGGGTGTGGTGGCGCTGTTTCAGGTGGTACAGGGCGGCCGGTCCTTCTTCTACTTCGGTTCGACCACGCCGAGCATCAGCGGCTTGTTTACCAATCGCAACCATCTGGCCGATCTTCTGGCGATGTTGATACCGGTCTGGTTCTATTTTTTGCTGCGCCAGCAAAAGGATGGGCATGGGTCTGGCTCCACGGATTCGCGTCTGACCCACACCGCGCTCCGGCCGCTGTGGTTGTTCATCGGCTTTGCATTCATGGTCATGATTCTGACCACCCAATCTCGCGGTGGCCTGTTTTCGGGAATGATCGTT
>JANNNE010000093.1:0-26381 GCA_031398385.1 Ideonella sp.
TGGTTCAGTGCGGGCTTGGTATCGTGGCCGACTGCAAAGGAATGGACATTCAAGGACATCGAGGGCTCCGGATGTCCTGATGCGCGCAATCCTTGTGCCAGCCCGCAGTCCGCAGTCCGCAGTCCGGCGCCTGGCGCCTCAATCGCGTGCTGACTTCGGCTTTTCCCGTCCCCGAAAACGCAGACCGTCCGCGGGCGTTGGGCCGACGGACGGTGGTTTGATTCTTGCCAGATCAGTGCCGCCGGTGTTCGGCGGCTTGCCGGCCTGCTTGGATCGGTCGCTTACTCGTCGCGGCCACCCATGATGCCGAACAGCATCAACAGCGACTGGAACACGTTGTACAGGCTCAGGTAGACGCCCAGCGTGGCCGTGATGTAGTTGGTTTCCTGGCCGTCCTTGACGCGCTTCAGGTCGTACAGGATGAAGGCCGAGAAGATGCCGATCGCCAGCACCGCCAGCGTGATCATCAGTGCGCTCGACTGGATGAAGAAGTTCGCGATACCGGCCACCAGCAGCATGATCGCGCCGATGAACAGGAATTTGCCCATCGAGCTCAGATCGCGCTTGATGATGGTCGACAGCGACGCCATGCCGAGGAAGATCGTTCCGGTGCCGGCGAAGGCCATCATGATCAGGCTGGCGCCGTTGGACAGTCCGAGCACCATGCCGAGCATGCGCGACAACATCACGCCCATGAAGAAGGTGAATGCGAGCAGCAACGGAACACCGGCTGCCGAATTCTTCGTCTTCTCGATCGCGAACATGAATCCGAAGGCACCCCCGAGGAAGACCACCAGGCCGAGACCGCCCGACATCGCACTTGCGAGGCCGGTTGCCAGGCCGATCCAGGCGCCGAGGACAGTCGGCACCATCGACAGCGCAAGCAGCCAGTAGGTGTTGCGCAGCACGCGGTTGCGCTGGGCGACCGACTGGCCGAGGCCATCGGTGGCAAATGAGCCGGTGCCAACTTGTTGCAGGTTCATCGTTGATCCCTCGGGAATGTGGTTTCGATACGCGCGAATGTAGACCGGTCGACACTTCGCGTAAATGCGAATGTTGCGAAGTCTGGAATCGCAAAAAACTGATGATGTCGCTGCGCCGGGATCGGCACATCGATCGGTCGACTGCCTTCGCCCCAGCTCGCGGCTGCCCGTCTTGCTGCCAACCGGGCGTCCGCGTCCGGAATCAGCTGGCCGCGCGTCCCCGCTCCAGTGCGCGACGTTTGCCGCGCTGGCGGATATTCAGTGCCTCGACCGCCAGCGAGAAGGCCATCGCTGCATAGATGTAGCCCTTGGGAACGTGCGCGTCGAATGCTTCGGCGGTCAGTGCCATCCCCACCATCACCAAGAAGGCCAAAGCGAGCACCTTGACCGACGGATGGCTGTCGACGAAGTCGCCGATCGGCTTCGCAGCGAACAGCATCACGCCGACGGCCACGATGATCGCGGCGACCATCACCCCGATCTGATCGACCATGCCGACTGCCGTGATCACGGAATCAAGCGAAAACACGATGTCGAGGACGGCGATCTGCCCGATCACGCCCCAGAACATACCCTTCTTTGCCGCCGCGTTCGCGGAGACCGTGTCGTCGACGTTGTCCAACTCCTTGGCCTCGACTTCGATGAAGATCTCGTGCGATGCCTTGTACAGCAGAAAGATGCCGCCGAACAGCAGCACCAGGTCACGACCGCTGATGTCTTGTCCGAGCACCGAGAAGAGGTTTTCGGTCAGGCCCATCACCCAGGCCAACGAGAACAGCAGTGCAAGCCGCGACAACATCGCGAAGCCCAGGCCCAGCCGGCGGGCCAGGTCGCGTTGCTCGGCAGGCAATCTGCCGACCAGGATCGAGATGAAGATGATGTTGTCGATGCCGAGCACGATTTCGAGTGCGGTCAGCATGCCGAACGCGATCCAGATGTTGGGATCGAGCAGAAAGTCCATGGTGGGGGTTCCGATTTCAGGAGAGGGAGAAGATAACCTCAGCCAAGCTTCGCGTAAAGTCGCATTTTACTAAGATCACTACGAGAAATACGCACTATCCTGGGCCGATGAACTTCAAGCACCTGCATTACTTCTGGGCTGCGGCGAAGGCCGGCGGCATCGTCCGCGCCGGGCAGCAACTGCACATCTCGCCGCAGACCTTGTCCGGCCAGATCAAGCTTCTCGAGGAGCGACTCGGCTGTGCGTTGTTCCGCAAGGTCGGCCGCAGCCTCGAACTCACCGATGAAGGCCGGCTTGCGCTCGGTTACGCAGAGCAGATCTTCGCATTGGGCGCGGAACTCGAATCGACCATCGGCAAGGCGGGCGCCGCTGCAAGGGTGCTCGACTTCAGGGTCGGTATCGCCGACTCGGTGCCGAAGGCAATTGCCTATCGGCTGCTCGAGCCGGCGCTTGCCATGAGCGAGCCGGTGCACTTGATCTGCCATGAAAGCAAATTCCAGGATCTGCTCGGGCAACTTGCGGTGCACCGGCTCGACCTGGTGATCGCGGACGAGCCGATCGGCCGCGATGTCAGTGTCCGGGCCTACAACCACCTGCTCGGTTCGACCGCGATGAGTTTTTTCGCGACGCCGGCGCTGAAGCGATCGCTGGTCGGCGAATTTCCGCAATGTCTCGACGGGGCGCCGATGCTGTTGCAGGGTTCGGCCTCGGCGATGCGCCAACGTTTCGACTTCTGGCTTGCCAACCACAAGATCAAGCCGCAGGCGATCGGCGAGTTCGACGATTCGGCTCTGATGAAGGCCTTCGGCGGCGAGGGTCGTGGCGTCTTCATGGCGCCGACCGTGCTCGAGTCGGAAACCGCTGCGCAATACGGTGTCCGGGTCGTCGGCCGGACCGATGAGCTGGTCGAGGAGTTTTATGCGATCTCGGTCGACCGACGAATCACCCACCCGTGCATCGCGGCGATCACACGCTCCGCGAAAGAACAATTGGTCGACCACTGACGCGCGCTTGAGGATGGTTTCGGACCGTTCGAACACGCTCCGTAAAAGGCCTGTGCGAGCCTGTTCTCGTACCGGAGGCCGTGCAGCAGGTCAAGCGGCCGACCGTCGGTTTCCCTGCTTTCGAGGTCGGCAATCTGTAGCGTGTCGGTTTCGTTAAACAAGGGCATGCACAAGCTCCGTTCAGAACAATTTCAGCACAGCGGCGCCTTCATTTCCATAGTTCGGCGAAGGGCGCGTCGGGGCCGAATCGGTGCGCGATCTGGGCCTGCAGCAGTTCGGCCGACGCCAGCGCGTCGGTCGGCGCATGGTGCGGCCGATAGCGAGGCCGGTTGTGGCGGCGGCGGGTGGCGGCCAGCCTGATGACGGTTGTACAGGCTGCCGTCGCGGCGAAAGCCTTGCCTGTTGGCTCCAGGGGGTCGGTTGCGGGTGCTTCCAATGTCTGGTCCTGTCAGTGAAATGGGGCGCAAGGGCCGTAACATATTGCTACTGGGAGGTCCCGTGATGATGGCGAGCAGCGATGGCGGGGATCGCGATATCGAATCCGGCGGCGCCGCAGCGACGGCCCCGTCAATCGCGCGGTCAGGAACCGGCCCGGATTCCCCAGCCGCTTGTGCCGGAGCCCGGTTCGGCTTCGCGCCGCCCCACGATGGACCGGTTCCGTACATGCAGCGAACCCGCGACTACTACCTGGCGCTGGGTTATGGCAGGCCCTACGAATGGGCTCATTACGCCGACGTGCCCTTCCATCGTCTGCGCAAGCCGTTGGCGCACTGTCGCGTCACGCTGGTGACCACGGCGGCACCGTTTCGTCCCGACGCCGGTGATCAGGGGCCGGGGGCGCCGTACAACGCGAGCGCCAAGTTCTTCGAGGTCTATTCGGGCGATATGGCGATCGACCACGATTTGCGCATCTCGCATGTGGCGATCGATCGCCAGCACACCAGTGCGGTCGATCCGGGCTGCTGGTTTCCCTTGTCCGCGCTGCGTCAGGCGGCGCTCGACGGCCGAATCGGCAACCTGGCGCCGCGGTTTCACGGCGCGCCGACCAACCGCAGCCACCGCGCCACACTGCAGGGCGATGGCCCGGAAATCGTTGCCCGCTGCCAGGCCCATCAGGTCGACGCGGTGTTGCTGGTCGCGAATTGCCCGGTCTGCCACCAGACGGTCAGCCTGATCGCGCGGCTGCTCGAGGCGGCGGGAATCGCCACCGTTGTGATGGGATGCGCCAAGGACATCGTGGAATACGTCGGGGTGCCGAGGTTGCTGTTCTCGGATTTCCCGCTCGGCAACGCGGCCGGACGCCCGCTCGACGTCGAGTCGCAGTCGCGCACGCTCGCCCTCGCGCTGCAGCTGCTGGAGGTGGCACCCGCAGCTCGCACCACCGTGCAGTCGCCGCTGCGCTGGGCGTCCGCCCCTGAGTGGAAACTCGACTACTGCAACATCGACCGCCTGTCGGACGATGAAGTCGCGCGTCGGCGGGTCGAATTCGACGCCGGCAAGGCGACTGCCCGGTCGTTGCGGTCCTGAGGGCCGGCCGGCCGCCGCGGCTGCCGGTCAGCCTGGCTTCAGTCGGGTGAGGATCTGCACTTCGGCATTCAGCGTCTGGTGGACCGGGCATTTGTCGGCGATTTCCAGCAGCCGCGCGCGCTGCGAGTCGTCCAGCGGACCGATCAACTCGATCTCGCGCTCGATGCGGTCGAGCTTGCCGGTCCTGGTTTCGCAGTCGTCACAGTCGGCGGCGTGGATCTTCTGGTGGCTCAGTCTGACGTGTGCGTTTTCCAGCGGCCATTTCTTGCGACGCGCATACATGCCCAAGGTCATCACCGTGCACGAGCCGAGTGCGCCGAGCAGCAGATCGTAGGGGCCGGGTCCGAGGTCGTTGCCGCCGACGGCCACCGGTTCGTCAGCAACCAGCCCGTGGCGTCCGGCCTGGATGCTGACGGCAAAGTCGCCGGTGCCGCGTCCACTGACAAACACGCTGCCGCCTTCCAGCTTCGGAACGGGGGCCGCGCCGGTTTGTTCCGGCGTCTTGGGTGATTCGGGTGCTTCGGGCAGGTAGCGGCTGGCCCATGCCGCGATGATGCCGGCGGCGTAGCGTGCGTCGGTTTCGCGTCCGAGCAGGTGGTCCGCGCCGTCCAGCGAGACGAATGACTTCGGATGCAGTGCCTGCTCGTAGATGAGTCGGGCGTTGTCGAGATCGACGACTTCGTCTTCAGGCGCGTGCAGCACCAACAGCGGGCGCCGCAAGGCCTTGATGCGCTGCGCCTGCGGCTGGCCCGCGACATCGTGCAGGAATTCGCGCCGCAGCAAGAACGCGCGGCCACCGATCGTCACCGGTCCCTCGCCTTGCGCCTCGACCGCTGCCAGGCTCTCACCGAGCTGGTGGGTCACGTGAGCCGGATCGAAGGGCGCGCCGAGTGTGACCACCGCTCGCGCGTCCTCGATGCGATGGGTCGCAGCCAGCACGGCTGCGCCGCCCAGCGAATGGCCGACCAGCAAGGCCGGTGCGCCACGTTCATCCCGCAACCAGTCGGCAGCGGCAACCAGGTCGTCGACATTCGAGCTGAAGTGGGTGTTGGCGAAGTCGCCTGCGCTGCCACCCAGACCGGTGAAATCGAAGCGCAAAACACCGTAGCCGGCCTCGGCAAGCGCCCGCGCGATGTAGGCCGCGGCCTTGCTGTCCTTCGAACAGGTGAAGCAGTGGGCGAAGATTGCCCACGCCCGAACCTCGCCGTCCGGGCTGTCGAGTCGTCCGGCCAGGGCATGGCCGAGGCTGCCCGGGAATTCGATCTTTTCGCTGGCCATGTCGGCCCCTTTGCTGGTGTTGATCGGCCGACGGCGATTTTGACCGTCGGTGCACGGCTGGCCCAAGTGGCGGCGCCGAACCCACCATAGCCGAAGTGATCGATCGTGCGTCGGTGCGGCGCCGGCTGCTGCGCTGTTCAAGATCGGCCGGCCAGTGCCGATACAGGAAGCTCAGTCCCCCTTGCGCTTGCGTCGACCGCATTGAAATGCGCAGACGCCCGGCTTCATGAACAGCATGTCCCTTTCCTGGTGTTGGCGGGAACTCGCCCGGCGATGGCGCCAGGAGTTCCACGTCTATCGATCGCTTGATTCCGATTCGGCGGAAATCCGTGCGCGGCACATGCAGTCGATCGGCCAGCTGACACCGCTTCTGATGTTCGGCAACCTGGCCGGCGGAACGCTGCTGGCATTTTCCTTGCGCAGCATCGTGGCGGCCTGGCTGCTTCTGCCGTGGCTGGCAGCGATCCTGATCGCCTGTGGGGCCGGTACCAGCAATTGGTGGGCTCACTTTCGGCAACCACGGGTCTCGTCGTCGCCGCGGGCAATCCGGCGCACGGTTCAGGGGGCAAGCTGCTTTGCCTTGTTGTGGGCAGCCGCCTGCATGGCCTGGCTGCCGGAACTGCCGGCGGCTCAGCAGATGCTGCTGGCCACCCTGGTGATCGGCATCATGTGCGGCGGCGCGTTCTCGCTCGCCTCAGTGCCGCAGGCGGCCTGCAGCTACCTGCTGATCATGAGCGTCGGTACGGTGATCGGACTACTGCGTGCCGGCGGCGACGGGCACTTCAATCTGGTGGTGATGACGCTGCTCTACGCCACCTTGCTCAGTCTGTGCGTGCTGACGACGGCACGCATCTACACCGCGCGGCTCATTTCCGAGCGCGAGGCGGCACGCCAGAGCGAACTGGTCGAGCTGCTGCTGCGCGATTTCGAGGAACACTCTGCCGATCTGTTGTGGGAGGTCGGATCGAACGGACACTTTGCCCGCGTCTCGGTGCGCCTGCTCGAGGCCTTGTCGACCACCGAGGAGGAACTGTGTCGCAGCGGACTGGTCGAAACCATGCTGCGGCATCTGCCAATGGGTGAGTCCGATGCCTGCGTCAATCGCCTGGTCGCAAACATGGTTGCGGGTCGCGCCTATCGTGACCTGGCGCTGCCGGTGCAAACCGCGAGCGGCCCGCGCTGGTGGTCGCTGACTGCCAAACCGCTGGTCAATGCGTCGGGAAACATCGATGGGTGGCGTGGCGTGGTTGCCGATGTGACGCAAGCGCGCCAATCGCGCGCCATCCTCGAACTCCAGGCGCACTCGGACTCGTTGACCGGCCTGTCGAATCGCCTGCAGTTGCACCAGCACCTGGCGCGGGCGATCGACGACGTGCAGCACATGCCGGAGTCGTCGAGCGCGTTCGCGCTGATCTGCCTGGACATCGATCATTTCAAGGCAATTAACGACGCGCTCGGCCACTCGATCGGGGATGACGTGCTGATCGAGGTCGGCCGACGCCTCAAGAGCGGCCTGCGCGAGGCCGATCTGGTGGCCCGCGTGGGTGGTGACGAGTTCGCCGTCGTCATCGATCTGGTCGACGGCGTCGATCAGGCGATGTCGATGGCCCGGCGGCTGGTGGCCATTCTCGGCGAGCCGTTCGACGGTGACGGCCACGTGGTGCCGCTTGGCGTGAGTGCCGGCATGGCACTGGCACCGGCTCACGGCACTACGCTCGACGAGTTGCTGGTCAACGCCGATCTGGCCCTGTATGCCGCCAAGGAGCGCGGCCGTGGTCGCTGCGAACTGTTTGCGCCGGAGATCGGCGAGCGGCACCGGCGCCGAATCAGCATCTCCCAGCAATTGCGGGGCGCGCTCGAGCGCAATGAATTTTCCCTCGCCTGGCAGCCGCAGGTTCACATCGACAGCTGGCGTCTGGTCGGCGCCGAGGTGCTGATCCGTTGGCAACATCCGGTGCTGGGCAACATCTCGCCGGCCGAATTCATCTTGCTGGCCGAAGAGTCGGGGCAGATCGGCGCCATCGGCGCCTGGGTGCTCGAACAGGCCTGCATGGGCGCGGCGCAGCTGCCCGATTCGATCGCGGTGTCGGTCAACGCATCGACCGCCCAGCTGATGCAGGATGATTTCGTCGTCGTGGTGCGGCGTGCGCTGGCGCGCTCGGGCTTGCCGGCGCGGCGCCTGAAGATCGAGATCACCGAATCGCTGTTCATGGATGCGGCACCGGTGGCGCTGCTGAATCTTCACGGTCTGCGCGAGCTGGGCGTCAGCATCTCGCTGGATGATTTCGGCACCGGCTTTTCGTCGCTCGCCTATCTGTTGCGCTTCCCGTTCGACGTGCTGAAGATCGACCGCAGCTTCGTGCTCGAGATCATGGCGCGCGACGACGCCCGCGCGCTGGTCCGCTCGATCGTTGACATGGCCCGTTCGCTGGGCATGGGCACGGTTGCCGAAGGCGTGGAAGATACCGAACAACTGAACGTCCTGCGCCAGGCCGGCTGCGATCTGATCCAGGGCTATCTGGTGGCCAGGCCGATGAAGCTGGCGCATCTGCAGCAGATGATGCAAGACTGGAACGAAGCCGGGGTGCGGTCGCCTTGCGCATTCAATCTGGAGCCGGTCGGCTTGGCCGCCTGAGGGCCCGGTTCGCTGTCGCCGCGCGGCCGCGCTGTGTATCATCGCCTCGTTCCTCCAGCCATCGAAATCACATGTCGTACATGTTGCTGATCGTTGAACCAGTCGGCCAGCGCGCCCAGCGCACCCGGCTCGAAGGCGAGGCCGCTTATGCCAGCATGGCGCGCTTCGCCGACTCGCTGCGCGCCCGCGGCAAGCTGAAGGCAGTCGAATCCCTCGCATCCAGCGATTCGGCGGTTCGCGTCCAGGTCG
Source organism: Ideonella sp. (assembly GCA_031398385.1). Classification (GTDB taxonomy): domain Bacteria; phylum Pseudomonadota; class Gammaproteobacteria; order Burkholderiales; family Burkholderiaceae_C; genus Ideonella_A. The sequence goes on from JANNNE010000093.1 coordinate 8,638, forward strand.
AGGCGGGCAAGACCCGCCTGCTCGACGGTCCCTTCGCCGAGGCCAAGGAAATGATCGGCGGCTTTTTTCTGCTCGACTGCGACACCTTGGCCGAGGCAGTGGATGTCGCGCGCGAGTGTCCGGCCGCTCAATGGGCGACCGTCGAGGTTCGAGCCGTCGCGCCCTGTTTCACCGAAAGTGTGCGCGACAGCCGGCTCAGCGCCTGAGGCACAAGCCCATCCCCGCAGTCGAAAAAGTGCGCCTTGAAGCCGCCGCTTGATCGGCCGGAACGGGATCGAATTCGCGACACCCGGGCTCGAACCGACGTGATTAACGCGCCGTCCGACCCCGCTGTGCAGCAGACGATCGCAGCGGTCTGGCGCATCGAATCGGCGCGCATCGTGGCCGTGGTGATGCGCATGGTGCGCGACCTCGGAACCGCCGAGGATCTGGCCCAGGATGCGCTGGTAGCCGCGTTGCAGGACTGGCCGAAAAACGGCATCCCGGACAAGCCCGGCGCCTGGCTGACCGCAACCGCCAAGCGCAAGGCGCTCGACTTCTTTCGCCACCGCAGCATGTCCGACGCGCGCCATGACGAAATCGGCCAGGATCTGATTGCCCTGCAGGCCGACACCGTGCCGGATTTTGTCGATGCACTCGACGCCGCCCGCCAGGATCAGATCGGCGACGATCTGCTGCGGCTGATCTTCACCGCCTGCCATCCGGTGCTGAGCATCGACGCCCGCGTCGCGTTGACCTTGAAGCTGCTCGGCGGCTTGACGACGCCGGATATCGCGCGGGCATTCCTGCAGTCCGAAGCCACCATCGCGCAGCGCATCGTCCGTGCCAAGCGCAGCCTGGCGGATGCCCGCGTGCCGTTCGAGCTGCCGCACGGCGAGGCCTTGGGCGAGCGCCTGGCAGCGGTGCTCGAGGTGGTCTACCTGATCTTCAACGAGGGTTACACCGCCACCAGCGGTGATCACTGGATGCGGCCAGAGCTGTGCAACGAGGCCTTGCGACTGGGCCGCATGCTGGCCGAATTAGCGCCCGAGCATGCGCAAACCCACGGCCTGGTTGCGCTGATGGAGATTCAGGCGTCTCGCAACCCGGCACGAACCGCCGCCGACGGGCGCCCGATCCTGCTGGCCGAGCAGGACCGCGGCCGTTGGGATCGGCTGCTGATTCGTCGCGGGCTGGCCGCGTTGGCGCGTGCGCAGGCGCTGGGCGGGCTGCGCGGCGCCTATCAGCTGCAGGCGGCGATCGCCGCCTGTCATGCCAGCGCAGCCAGTTTCGAGCAAACCGACTGGGGCGGCATCGTCGACCTGTATACGGAGTTGAAGGCGTTCAGCGATTCGCCGGTGGTCGAACTGAATCGCGCCGTTGCCGTGGCCATGCATGAAGGTCCGGCGGCCGGCCTGCTGCTGGTCGACCGGCTGCGCGACAACCCGGCGCTGCGGGGCTATCAATGGCTGCCGGCGGTGCGGGCCGATCTGCTGGTGCGCCTGAATCGTTTCGACGAGGCCTGCGCTGAACTGACGCAGGCCGCCGCACTGGCGACCAACGCACAGGAGAAAACCCTGCTGGAGCAACGCATCGCGGCGCTGCAGTCGCGAATGTGAACTGATCAGTTCATAATGTGACTGTTTGATTCAAATCGCGTTTGCCCGGGGTGCCTGACTGCCATCCCGGGCTTGATCTGAAGGAGAGTGGTCCATGACATCCCAAACGCTGCTCGCTCGGCCTGTTTCACGTTGGCTGCGCCGCGTGACGCTGATCGGCCTGCTGGCTGCCCTCGTCGGCTGCGCCGGCCCGCAACTATCCGACCACCGGGGTCAGACGCCGGTATTCGATTTCCAGCGCTATTTCAGTGGCGGGCTGGTCGCCCATGGCATGGTCAGCGATCGCGGTGGCAAGCTGATGCGCCGCTTCGTGGTCGAGATGCGCGGCACCTGGCAGGGTGATGTCGGCACGCTCGACGAGCAGTTTCTCTACGACGACGGCGAGCGCCAGACCCGGGTCTGGACGGTGCGGAAAAATCCGGACGGCAGCCTGAGGGGCACCGCACCCGATGTGGTCGGTGAGGCGACGGGCCGATCGGTCGGCCCGGCCTTCAACTGGCGCTACACGCTCCTGTTGCCGATTCGCGGCGAAACCTACGAAGTGCAGTTCGACGACTGGATGTTCCAGATCGACGAACGCACGGTGCTGAACCGCGCCTACATGAGCAAGTTCGGCATCCGAATCGGCGAGGTGACGCTGTCTTTCACCAAGCCCTGAAGTCGACTCTCAGGCCGGTGCCGCCTTGCGCCCGCGCAGACGGCCGCTGCCACGCACCACGGCACGCCAGAAGCTGCGCGCGCCGATCACGGTGAGCAGCGCCTCGAGCAGTGTCAGCACGAACGCCAGCAGGGTGTTCATGCGCTGGTCGCGGGCGTGGAACTTGGCGACGGCGCGGTCGCGCGAGGTCTCGATGCTGTCGTAAAAGCTCGGGATCACCAGCAAGGTGAGAAAGGTGCTGGTGATCACGCCGCCGATGATCGCCACCGCCATCGGCCGATAGAACTCTCCGCCTTCGCCGACGCCGATCGCCACCGGCAACATGCCGGCGATCAGCGCGAAGGTGGTCATCAGGATCGGGCGCAGGCGTTTGCGGCCGGCCGCCATCAGCGCCTCCTCGCGGTCCATGCCTTCAGCCTCGCTGACCCGCGCGGCATCGAGCAGCAAGATCGCGTTCTTGGCCACCAGCCCCATCAGCATGATCACGCCGATCAGGCTCATCAGGTTCAGCGTGCCGCCGGTCATCAACAGGGCGAGCACCACGCCGATCAGCGACAGCGGCAACGAGAACATCACAGCCAGCGGTGCGGTGAACGAGCCGAACTGCATCACCAGGATCAGGTACATCAGGCCGATGCCCGAGGCCAGCGCGATCGCCATCTGTGTGAACACCTCTTGCTGATCGCGTGAGGCGCCAGCCAGTTCGAGGCCGTAGCCGGGCGGGTACTGCATCGCACGCGCCAGTTTCATCGCGTCGGCAGTCACTTCGCCGGACGAGCGCCCCTGTGCGTTGGCCGCCACCGAAATCGTGCGCTTGCCGTCGAAATGCTGGATCTGCGACGGCCCGCGCCCCATCGTGATGGTCGCAATCTGCTCCAGCGGCACCATCTGGTTGCTGCCGCCGACCGCGATCGGCAGCCGCTCGATATTGCCGGCGTCGACCCGGTCGTCGGGGTGCAGGCGCACCGCGACATCGCGGGTTTCGCCGATCGGATCGATCCAGTCGCCGGCCTCGACCCCGGCAAAGGCGACCCTCAGCCCTTGCGCCGCATCACCGGCCGAAATGCCGAGTGAATTCGCCAGCCCGCGGTCCAGTTCGATCTTCAGTTCGTTCTGCGGATCCTGTTCCGACAGCCCGACATCGACGGCGCCCGGCACCTGCCGCAGCTGCTCCATGAAGCGGGTGGTGATGGCGAGCAGCTCGCGCGAATCGGGCCCGGAGAACTGGATCTGCACCGGTTTCTGCGCACCGTTGTTGAGATCTTCGATCACCACGTATTCGGCGCCGACCAGGCGCGCCACCAGCCGGCGCAGGTCGACCGCGATCTGATCGGCTGCGCGATCGCGCTTGTTGCTCTTGCCGATGTCGACATAGATGCGCCCGCCATTGGGTGTCACGTTGCTGTTGGTTGCCTTCGTCTCGGGCAGGGTACGCGCCAGTTCGGCGGCCGCCTCGACCTTCAGCCTCGAATATTCGAGGCTGCTGCTGGGTGGCGTACGGACCTCGATCGCCAGCGTGCCGGAATCCGATGCCGGGAGGAAGCTGGAGCCGCCGAATGTGGCCTGCAACACCAGGGCCCCGACCAGGCTGGCGAATGCAAAGACCGCCATCCACTTGCGGTGGTGCAGCGCCCACGCGATGACTCGGCCGTAGCGGTCGGCCTGGTGATCGAACCAGACATTGAAGCGGTGCAGGATCCGGCTGATGCCGGTCTTGCGTTCCAGGTGGTGGCCGGGTGGATCGCCCCAGACGGCCGACAACATCGGGTCCAGCGTGAAGCTGATGAACAAGCTGACCAGCACCGACGCCACCACCGTGACGCCGAACGGGCGGAACCATTCACCCGACACGCCGGGCATGAACGCCACCGGGATGAATACCGCCACGATCGAGAAGGTGGTGGCGGCCACCGCCAGGCCGATTTCGCTGGTGCCGTTGAGCGCTGCGGTGCGGCGGTCTTCGCCCATCTCCATGTGGCGGACGATGTTCTCGCGCACCACGATCGCATCGTCGATCAGCACTCCGATCGCCAGCGACAGCCCGAGCAGACTCATGAAATTGAGCGTGAATCCGGCCAGCCAGACCGCGATGAACGCCGCCACCACCGAGGTCGGCAGCGACAGTGCGGTGATCAGGGTCGAGCGCCACGAATTGAGGAACAGGTAGACGACGAAGATGGTCAGCACCGCGCCGAACAGCAAGGCGTGGATCACATTGTTCAAGCTGTTCTGGGCGTCGATGCCGCCGTCGCGCGTGACCTCCAGCCGGGTGCCCTCCGGCAGTGTCTGACCGATCTCGGCCACCATCGCGCGAATTCGCTCGGCCACACTGACGGTGCTGGCCTCGCGGGTCCGCGTGATCGAGATGCCGACGTTCGGATTGCCGCTGCGCATCGACCGCGTCGACAACTCGGCGAACCCGTCCTCGACCTGCGCGACCTGCGCCAGCCGCACCATCTCGTTGCCGCGCCGCTTGACGACGATCTGCCCGAATTCGGCCGGCGATTCGATGCGGCCGACCAGGCGGATGCTCTGGTCCTCCAGTTCGCCACGCACCTTGCCGACCGGCGCGGTGGTGTTCTGCGCGCGCAGCGCCGCCACCACTTCGGTGACCGATACCTCGTGTTCGCGCAGCTTCTGGGAACGCAGCAGCACCGACAGTTCGCGCTTCAGCGCGCCGTTGACGGTCACCACCGCGACGCCCGGAATGCCCCGGAAGCGGTCGGCCAGCTGATCCTCGGCCAGCCGCGAGATCGCGGCATGCGGCTGCGTGGTCGACGACAAGGCCAGCTGCATGATCGGCTGCGCAGCCGGATCGAGGCGTTGCAGGATCGGCTCGCGGATCTCCGCCGGCAGCTTGTAGCGCACCAAGGCGATGGCATTGCGCACCTCGTCGGCAGCCACCACCATGTTCTTGTCGAAGTTGAACACCAGCACCAGCGAGGCATTGCCTTCGCTGGCGGTGGAACGCAGCCGGTCGACTCCGGAGATGCCCTGCAAGGCCTTCTCGATCCGGTTGATGACCTCGCGCTCGACCGTGTCCGGCGATGCGCCAGGGTAGGGGATGGTGACGGTCAGGATCGGCTGCTCGACATCGGGAATCTGGTTGACCCGCAGCTTCGACAGCGCGAGCAGGCCGAGTGCCATCAGGCCGATGATGATCACCACCATCGGCACCGGACGCTTGACGCTGAAATCGGACAGGAACATGGCGACTCCGGGTTCGTCTCAGCGCGCCACCGGCGCCGCGCCGGAGACCACTCCGGATGCCGCGATGGCTGCTCCGGCGGTCAATTCGACCGACTGGCCATCGACCAGCGCGCTGCCCGGATGGGCCAGGATGCGGTCCCCCGCCGACAGGCCGCCAAGCACCGGAAACATGCCGCTGCGCGAATCCCGCTCGCCGAGCTTGACGCTGACCTTCTGCAGCTTGCGATCGGCCACGCGCCAGGCCGATGCGGTCTCGCCGACACGCACCAGTGCGGTGGCTGGCATCGTAGGTACTTCAGCGCCGCTGCCGGCCACCCGGCCTTCGGCGAACAGGCCCGCAACATTCGGGGCGCGCGACGCGTCGTCGAACGACACCGTGACCGCGACCTGCCGGGTCGCTGCATTGACCGCCGGGTCGACACGCAGAACGGTGCCTTCGAAGTTGCCTTCGCCAAAGCCGTTGATGTGGAAACTGACCGATTGCCCGACCTTGATCTCGCCGAGCCGGTCCGCCGACACCAGGCCCTCGAAGCGCATGCTGCCAGGGTCGATCACCTTGATCAGTTCCTTGCCGATCGGTGCGGTGTCGCCCACCGAGGCCTTGCGATCACTGACCACGCCGTTGAACGGTGCCTTGATCTGCGTCTTCTGCAGCTGCTGCCGCGCGGCCACGACCCGGGTGCGCGCGGCGGCCAGCTCGCTGCTGGCGTTGTTGCGCCGGATGTCTGCGTCGTCGAGCGCCTGCGCAGTGGCCATGCCCTGCTGCTGCAGCGTACGCAGCCGTTGCCGCTGGCGGTCGGCCTGGGTCAGCGATTGCTCGGCCGTACGTTCAGCGGCCTGCGCCGAGGACAGGCTTTCGCGCAGCGAGGTTTCGTCGAGCTTGATCAACAGGTCGCCGGTGCGCACGCTTTGCCCGTTTTCCTTCAGCACTTGCGTCACGACCGAGTTCACCTCCGCGCGCAGATCGGCGCGGCGCGCCGGCTGGATCGAGCCGGTGATCACCGGGCCGTTGGCGAGCTGGCTGCTCTGCACGGTGAGCAGGTCTTCCGGCGCCACCAGCAAGGTGACCGCATCGGCGGCAGGCTTGCCACCCGCTGCGCCAGTCGCGGGCTGGCCGGCCTTTCCGCACGCGGCGAGCAGGCTGGTAACGAGAACGACGGTCAGCAAGGAGCGCATGAAAGAAGCGATGCGCCCGGTCGGGCGATCGCAATGGTCGAAAGCGCAAGCGTACCGCGGGTTGGTCGATCGCAGCGGTGATCAGGGGTCGACGGCACGACCGGATGACCGGTCATGCCACCGAAATCATCACTTTGGAATGATGACGCTGTCGATCACGTGAATCACGCCGTTGTCGGCCGCGATGTCAGTCTTGACGACCTTGGCGTTGTCGACCATCACGCCACCCGCGGTGGCCACCGTGATGTCGCTGCCCTGCACCGTCTTGACCTTGCCGGCCTTCACGTCCTTGGCCATCACCTTGCCGGGTACCACGTGGTAGGTCAGGACCGCGGTCAACTTGGCCTTGTCGGCCAGCAGGGCATCCAGGTCTGCCTTCGGAATCTTGGCGAAAGCGGCGTCGGTCGGGGCGAAGACCGTGAACGGGCCCTTGCCTTTCAAGGTGTCGACCAGACCGGCGGCCTTGAGTGCTGTCGCCAGCGTTTTGAAGTCGCCCGCTGCGACCGCGGTGTCGACGATATCCTTGGCCTGAACACCAATGGCTGCTACCGACAACGCGGCCACCATCAGAAATTTTTTCATCGTGTCATCTCCGTAAAGGCCCATGCGGGCTGGAATGGTTGGAAGGAAGCCCGCACCGCCCGGGGCGATGCGGAAATCAGGATGTCGAGACCGTGTAAAGCGCGATCTGCATCTGATGGTCTTAATCTATACCAATGAGTAATTTTTAGGACCTGTCAGTTCAAAACCCTTGCCTTCTCCTGCCCAATGCAGGCTGTTACAGGGCTCACTTCGTTTTGGCGCTAGCCGATTCACAGTGACCAGCGTCCTGCTCCGGCAGCGGCTGTTCGCCGCCGCAATCCATTGCTGAATGTATGGAAGGGCGTCCACGTCTGACAGAAATCGCCACGCTCGGCCGACACCAGTCGATTCGGGATTTCCCTAGATTCCGTTCGTTGGTTATCGCCAACCTCACCAACCCAACCGGCCGACTGAAACGTCGCCACAACCTGTCAGGAGTATCGCCATGAACGTTTCCAAGACCCTCGCCTCGGCTGTTGCTGCAATGGCCGTCGTCGGCAGCATCGGTATCGCCTATGCCCAGACCACTTCGGACCCGTCGTCGACGCCGTCGACCCAATCGTTGGATCCGAACAACCGGCCGCTGAACTCGCCGTCGACGATGTCGAACGACACCTCGGCAGCGCCGTCGACCGCCACTGAAGGCTCTACGTTGTCGTCCGATCCGGCGCCGCAGGCCGACCGCGGCTGATCGGGCTTGCGGGAACCGCCGAGGCGTTGCCGAGGCGAGTTCCCGCAGCTTGATCCAATCGACTATCGAAGTACCCCGTGACGATGTCCCGCGACGTGATCGACGGCCTCAAGCGAGGCGTGCTGATCGGCGCCGTGGCGGCACTGGTGTTGCTGTCCTTGCTCCATCTGGCGCGTCTGCATGGATTCATCGGCGCGTCGACGCCCGCCGTGCCCGCCGCCGCCGCTGCTGTCACAGCGGATGTTCCGGCCGGCCCCCGGTTTGCGGACTTCGGTGACCTGGAACCGCCTTCGGACGTGCGACGCATTGCCGACTGGGCGAGCGACGCCCGCGACAACCAAGGCCTCGATTTCATCGTGCTCGACAAGCGCGAAGCCCATGTTTACGTATTCGACGCCAACGGGCGTCTGCGCGAGCACACCCCGGTCCTGCTGGGTGCGGCGGCCGGTGACGACACTGTCGAAGGCGTCGGCAAGAAGCCGCTGCACGAGGTCAAACCGGAAGAGCGCACCACCCCGGCCGGTCGCTTCGTCGGCGAGTCGGGCCGCAATCTGGATGGCGAAGATGTGTTCTGGGTCGACTACCACGCCGCGGTGTCGATGCACCGGGTGCGTCAGATCGAAGCCTCCGAACGCAGGCTTGACCGCCTGGCCTCGGCGACCCCGTCCGACAACCGGATTTCCTACGGCTGCATCAACATGCCGACCGATTTTTACGACGCCGTGATGGTGCCTGCTTTCCTGGGCCGTCGCGGGGTCGTCTACGTGTTACCCGAAACCCGAAGTTTCGAGGAGACCTTTCCGACCGCCTACGACGTTGCGCTGCGCCATGGCACAGCTCGACGCCAGGCATCGGCTGAATAACACCCGTTCCCCTTACATTCTCTTTATTGCGCATCCGGTTACGCGACGTTACGATTGATTGTCGCGTTGGATGGGCAGGTCCAGCCCGGCAGTCGTTCCGGAGCCGTTTCGCCGCGCTCTCGGTGAGATAGGCCTACCCCGTGACGAGGGCTGGATGGATTTGTTCGGTTGGAAACGTGTGCTTGTCGCAGTCGCTGCCAGTCTGGCGATCTCTGCGTTCTCTCTCTCCCAAGCTGCCGAAAACGGCGCCCTGTCAGCGGTGCCTGCTGGTTTCGGAAGCGTCGAATCCGCACTCATCGCGACCCAGGCGTCCGCTGATTCGCGTTATCTCGGCCAGTGGATACAAGCCCGTGACGACAGCGGTGGCCTGCCGTTCGCCATTGTCGACAAGAAGCAGGCGCGGCTCTACGTCTTCGACCATCGCCAGACCCTGGTTGGCAGCAGCACCGTGCTGACCGGCTCCATGCCGGGCGATGAATCGGTTCCCGGCGTCGGCCAGCGCGCACAGAGCAAGCGTCTGGCGTGGGGTGAGCGCACCACGCCGGCCGGCCGCTTCGAATCGCAGCCCGGCCTCAACCTGAATGGTGAAGACATCGTCTGGTTCGATTACGAAGCGGCGCTGGCGATTCATCGCCTGCGGCCCGACGCCAGCCATGCCGCGCGTGCCCAGCGGCTGGCCAGTGCCACGCCGGATGTCAACCGGGCTTCTCTGGGCTGCGTGGTTGTTCCCGTGGCCTTCTACGAACGCGTGGTGCGGCCCTGGCTGGGTGCGCGCCGCGGCGTGGTCTACGTGTTGCCCGAAAACCGACCGGTGCAAGCCTGGTGGCCGAATGACTCGCCGGTTATGGCGCGGGGCGACTGAACGGCAACTGCCTGCCAGCCCGAGTCGCGAACCATCGGCGCGCCGAGCGAGGTCGGCGGGTTCGGCGGCTGCGAGTTCGAGGGTAAACAGCCGATTGCCCGCCGTCGATCGCCATCCATAGAATGCGCCGGGCGGCTTCATTCCAGGTCCGCCGAGATGATCATCGAGGACTCGAGATGCGCACGCGATACGACCTTCTGGCCCGCTTCTGGTGGCTTGCCCTGGCCTGTTTGTGCGCATTGCCCGCGCAGGCTGCCAACTATCCGGAGCCGAAGCAAGGCAGCTGGATCGCCCGCGATTTTCGCTTCCACACTGGCGAGGTGCTACCGGAAGTCAGGCTGCACTACTACACGGTCGGTGAGCCGACCGGCGAGCCGGTGCTGGTGCTGCACGGCACAGGCGGATCAGGCGCCAGCATGCTGACGAAGAATTTCGCCGAGGAACTGTTCGGCCCCGGGCAGCCCCTGGATGCGCGGCGCTATTTCATCATCCTGCCGGATTCGCTGGGCACCGGCAAATCGACCCGGCCGTCGGATGGCCTGCGAGCGAAATTCCCGCGTTACAACTACCAGGACATGGTGTCGGCGCAGCACCGCCTGGTGACCGAAGGCCTGGGCGTCAAGCACCTGCGGCTGGTGATCGGCAACTCGATGGGCGGCATGCAGGCCTGGATGTGGGCCGGCAACTACCCGACGATGATGGATGCAGTGGTACCGATGGCCTGCCTGCCGGGTGCGATGTCGGGCCGCAACTGGATGATGCGCAGCATGCTGACCCGCGGGATCCGCAACGATCCCGACTGGAACGGCGGCAACTACACCAACCAGCCGCGCAACATGCAGACCCACCTGACCTATTTCTCGCTCGCCACGTCGGGTGGCAACCAGGCCTTGTTCAAGCAGGCGCCGACTGCTGCACAGGCGGATTCCGAAATCGACAAACGGCTGGCCGCACCGTTCAACGGCGATGCCAACGACGTGTTGTATCAGTGGGAGTCATCGGCCGACTTCGATGTGTCCGGCAGCCTGGATCGCATCGAGGCCGTGGTGCTCGCCATCAACGCCGCCGACGACGAGCGCAACCCGCCGGAACTCGGCGTGCTCGAGCGCGAGATCAAGCGGGTCAAGCGCGGCAGCGTGCTGATGATTCCGGGCAGCCCGGATACCGCCGGTCACGGCACCACCGGTTCGGCCAGGCACTACAAGCAGGCGATCGAGGCGTTGCTGCGCGACGCGCCGAAACGCTGAGCGGCGCGCGCCATCGGCGATGAAGGTCATCGGCCTGCTCGGCGGCATGAGCTGGGAATCGACGCTGCCGTATTACCGCATCGTCAACCAAGTCGTCAGGGAGCGTCTCGGCGGTTTGCATTCGGCGCAGGTTGTCTTGTACAGCGTCGATTTTCATCAGATCGAGCGCCTGCAGCACGCCGGCGACTGGGCGGGCGCCGGCCACTTGCTGGCCGAAGCGGCCTCGCGCCTTGAAGCGGCCGGTGCGGATTTCGTCGTGTTGTGCACGAATACGATGCACCGCGTAGCCGAGGCGATCGAGGCAGCGGTTCACATTCCGCTGCTGCACATCGCCGATCCGACCGCCGATGCAATCAAGCGTGCCGGATGCTCGACCGTGGGCTTGCTCGGAACCCGGTTCACGATGGAGCAGGCCTTCTACAAGGACCGGTTGATCGCCCGACACGGTCTGAGGGTGTTGGTGCCGAGCCCGCCCGATCGCGACACCGTGCACCGCGCGATCTACGACGAACTGTGCCTCGGTCGAATTGTCGATCGATCTCGCGGGGACTACCGTCGCATCATGGCGCAGCTGGTGGCCGAAGGCGCCGAAGCGATCATCCTGGGCTGCACCGAAATTTCGCTGCTGGTCGGACCCGCCGACGCCACCGTGCCACTGTTCGATACCACCGAGCTGCATGCGCGCAGCGCCGCTGAAAACGCGCTGGCCTGAGTCGATTGCCGGACGGCAGTGCGATGTCGCCCGATGGTCGAAAATCCGGCCATGAATGCGCATGTCTCGATCCTCCAGACCTGATCACGTCCAAGGTGATGGACCTGTTCAGCTTCGACCCCGACACGAATCTGGTGCTGACCCTCGACCTGATCTACGACACCCATCCGATCCGGTCGACAGCAGGCAACAAGCACGCGTCGTGAGCCGGATGCCGATCGGCAGGCGGCATCTCACCTGCGGCGCACCCGGTGCGATCTGGCTGCTGTTGATGACGATGCTGATGGCGGCCTGCGGGGGCTTGCCGCCGGCTCCACCACGAGCACGGTTGGCGCCGACGATGGTCCCGAACACGCGCATCGACCGCCTCGTCGATCTGCTCGAGAACGAATGGATCCGCTGGGGCCGAGTCAGCGTCTTGGTTCCCGCCGGAGGCGACATCTGCGTGCCGCATGGCGATGGTTATTGCGATGTCATCGAGGACGGTTGCGGCCAGGAGAAGACGGCCGAGTTGTGTCCGCTGGTCGATGGCTACTGGGCCTCGATCAGCTACCGCGACATTCGGCACAGCTGCCATCGCACGGATGTCTGCGCGATCCAGTGGCCGGTCGGCGAGCCGCCACCGGAACGCACGCCACCGTGGTCGGCTGCATTCGTCAGCGCGATGATGCAGCGCGCGGGATTCAGCGAGTCGGAGTTCCGACCGGCGCCTTCACATGCCGACTATGTCGTCGCGGCTCGCGATGGCTTCATGTCGGCCTATTCGATCGTCGCCACTCCGGCCACCGCCGAGCCCGGCGATCTGATCTGTTCGGTGCGCGGCAACAGCGATCTGACCCCGGCCGACATCGCGCTGATCACCGATCGACAACTCGCCACGCCGATGCACTGCGACATCGTGGTGCGGGTCGACCGTGATGCGCATTCGCTGGAGGCGATCGGTGGCAATGTCCAGCAGACCGTCGCGAAAAGCATCGTCACCCTCGATGCGTCCAATCGGGTGCGATTCGATCTGAATTCGCAGCGGCCGTGGATCCTGGTGATGCGCGCGCGGTGTTGAGGACCGTGCGTCCGGTCGGTTGGCCCGCGATAAAAAAAAGGGGCCCGAAGGCCCCTGAATATCCGGTCATCAGGCGACTTTATTTCCCGCCCGGCACCTTGCCTTCGACACCCTTGACATAGAACTTAACGCCGCCGAGGAACTTGTCGTCGGCGATTTCGCCTTCCTTCAGGACCGGCTTGCCGTCCTGGCCGACCAGCGGGCCTTTCCAGATGTTGAAGCTGCCGTCCTTCAGGCCGGCCTTGACCGTCTCGACCTTCTGCTTCAGTTCGGCTGGCACCTTGTCGTTGATCGAGACGATGTCGATCGCGCCTTCCTTGACGCCCCACCACGATGCGGTGCCACCGCTCCAGGTGCCATCGAGTGCGTCCTTGGTCGCCTTCACGTAGTAAGGGCCCCAGTTGATGACGGCCGATGCGAGGTGGGCCTCGGGCGCGTAGGCGGTCATGTCGCTGTCCCAGCCGAAGGCAAACTTGCCGGCCTTGGCGGCAGTCTGCAGCACCGCGCTCGAATCGGTGTTCTGGAACAACACGTCGGCGCCACCGTTCAGCAGCGATTGCGCAGCTTCGGTTTCCTTCGGCGGGTTGAACCACTCGTTGACCCACACCACCTTGGTCTTGATCTTCGGATTGACCGACTGCGCGCCGAGGGTGAAGCTGTTGATGTTGCGGATCACCTCGGGAATCGGGATCGAGCCGACCACGCCGAGCGAATTGGTCTTGGTCATGCCGCCGGCGATGACGCCGGCCATGTAGGCGCCCTCATAGGTGCGGCTGTCGTAGGTGCGCATGTTTTCGGCCTGCTTGTAGCCGGTGGCATGTTCGAACCTGACATCCTTCGGCGCGTCGGCGGCCGCTTTCAGCATCGGTTCCATGTAGCCGAAGGTGGTGCCGAAGATCAGCTTGTTGCCCTGGCTGATCATGTCGCGGAACACACGCTCGGCATCGGCCGCCTCGGGCACCTTCTCGACGAAGCTGGTGACAACCTTGTCGCCGAATTCCTTCTCGACCGCCTTGCGGCCGTTGTCGTGCGCAAAGGTCCAGCCGCCGTCGCCGACCGGGCCAACGTAGGCGAACGCGATCTTCAAGGGTTCGGGCTTGGGTGCGGCTGCGGGTTCGGAGGCGACTGGAGCCGGTGCCGGGGCAGCGGCCACCGGCGCGGGTTCGTCCTTCTTGCCACAGCCCACCAGCATCGTGGCAGCGGCCAGCGAGGTCCAGGCAGCGGTCTTCAACAGGCTTCGTTTGGATATCTGATTCATGGGTTCTCCAGGTTTTCCGACGGGGACAGGGGCGACAGGTTGAACAAGGTGCTTGGACCACAGCGGCTGCATTATCAAGCTGCGAGCTCAGCTGCCAGGGAAGAACGGCTTGCCAAGCGAAGCCGGCATGTTGACGCGGATCCACGCCGCGTTGCGCGAGATCAGCACCAGCACGATGATCGTCGCCAGGTAGGGCATCGCGGTCAGCAACTGGCTGGGTACGTCGACCCCTTCGCCCTGCAGGTGGAACTGCAGCATGGTGACGCCGCCGAACAGGTAGGCACCCAGCAGGATGCGCGCCGGCCGCCAGGTGGCAAAGGTGGTCAGTGCCAGCGCGATCCAGCCCTTGCCGGCGATCATGCCCTCGACCCACAACGGCGTGTAGACCACCGAGATGTAGGCGCCCGACAAGCCACACATCGCGCCACCCACCATCACCGCGATCATCCGGATCCGGCGCACCGGATAGCCGAGCGAATGCGCCGATTCGGGCGACTCGCCGATCGCCCGGAGGATCAGGCCGGCCCGTGATCGGTACAGGAACCAGGCCAGCCCGATCGTCAGCGCCACCGCGATATAGACCATCGGGTGCTGGCGGAACAGTGCCGGCCCGAAGAACGGGATATCGGCCAGATAGGGAATCGCGAACTGCGCACGTTCACCGAGTTTTTCCTGCACATAGGGCTGACCGATGAAGGCCGAGAAGCCGACGCCGAACAGACTCAGCGCCAGCCCGGTCGCCACCTGGTTGGTATTCAGCCAGATCGCCAGAATGCCGAACAGCGCGGCCAGCAGCGCGCCGGCCACGGCACCGGCGCCGAATGCGATCCAGTCGTTGCCGGTATGCACCGCGGTGGCGAAGCCGAGCACCGCGGCAACCAGCATCATGCCTTCGGCGCCCAGGTTGACGATGCCGGCGCGTTCGTTGACCAGCAGGCCCAGCGCGGCCAGCGCGAGCACGGTGCCGGAGTTGAAGGTCGCGGCGAGCAGGAGTGAGATCGAGTCCATCAGGCTTGTCCTTCGGCGGTCGGGCTGGCGTTGGGAGCTGAGCTGGCCGGCCGGGCGAGCGGTGCCGGTGCCGCCGTTTTCCAGCGCAGCTGGTAGGTGATCAAGGTGTCGCAAGCCAGCAGCGTGAACAGCAGCAGCCCCTGGAACACACCGGTCAGCGATTTCGGCAGGCCGAGCCGCGATTGCGCGAGCTCGCCGCCGATGTAGAACATGCTCATCAGCACCGCCGAGAAGACGATGCCCACCGGATGTAGCCGGCCGACGAAAGCGACGATGATCGCTGCGAAGCCGTAGCCGGCCGGCACATGCGGCGTCAGCTGGCCGAGTGGCCCCGCCACTTCGAGCGCGCCGGCCAGGCCGGCCATGCCGCCGGAGCCCAGCAGCGCCGTCCACAACGCGCGGCGCGACGAAAAGCCGGCATATCGGGCCGCGGCCGGTGCCAGCCCGCCGACCTGCAACTGGAAGCCGGCATAGATGCGGAACAGGAACAGCCAGAATACGCCGACCATCACCAGGCCGATCAGCAACCCGATGTTGACCCGCAAACCGGTGAACAGCTTCGGGATCTTGGTCGGGTCGGCGAAGGTGATGGTCTGCGGAAAGTTGTAGCCGTCGGGATCTTTCCACGGGCCGTAGACCAGATAACTCAGCAGCATCTCGGCCACGTAGACCAGCATCAGGCTGACCAGGATCTCGTTGGCATTCGCCTTGTCCTTCAGGAACGCGACGATTGCGGCCCAGAACATGCCGCCGAACACGCCGGCCAGCAGGATCGCAACGACGATCCAGCGGCCGGTTTCCTTGCCGGCCAGCATCGCGATGCCACCGGCGGCGATCGCGCCGACGATGAACTGGCCTTCGGCGCCGATGTTCCAGACATTGGAGCGAAAACACATCGCCAGGCCGAGTGCAATCAGCAGCAGCGGCGTCGCCTTCATCGCCAGTTCGCCGAGCGCATACCAGCTCTTGACCGGCTCGACGAAGAAGACCTCGAGGCCTCGCAGCGGATCCTTGCCGAGCATCACGAACAAGGCGGTGCCGATCAGCACCGTGATGCCCAACGCCAGCAGCGGAGACACGATCGCCATCGTCTTCGATGGCTCGGGGCGCATTTCAAGCTTGAGCATGGCTGGCCTCCGTGGTGATGATTGGGCGAACCGAGTCGGCCGGTGGATCCCACAGTCCCGACATCCAGATGCCGATCTGCTCGACTGTCGCATCGGCGATCGCGATGCTCGGCGACACCTTGCCCTGCGCGATGACGACCAGGCGATCGGAAATCTCGAACAATTCCTCGAGTTCTTCACTTACTACCAGCAAGGCACAACCGGCATCGCGCAGTTTCAGCAGCTCGCCGCGGATCAGTGCGGCGGCGCCGACATCGACGCCCCAGGTCGGCTGCGAGACGATCAGCAGCTTCGGATTGGCGTCGATCTCGCGACCGACCAGAAACTTCTGCAGGTTGCCGCCCGACAGACTCTTGGCGGCCGCCCGCGGGCCGCCGGCCTTGACCTTGAAGCGTTCGATCAGGTGGCGTGCCAGCTGTTCGACCTTGGCGGTGGCGATCCAGCCCGACTGTCCGATCGCTTCGGTGCGCGTCAGCATCGTGTTCGCGGCCAGCGACAGCGTCGGCACAGCGCCACGACCGAGTCGCTCTTCCGGAACAAAACTGAGTCCGGCCTCGCGTCGCTTGCGCGGCGGGTGGTGACCGATCGGCTGCCCGAACAGGCTGATCGATGCCGGCGTCGCGCGGCAATCCTCGCCCGACAAGGCGGCCATCAATTCCTGCTGGCCGTTACCCGACACCCCGGCGACACCGACGATCTCGCCGGCACGCACGTTGAAATTGATGTCCGACAGGCTCATGCCGAAATGATCGAGCTTGGGCAGATTCAGGTTCTTCACCGCGAACACCACCTCGCCGGCTTTGACTGGCTTGTGCTGCAGCGGCGGTGGCTCGGAGCCGATCATCAGCCGCGACAGGCTGGCATTGTTTTCCTCTCGCGGATCACATTCACCGGTCACCTTGCCACCGCGCAACACCGTGCAGTTGTGGCACAACTCGCGAATCTCGTCGAGCTTGTGGCTGATGTACAAGATGCTGCAGCCTTCCTGCGCCAGTTGGCGCAGCGTCAGGAACAGCGTCTGCACCGCCTGCGGTGTCAGCACCGAGGTCGGTTCGTCGAGGATCAGCAATTTGGGGCCGGTCATCAGCGCCCGCACAATCTCCACGCGTTGTCGTTCGCCGACCGACAGGCTGTGCACCGGCCGCAGCGGATCGACATCGAGGCCGTATTCGCGCGATACGGTGGTGATGCGGCTGGAGATCTCGGCGAGGCTCAGGCTCTTGTCGAGACCGAGCCAGACGTTCTCGGCCGCGGTCAGCGTGTCGAACAGGCTGAAATGCTGGAACACCATGCTGATGCCGAGCGCACGGGCCTCCTGCGGGTTGCGGATCGTCACCGGCTCGCCGTTCCAGCGGATCTCGCCTTCGTCGGGCCGCACCGCGCCGTAGATCATCTTCATCATGGTCGACTTGCCGGCGCCGTTTTCGCCCAGCACGGCATGGATCTCGCCCGGCTTGACGCGCAGGCTGACCCGGTCGTTGGCCTTGACGGCAGGGTACTGCTTGCTGATGTTGATCAGTTCGAGTCGAAGCATGGGGTGTCTCCTTGTGCCCTGCAGCCGCTGACGATGGTGCTGCTGCGTCTTGTTGTCGGGGGTGTCGGTACTACGAATTGATCGGGCGCGCGAAGCGTTCAGCGCCGCCGACGAAGGCCGCAACCAGGTTGCGCTCGTCGCCCAGCGTCATCCACGCG
>JANNNE010000114.1:0-6981 GCA_031398385.1 Ideonella sp.
CATGGTCCAGCGGTGCACCGGCGGCTATCAGTTGCTGCACCACACCGTGATGACCCAGATGGGCCGCGGCGATCAAGGCCGTTCCGTCGTAGCGGCTGGTGCTCAGCTTCGCGCTCGCGCCGAGCGCGAGCAGCACGCGAAGGCTTTCTTCGTCATTGGCTACCGCGGCAATCGTCACCGCGTCGTAGCGCCCGTTCTCGAGTGCCGACGAGTCAGCGCCAGCCGCGAGCAAGGCACGAATGGCTTCGCGCTGGCTTGCAAAAGTGGCGACGTGCAAAGCTGTTCGACCTTGCGAATCACGCGCCTCAACGCTGCCGGGTGAGGCTGCGGCCAACCGCGTGATATCCGCAACATCACCGCGCTGGGCGGCGCGATGCAGGTTGGAATAGGCAGCGATTTCCGTCGGCGTCGGTGGAACCTGAGACAGCGCGGGTAGCGCCGCTGCCGACAGCACCAACGCCAGCGATGCAAACCAACCGACGTTCAGTGATTTCATTTCAACTGATCCTTGACCTTGTCCAGAGCGGCGATCACACATTGTTCATCGAGATGGCCGCCGGGGCTCCGCCGACACCGACTGCGCCTATCACTTCATTGCCGAGCTTGACCAGAACCCCGCCGCCGAGCAGCAGAAAATCCGGGATCTCGACCAGATTGGCCGATATTCTCAGCGTCAGCCGCGCGCGCATCCGCGAGGTGCTGGCACGCATGGCGCACGAGCAGATCGTCGACCTGATCCCGCAGCGCGGCGCCTGTGTCGCCAAGCCCTCGATCGAACAGGCGATGCATGTCTTCGAGGCGCGGCGCCTGATCGAACCCGCGGTGGTGCGCCGCCTGATCGAGAACCTGACAAAGCATGACGCTCTGTGCAGCGAGCAATCAACCTTCAGGCCACAGCTGGAAAAAGCGCCCGAAAAGCGGCGCTCGAATTGCTGTCAGCCCAGCAGATCTGCCAGTGCGCGAGCGACCACCTTGGTCGCACGCCGCAAGTCCTCGAGATCGATGTGTTCGTCGGCACGCTTGGCGTTGCTTTCCAGCACCGTTCGCGGGCCGCATCCGAACAACACCGCCGGAATCCCTTGCTCGCAGAACAGTCGGGCATCCGTGTATAGCGGCGTCCCCGAGGCCTCGATGGGCTCGCCAAAAACCTTGCTGGCATGGCCACACAAAGCATCTACCAGCGGTTTGTTGCCGTCCAGCGGCTTGAGCGCATTGGCCATCAACATGCGCTTGATATCGACCGTGATGCCTGGTGAATCGGCTACTGCATCCCGCATAACCTGGTGCAACGCTGCTTCGACTTCGGCCGGATTTTCTTCCGGGATCATGCGACGGTCGACCTTGAGCACGACCTTGCCGGGAATCACGTTGGTGTTGGTGCCACCTTCGATCAGGCCGATGTTGACATAGGGATGAGTGATGCCCTTGACCGCACTCCTGATCTCCTTGCGGTACATCGTGTTCTGCTCGTACAGCGCGGTCAGGATCCGGTTGGCGGCCTGCAGCGCGTCGACGCCGGTATCGGGAACTGCCGCATGGCCCATCTTGCCGTGCACGGTGACCTCCATCTGCAGGCAGCCGTTGTGACCGGTGATCACCTGATAGCTGAAACCGGCGGCGATCAGCAGATCGGGTTTGACGATCTTTTTCTCGAGCAGCCAGCCGGGGCCGAGTTCGCCGCCAAATTCCTCGTCGTAGGTGAAATAGAGTTCGGCGCTGCCCTTGAGTGGCGCCTTCAACGACTCAAGGGCGCGAATCGCGAAGGTGAAAGTGGCGAAGTCGCATTTGCTGACCGCGGCAGCGCGGCCGTAGAGCTTGCCGTCGACCACCTCGCCACCGTAGGGATCGTGAGTCCAGCCTTCGCCGGGCGGCACGACATCTCCGTGGGCGTTCAGGCCGATGGTCCGGCCGGCACCGTATTGGCGGCGCACGACCAGGTTGGTGATCGATTCCATACCGGCGGCCGTCACATCGGCCTGCGGCACGGCATGGCTTTCGGCTTCGAAGCCGAAAGCCTTCAGCAACTCAGCGGTGCGCGCTGCATGTGGCGCGTTGTTGCCGGGTGGTGTATCGGTGGGCACCCGAACCATCTCCTGCAGGAAAGAGACTTCTTCGTCGAAGTGGGCGTCGACCCACGCATCGAGGGCCTGGTATTGGGCTTCGGTTGTCATGACAGTTCCGTGGCAAGTTGGTCAAGCAGATTCTGGAAGGCACGAATACACAGTTCGGTGTCGTCGTTGGTGATCCCTTCCAGCGGGTTATGGCTGATGCCGGCGTTGAGCCCGCGCATGAACAACATCGCCTGCGGCATCACCTCGTGCAGTTTCATCGCGTCGTGGCCGGCACCGCTGGGCATCGTGAAGACCGGCAGACCAACTGCGGCGACCGCCATTTCCCAGCGCTGTTGCCAAGCCGGTGCACTTGGTGCGGCAGCGGCACGCATGGTCTCTTCGAGCGTGTAGTGCAGCCCGCGGCGTCCGCAGATGCGCGCCAGTTCAGCCACCACATCGATGGCGCAGGCGTCGCGAACCTCATTGGTCGTCGCGCGGATATCGAGACTGAAGACGCAGCGCCCCGGAACGACGTTCATCGAGCCGCTGGGCACCTGCAGCATGCCGACCGTACCGACCAGATCAGGCACCGAGCCGGCGCGTTTTTCCAGATACAACACGAGTTCGGCCGCGGCCGCTGCGGCATCCCGCCGCTGATCCATCGGTGTCGTTCCGGCATGGCTGGCCATGCCGACAATCTCGCCCATGTAACGTACGCTGCCATTGATCGATGTCACCACGCCAAGCGGCAAATCGAGCCGATTGAGCACCGGTCCTTGCTCGATGTGGACCTCGACGAAGCCGAGGTACTTCGAGACATCACGCTCCAGCTTGGCGATGTCATCGGGACACAGCCCCGCGTGATCCATGGCTTGGCGCATC
The DNA here is from genome assembly GCA_031398385.1 of Ideonella sp. GTDB lineage: Bacteria > Pseudomonadota > Gammaproteobacteria > Burkholderiales > Burkholderiaceae_C > Ideonella_A. The sequence continues at coordinate 2,934 of JANNNE010000114.1, forward strand.
GTGATTCCGTCGGCATCCTGCTGCTCCAACCAGCGTTTGTCGAAATGACCGGTCAATGCACCCGAGCCGAGAAAGACCGCCTTGTAGCGTTGACCTTCTTCTTCGGCGAAGCCGACCACCTCGAAGCCGAACGGCAGCCGCCGGCCCTGGCGGTGCAGCTCGCGCACGCAGGCCATCGGCACGAAGATGCCGAGCCGTCCATCGTATTTGCCGCCGTTGCGCACCGTGTCGTAGTGGCTGCCGGTCAGCAGACGCTTGGCATCGGGGTCACTGCCGTGGTAGATGCCCACCACATTGCCGACCGCATCGATCTCGGCTTCGTCGAAGCCGCAATCGGTGCGCATCCAGTGCGCCAGGCGCTGCGCACAGGCGCGGTGGGCATCGGTCAAATAGGTGACGGTCAGCTCGCCGCGCTCGGCATAACCGGGGTCGCTGTTGGTCGCCAGGCGCTCGGCCCAGTCCCAGACCAGATTGCCGAGCTCGGGATGCTTGCCAAATTTGTCGTCGAGGCGGATCTCGGCGATTCGGTGGATATTGCGCAGACACTCGGCCAGCTCGAAATCCGGATGATTCGCCAGCCGGCGCTCGAAGGTGGCGATGATCTCGGCCTTGTTCAGCCCCAGGCCGCGCGGCCCGCGCACCGCCAGGATGAACGGGAAGCCGAAACGGTCGTTGTAGTCGGCGTTGAGCCGCTGGATCTTGGCGAACTCATCGGGCGTGCAGTCGGTCAGTCCGGCCTTGCCTTGTTCATTGGTCGATTCGGCGGTCAGCGACTGGCTGACCATCGCCTTGCCGGCGAGCTCGGGGTGGGCCCGGATCAGCGCGAGTTGCTTGTCGCGATCAGCGTCGCGAACGGTTTGCACCAGGGCCAGCTTGAGTTGAGCGAGCGTGCCAAAAGGTCGTTTTGCCCAGGAATCGGCAGCAACCCACGGCGAATGTTCGTAGGTGCCGGCGAGCAGCTCGGTGAAACGGGGTTGGTCGGCGGCGTTGAGTGTGTCGAGTGTCAATGTGCTCATGAATGCTTCAATCCCAGATGAAGGCCGTCGAGGCGTCGAAGGGGTGGGTCTGTTTCCAGTGGCGTGCGATGTCGATGCGGCGCGTCACCCAGACCCGGTCGTGTTTCTCGATATGGTCGAGAAACTGTTGCAGGGCGCGCATCCGTCCGGGCCGGCCAAGAATCCGGCAATGCATGCCGATGCTCAGCATGCTCGGCCGTTCCTCGCCCTCGGCATACAAGACATCGAAGGCATCGCGCAGATACTGGAAGAATGGATCGCCGTGGCTGAAGCCCTGCGGAAGGCCGAAGCGCATATCGTTGGTATCGAGCGTATAGGGTACGACCAGGTGCGGCGCCAGACTGCCGTCCGACTTCTTCACCTGCAGCCAGAACGGCAGGTCATCACCGTAATAGTCACTGTCGTATTCGAAGCCGCCATGCTCGACGACCAGCCGGCGGGTCTTCGGGCTGTCGCGGCCGGTATACCAACCCAGCGGCGGGCTGCCGGTGATCTCTTGAATGGTTTCTACGCACAAACGCATGTGTTCACGTTCGGTCGCCTCGTCGACGTGCTGGTAGTTGATCCAGCGCCAGCCGTGGCAGGCGATCTCGTGGCCGAGTTCGACGAATGCCGATGCCACCTCGGGACATCGCTGCAGCGCCATGCCAACGCCGTAGACCGTCAGCGGCAGCCCGCGTTTCTCGAATTCGCGCAGGATGCGCCAGACACCGACACGTGAGCCATATTCGTAGACCCCTTCCATGCTGAGATGCCGATCCGGATAAGCCGGCGGACTGGCCATCTCCGACAGAAAAGTCTCGCTGCCGGCATCGCCGTGCAGCACCGAGTTTTCACCGCCTTCCTCGTAGTTCAGAACGAACTGCACGGAGACGCGCGCCTGGCCGGGCCAGCGCGCATCCGGCGGATGGCGACCATGGCCGTGCAGGTCACGCGGGTACGAATCGGATCGGGTCGGGGTCATCGGATGTTCACTTTCTGGGCTGCAGGATCTGGTCGAGATCACTCGATCCCGGATTGGTCCGAAGGTTGCGTTCGACACTGTTGATGTGATTGGCCATCAACCGGGTCGCCGCCTTTGCATCGCGCTTTTCGATCGCATCGACGACCTGTTCGTGTTCCCGGTGCGACTCGTCGGCCGAATGCGAGGACTGATACATCAGCGAGATCAACTGCGAGCGGCTGAGCAGATCGCGCATCGACTCGGCGAGCACGGCGTTGCCCAACAGGTGCGCCAGAACGACATGAAAATCGGCCAGCAAACGGGTGCGCTGGGCGACCTCGCCGCGGGTGACTGCCTGCCGCTCTTCGCGAAGATGCGCCCGCAACTGGGCGACCTGTCCATCGGTGATGCGCGCACACAGCTGGCTCACCATCGCCGACTCGAGCATGTTGCGCATCTCGAAGACCTGACGCGCCTCTTCGATGCTGGGCATCGCGACGAAGGCACCACGGGCTGGTTCCAGCGTCACAAGCCGGTCGCGGCTGAGCTGATTCAACGCCTGGCGGACGATGGTGCGCGAGACCTTGAAGATATCGGCGATTTTCTGTTCGACGAGTTTGGTGCCTGGCATCAGACGACGCTCGACGATCGCGGAAGTGATCGATTCGACGATGCGATCCGTTGTACTGGCCGGATCCGCGGCCATTGCCGATTCAGACGAATCGATGACTTTCAGGCGTGGGTGGGGCGATGCCATCTTGGGATCCTGGAATGATTTGTGTTGACTTGAAGAAGCCTAAGTGTATACAGTCCAATCTCTGTTTGCAAACTACCTGATTGCGGACTTCGCTCGAACATCTGAAAGGACATTTTATGGGACACCTCAGCACGCATGTACTCGACACGATGAACGGGTGCCCAGCCGCGGGGATGAAGGTTCGACTGCAACGCCTTTCCGGCGATCGGGTCGAGACCATCAAGGACTTCACCTTGAATGCCGACGGGCGCAACGACGGTGGTGCGTTGCTCGATGCGGAGACCATGGCTCCAGGCCGCTATCGGCTCGTTTTCGAGGTGGCCGCCTACTTTCGCGCCCGCGGTGTGGAGTTGCCAGAACCGGCCTTTCTCGACGTGGTGCCTCTCGATTTCGGCATCGCCGATGCTGCGGGCCACTACCACGTTCCGCTGCTGGCAAGCCCGTGGAGCTACAGCACCTATCGCGGCAGTTGAACCCAATATCGGGGAAACTACGGATACAAAGGGTTGAATAATTGCATACAGTTTAGCCCAGTCGCCGCGGTGCCCGCTTAGTCCAGCGGTTTGCGACGGATGGAAACCTCACAGAGCCCGCTGTGGTGGGGAAGCTCAAGGCGAAGGCCTCGAGCTTCCCTGAACCTGTGAGGACATCGTCATGGACGCTTACCTGCTCGATTGGGCCAACCTGCTGCTGCGTTGGGCCCACATCATTACCGGCATCGCCTGGATCGGCGCTTCTTTCTATTTCGTCTCGCTCGACAACAGCCTGACGCCGCCGAAAGACCCGAAGGATGTCGACAAGGGGGTCGGCGGCGAGCAGTGGGGCGTGCATGGCGGTGGCTTCTACCACCACCAAAAATACCCGGTCTCGCCCGGTTATGTACCCGACAAGCTGCACTGGTCGATGTGGGAGAGCTACTCGACCTGGCTGACCGGCTTTGCCTTGTTCACGGTGCTCTACCTGTTCAACGCCAGCACCTTCCTGATCGACAAGACCGTATTCGACTGGTCACCGGCCGCCGCGATCAGCACCGCGCTCGGTTTCTTCGTTGCCTTCTGGGTGCTCTACGACTTGATCTGCCGCACCCTCGGCCGCAGCAAGAATGGCGACCTGATCGTCGGCGGCTGCGTTTTCGTGCTGATCGTTTTTGCGTCGTGGCTGTCGTGCCAACTGTTCGCCGGCCGCGCCGCCTTCCTGCTGGTCGGCGCGATGATCGCCACGACGATGAGCGGCAACGTCTTCTTCTGGATCATCCCCGGCCAACGCACCGTGGTCGCGGCGATCAAGGCGGGCCAACCGGTCGATCCGGTGCACGGCCAGCGCGGCAAGCAG
>JANNNE010000171.1:0-39833 GCA_031398385.1 Ideonella sp.
CGCGCACGCCATCGACCGCAGTCGCCAGCACACGGCTCGCACGCGCGGGCAGGTAGCGGTACAGCAGATCGACCTGGATGTGGTTGTTCTTGGCCACGCCGATCGAGGCGCCGACGAACACCACGCCGATCAGCAGATAGCGGGCGATCTCCTCGGTCCAGGAGGCCGAGTTGTTGAGCGCGTAGCGCGTGAAGAACTGGTAGAACACCACGCCCCCCAAGGCCCAGAACAGGGCCAGCGACACCCAGGCCTCGACGGGGGTGTGCGACAGGTCCACGGCCTCGTCGGTGACGTGGAATTCGCCGTCATCGCCCATTACCTTCGGGCCGGCATCGATGTCCATTGCGGGTTGTCCTTTGTGCTTGACGTTGGCCCGGGTCGCACGGCGCCGCTCCTGCAAGCGGACGCCGGGATCCGGCTGCCGGTGCGCTGGCGACGCCCCCGAGGGGGAGAGCCGCAGGCGCTTCAGGGGCGGGCTACTTGACTCCGACGATGCGGTCGTAGTCCTTCCTGTCGAAGCCCATCGAGTCGACCGACTTGTTCTTCAGCACCGCGTCGACGAAGCTCTGGCGGTTGACCTGGTGGATCTGGATGCCCTTCTTCTTGAACTCGTCGACCAGTTCCCCCTCACGCTTCTTGATCTGCGCCGACGCACGGGCTGCGGCCTCGAGCGCCACGTCGGAGAAAATCTTCTTTTCCGCATCGGTCAGCTTGGTCCAGACGTGAGGCGCCACCTGCGTGGTCAGGCCGTCGACGATGTGGCCGGTCAGCATGATGTGCTTCTGCACCTCGTAGAACTTCTTGGCCTCGATCGTCGTGAGCGGGTTCTCTTGCGCGTCGACGGTGCCGTTCTGCAGCGCCAGGTAGACCTCGGCAAACGCGATCGGCGTGGCATTGGCGCCGCAGGACTCGGGTGTGGCGCGATAGGCCGGCACGTCAGGGACACGGATCTTCAGCCCCTTCATGCCCGCGCAATCCTTGAACTCCTTGTTCGAGGTCGTGTGGCGCGCTCCGTAGTAGGTGTAGGCCAGGATCTGGATGCCGGTCTTGTCGCGGAAGCCGTCGATGATTTCCTTGAACACCGGGCTCTTGCTGTAAGCCAGCAGGTGGTCGCCATCACGGAAGATGAACGGGTAATAGGCGATGCCGATGCGTGGGTAGCTGCGGGCGGCAAAGCTCGGGCCGCTGATGATCATGTCGACGGTGCCGAGCGTCATGCCCTGGTTGATGTCGGTTTCCTTGCCAAGCGAACTGGCCGGGAAGACCTGGATCTCGAATTTGCCATTGGTGCGTTTCTTGATCTCGTCGGCAGCCCACACCGACTCGGTGTGATACGGCTCGCTGGTCTCGTAGACATGCGCCCATTTGAGCTTGGTCTGCGCAAACGCCGAGCCAGCCGCCAACATCACGGCAGTGGCGACGAGTGTCTTCAGGATCGTGTATTTCATGTCGAAGGTCTCCGGTGGGTGAGGTGATTCTTGATGTCTCATTCGCAGACCAGCTGCACCTTGGTGCTGCGGCTGCGGTCCAGCGCGAGTTCGAAGGCCTGCTTCGAATCCGCAAGCGGCAGCTGAGCACTGATCAGCGGCCGAACATCGACGCGGCGGCTGCGGATGGCCTGCACCGCCCAGTCGAATTCCTGATGGGCGCGAAACGCGCCGCGGTAATCGAGTTCACGGGCCATCACGCTGTTGGCCGGGAACGGCACTTCAGCGGGCAAGGTGCCGACCTGCACGATGCGCCCGCCACGCCGCGTGGCGCTCAGGCAGGTGGCCAGTGCGGCTGCACTGCCGGCGGCTTCGATCGACACCTCGGCCAGATCGGCCAGTTCGCCGGGCGACGCCTGGTCGCTGCGGATCGTCCGATCGGCGCCGACCTGGCGCGCGATCTGCAATGCGCGGTCGTTGATGTCGCAGACGATCACGTGCGCCGCGCCGGCCAGCCGCGCTGCCATCACGCTCATGCAGCCGATGGTGCCGCCGCCGGTGATCAGCACCGTCTCGCCGAGCACCGGACCGGCACGGTTGATCGCATGCAGACCGATCGACAGCGGCTCGGCGCAGGCGATTTCGCCGAGGCTGATGTCGGCCTCGGTGATCGGCGTCAGCTGCGCCTCGCCCATCACGAAACGCTCGCGGAACATGCCTTGTGCATGCGGAAACACGCTCGCGCTGCCGAGGAAGAACATGTTGCGGCACAGGTTGCCGCGGCCGGCGCGGCAGTAGTCGCAGCGACCGCATGCATGCGACGGATTGATCGCGACCTTCTGCCCCGGCTGAACCCGCGTGACCGCCGAGCCGATCGAATCGACCACGCCCGACGCCTCATGGCCCGGCACCAGCGGCTCGCGGACGACGAAGGCGCCGACCCGACCCTCCTTGAAATAGTGCAGGTCGGAGCCGCAGATGCCGCCGGCACCCAGCCGCAGCATCACGTCGTGCGGGCCGAGCGGCGGCGCTGTTTCCTGTTCGAGGCGCAGGTCGAGGGCGCCGTGGATCATGCAGGCCAGTGACATGGGTGTCTTTCGTCAGGGTTGAAGGGTGGCGGCGACGCCGCGTGTGCGCAGCGATTCGAGCGCCGGGGTGATGGCGTCGATCAGCCGCTGCGATCCGGTCAGGTCGCCGAACACTGATTGGAAACCGACCAGCGTCGCAGCGCGGCTGCGGGCGTTGGTCTGTGACTCGGCGGCCTGCACCAGCGCCGCCCATTGCCCGGCCAGCGGATCGTCGATCGGATACCGATCACCAGCCTCGTCGCGGCCGCGCAGAAAATGCAGCCAGCCGGCCAACGAGAGACCGAGCCGGTCGATGGACTGGTCCGCAGCCAGCCGGTCGCGCACCGTCGCCAGCCAACGCTGCGGCAGTTTCTGGCTGCCATCCATCGCGATCTGTCGGGTTTGATGCGCCAGAGCGGGGTTGGCAAACCGCGTGATCAGGCTGGCCCGGTAACGCGGTAGGTCCAGACCCGGCAGCTGTGGCAGCGTCGGTTCGACCTCGTCGCGCAGCAGCGACTCGACATGCTGGCGCAGCGCCGGCTGGCCGATCGCGAGATCGACGCTGGGCCAGCCCGCCACCACGCCGAAGTAGGCGATCGCCGAATGGGCGCCGTTGACCATGCGCAACTTCAGCGTCTCCCAGGGCTGCGCTTCGGCGACGAAACGTGCGCCGGCACGGTCCCAGGCGGGTCGGCCGGCAACGAAGCGGTCTTCGACTGCCCAGTCGAAAAACGATTCGGCGAGCACCGGCCACGCATCGTCGCAACCCAGCCCGGCCGCGATCACCCGTCGATCGGTCTCGGTGGTGCGGGGCACGATGCGGTCGACCATGCTGTTCGGGAAACTGCAGTGATCGGAGATCCAGCGCGCCAGCGCCGCATCGATGCGCCCGGCGAAAGCCGATACCAGGCGCGCCAGCGTAGCGCCGTTGGCGGCCAGGTTGTCGAGCGACAACAGCGTGACCCCGCCGAGCCCGGTCGCGCGACGCCGCGCCAGGCCGTGCACGATGAAGCCCAATGCGCTGCGCGGCGAATCGGGATGGCTCAGGTCGTGGGCGATGTCGGGATCCTCGAACTGCAGCTCACCACCGGCCGGATCGCGGCAGTAGCCTTTTTCGGTGATGGTCAGGCTGACGATGCGGGTTGCCGGATCGGCAACTGCCGCCAGCACCGCGGCCGGGTCCTCGGGCGCCACCAGCACACGCAGCAGGCAGCCGACCACCTGCAGGCTTTGTTCGTCGCGATCCCGCAGTGCCAGCGCATACAGGCCGTGTTGCGGCTGCAGCGCGTCGCGCGTATCGGGCTGGCGCAGCGAGACACCGACGATGCCCCAGCGCAGATCGCCGTTGGCGTGCAGCGCGGCCTCGGTCGCGACTGCGAGATGGGCACGCATGAACGCACCGACGCCGAGGTGCACGATGCCGGCTGCCAATTCGCTGCGCCGGTAGCGCGGTCGGATCACCGACGCCGGGAGCTGGTCCAGGCGGGCGGGTGCAAGTCGCGTCGGGCCCATGCTCACCAGTCCCACAACGTGCCGTCGTGTTGCAGCCGGTTCACCGGCAGGTAGGCGCGCCGATACGGGTGCTGCGCCGCCTTCGCTTCGTCGATCTCGACGCCGTGGCCCGGCGTTTCGCCCGGATGCATGAAGCCGCGCTCAAAGCGATAGGCGTGCGAGAACACCTCGTCGGTCGCATCGTTGTGCGGCATGTGCTCCTGGATGCCGAAATTCGGCACCCACAGGTCGAAGTGCAGCGCCGCACCCATGCATACCGGGCTCAGGTCGGTCGCGCCGTGGCTGCCGGTTCGCACCTGGTACAACGCGGCCAGATCGGCGATGCGCCGCAGATGCGTGATGCCACCGGCATGGACCACCGTGGTGCGGATGAAATCGATCAGCTGGTTCTCGATCAGCGCCTTGCAGTCCCAGATCGTGTTGAATACCTCGCCGACCGCCAGCGGTGTGGTCGTGTGCTGGCGGATCAGCCGGAACGCATCCTGGTTCTCGGCCGGCGTCGCGTCTTCCATCCAGAACAGCCGGTACGGTTCGAGGTCCTTGCCCAGTCGGGCGGCCTCGATCGGCGTCAGGCGGTGATGGACGTCGTGCAGCAGGTGATGGTCCCATCCGATCGCCGAACGCACCGCGTCGAACAGCTCGGGGGTGTGGCGCAGGTATTTCGCGGTGTCCCAATCCTGCTCGCTCGGCAGACCCTGCGCCGCCGGCTCGTAAGGCTTGCCGTCGGTGCTGACGCCGTAGACCTTGTTCAGTCCCGGCACGCCGCTTTGCGCGCGGATCGCGCGGTAGCCGAGCTCGGCGTGGCGGTGCACCTCGTCGACCGTCTCGGCAATGTCGCGTCCGTTGGCATGGGCGTACACCATCACCCGCTCGCGGCTCGCGCCGCCGAGCAGCTGGTACAGCGGCATGTTCGCCGCCTTGGCCTTGATGTCCCACAGCGCGGTGTCGACCGCGGCGATCGCACTCATCGTCACCGGCCCCCGCCGCCAGTAGGCGCCGCGGTACAGGTACTGCCAGGTGTCCTCGATGCACTGCGGGTCGCGGTAGATCAGCAACGGGATCACGTGTTCTTCGAGGTACGCGGCAACCGCCAGTTCGCGGCCGTTCAACGACCCGTCGCCAATGCCGGTCAGGCCCTCGTCGGTCTCGATCTTCAGCGTGACGAAGTTGCGCCCCGGGCAACAGACGATGACACGCGCGCCGGTGATTTTCATGGCGTGTCGGCTTGCAACAGACAGCAGCGACCGGGGCGCTCAGCCGCGGCCGACGAACGGCATCTTGGTCGCCATCACGGTGGTGAACAGGATGTTGGATTCGAGTGGCAACCGCGCCATCGTCAGCAGCGTGTCGACCACCGCCTGCAGGTCCATGCGTGGCTCCGGTCGCATCACGCCGTCAGCCTGCATCACCCCGCTGACCATGCGGGCGGTCATCTCGCTGGCGGCATTGCCGATGTCGATCTGGCCGACCGCGATGTCGTACGGCCGGCCGTCGAGCGCAGCGGTTTTCGTCAGCCCGCTGACCGCATGTTTGGTCGCGGTGTAGGCGATCGATCCGGGCCGCGGCGCATAGGCCGAGATGCTGCCGTTGTTGATGATGCGTCCGCCCATCGGCTGCTGGTGACGCATCTGCTTGAAGGCCTGTGACAGGCAGTAGAACGCGCCGTTCAGGTTGACGTCGACGATCTGCCGCCATTCGGCCGCGCTCACCTCGTCGGGCGTCTTCGCGGTCAGCCCGCCGCCGGCGTTGTTGAACAACAGGTCGAGGCGCCCGAACTTCTGCACCACGCTGGCGAATGCCGCGGCCACCTGCTGGTCGTCGCCCACGTTGCACGGCATCGCCAGCGCGTGGCCCTGGTTGTCGCCCGCGGCGTCGGCGGTGGCCTGCAACGCGTCGGCGCGACGGCCGAGCAGACCGACCTGCCAGCCTTCGGCGAGCAGACCCAGCGCACACGCGCGGCCGATGCCGCTGCCGGCCCCGGTGACGATGGCTACCTTGTTCATTGCAAACTCCTTGATTGAAAAAGGTCGATCGACCCAGGGCAGGCCTCGATGCGACTCAATGATTGTCCTTCGGCACCTGCGAGCCGCGACAGCCCCGCAGGAAGTCTAGATCGGCGCCCTGGTCGGCCTGTAGCACGTGGTCGATGTACAGCTTCCAGTAGCCGCTTTGCATCGCCGGCTCGGGTGCTGTCCAGGCGGCACGCCGGCGCGCGAGTTCGGCGTCGTCGACATGCAGGTGCAGGCTGCGCGCAGCGACGTCGAGCGTGATGCGGTCGCCGTTTTGCACCAGCGCCAACGGCCCACCAGCCGCCGCTTCGGGCGCCGTGTGCAGCACCACGGTGCCATAGGCGGTGCCGCTCATGCGGGCATCGCTGATGCGGACCATGTCGGTAATGCCTTTTTTCAGCACCTTCGGCGGCAGCGGCATGTTGCCGACTTCGGCCATGCCCGGATAGCCTTTCGGTCCGCAGTTCTTCAGCACCAGGATGCAGGTCTCGTCGACATCGAGCGCGTCGTCGTCGATCCGGGCATGGAAGTCGTCGCTGTTCTCGAACACCACCGCGCGGCCGGTGTGTTTCATCAGTTCAGGTGTGGCCGCGCTCGGCTTGATCACCGCGCCGATCGGTGCCAGGTTGCCGCGCAGCACCGCGATGCCGGCGTTCGCCTTGAACGGCTCGGCCATCGTCTTGATGACGCGCGGATCGTAGTTCTGCGCATCGGCGATGTTCTCGCCGATCGTGCAGCCGTTGGCGGTCACCGCATCGGTGTGCAGCAGGCTGGCAATCTCCTTCATCACCACTGGCAGGCCGCCGGCGTAGCAGAAGTCTTCCATCAGGTGTTCGCCGCTCGGCTGCAGGTTCAGCAGGCACGGCATCTCGCTGCCGAGGCGGTCGAAATCGTCGATCGTCAGCGGTACGCCGATGCGGCCGGCGATTGCGATCAGGTGGATCACCGCGTTGGTGCTGCCACCAATCGCTGCCAAGGTGCGGATCGCGTTCTCGAATGCTTCGCGGGTCAGGATGCTCGACAGCTTCTGGTCGATGTGCACCATCTCGACGATGCGCCGGCCGGCGTTGCGCGCGATCACGTTGCGCCGGCCGTCGACCGCCGGATAGGCCGCATTGCCGGGCAGTCCGACACCCAGCGCCTCGACCATCGAGGCCATGGTGCTGGCGGTGCCCATGGTCATGCAGTGGCCGTGGCTGCGGTGCATGCAGCTCTCGGCCTCGAAGAAGTCGGCCAGCTTCAGCGTGCCGGCGCGCACCTGCTCGCTCATGCTCCACAGGCCGGTTCCGGAGCCGAGTTCCTGGCCCCGCCATTTGCCGTTCAACATCGGGCCGCCGCTGACACCGATGGTCGGCAGGTCGACGCTGGAGGCGCCCATCAGCAGGCTGGGCGTGGTCTTGTCGCAGCCCATCAACAGCACCACGCCGTCGATCGGGTTGCCACGGATGCTTTCCTCGACATCCATGCTGGCCAGGTTGCGATACAACATCGCGGTCGGTCGCAGCAGCGTCTCGCCGAGCGACATCACCGGGAATTCGAGCGGAAAACCACCGGCCTCGTAGACGCCGATCTTGACCTGCTCGGCCAAGGTGCGGAAATGCGAATTGCACGGCGTCAGTTCGCTGTAGGTGTTGCAGATGCCGATCACCGGCCGGCCGTCGAACTGGTCGTGAGGCAGACCCTTGCCCTTCATCCAGCTGCGGTACGCGAAGCCGTCGCGGTCCTGTCGGCCGAACCATTGCTGGCTGCGCAACTCTTCGGGCTTTTTCCTCGGCTTGGCGCTCATGGTGTGCTGATTCCCGATGATGATCTGGCAGATTGCAACGATACTATGGTATGACGATTGACCAACCAACCGTGTAAGCCCTGAGACCGTGCAGGGGCCTCGCAGCCAATGTGCGGATACGACGATGTCCGCATTTTCAGAACAGGAGAAACGATGAACGATGCCACCCGCGAACCGGTGCTCACCGCAACCAGACTGTCGCCGCTCTATATGGATCTGCTGCAAGACCGCTACCGGGTGCTGGACCGCCTGCACCAGAACGAGCCGGATGCCTTCAAGCAGGCGGCGCCGACGATTCGGGCCATCGCGGCGAGCGGCGAATCCGTGGTCAGCGCCGAGCTGATCGAGTCGCTGCCGGCGCTGCAGATCATCTCGGTGATGGGCGTCGGTTACGACGGCGTCGATGTGGCTGCTGCCAAGGCGCGCAAGGTGATGGTGACGCACACGCCCGAGGTCCTGAACGACGATGTGGCCGACCTGGCGATCGGCCTGATGCTGAGTACCGCCCGGCAGTTGCCCGCGGCCGACCGATATGTGCGCTCGGGCGACTGGGAAGCCAAAGGTCCGATGCCGCTGGCGCGCAAGATGTCGGGCGCCCGGCTCGGCCTGGTCGGCATGGGGCGCATCGGGCAGGCGATTGCGCACCGGGCGCTGGCTTTCGGCATGAGCGTCGCCTACACCGCACGCTCGCAGCGCAGCCAGTTGCCCTACGCGTTTTTCGCCGACGCGGTGAGCCTGGCACGCGACAGCGATTTTCTGGTGCTCATCACGCCAGGTGGCGCCGGCACACGCAAGCTGGTCAACGCCGAGGTACTGGCCGCGCTCGGCGCCAAGGGCATCCTGATCAATGTGGCGCGCGGCTCGGTGGTCGACCAGACCGCGCTGATCGACGCACTCGAGCGCGGCGTCATCGGCGGCGCCGGCCTCGATGTCTTCGAAGCCGAACCCAAGGTGCCCGAGCGGCTGCGGGCGATGCCGCACGTGGTGCTGGTGCCGCACATCGGCAGCGCCACCGGCCAGACCCGCCAGGCGATGGCCGATCTGGCGTTCGCCAACCTCGCCGCGCACTTCGATGGCAAGCCGTTGCTGACGCCGGTTCCCGAGTGCCAGGCGGGCGCCTGAAGAAAAGGATCAGACGATGGAATCGTTCATCAAAGTCATCCTGTTCACCGATACCGACGGGCGCGCGCGCTTTCGCGAAGAAGCCATCGCTTTGAGCGAAGGCAAACCCCAGGCGATGTTGTCAGCGTTGATGCGCAGCGACGGTTACCAGCTGCGGCACAGCCCGGTCGGATTTCGCAGCGAGTTCCACTGCACCGGCAGCCCCCAATGGGTCTTCATCCTCGAAGGCCGGATGGAGATCGGTCTGCAGGATGGCAGCAGCCGGGTGTTCGGCCCTGGCCAGCATTTTTATTCAGCCGATGGGTTGCCCGAAGGCAGCGAATTCGATCCGGCGGTGCATGGCCACTGGAGTCGGCAGGTCGGACCGGATCCGCTGGTGACGCTGTTTGTGCGTGGTTGAATTGTGATCCACCCGCCGCCGCAGCGAAAGGTGCTGGCCCATACGCTCGAACGGCTGGGCGAGGCCATCGTGGCGGGCCGCCATCCCGTGGGCAGCAGCTTGCCTCCGGAGCCGATGCTGTGCGGCGAATTCGGCGTCAGCCGCACGGTGGTGCGGGAGGCGGTCAAGTCGCTGGTCGCCAAGGGTCTGCTGGTCACAGGTCCCAAGGTTGGCACTCGCGTACTGCCGGAATCGCAATGGAACTGGTTCGACCCGCAGGTGGTGGCCTGGCTGACGAAGGTCGGACTGACCCGCGAATTCCTGCGTGATCTGCAGGAGTTGCGGCGGGTGGTCGAGCCGGCCGCCGTGCGGCTGGCCGCTGAGCGGGCGAGCGCAGCAGACATCACTGAGCTCGAGACCGCGTTCGCCGGCATGAAGCAGGCGGTCGAAGAAGGCGGCGACTACGTGACCCCCGACCTGCGCTTCCACCAGGCGCTGCTGCGGGCCAGTCACAACCGGATGCTGGTCTTGATGAGCCAGGCCCTGAGTGCGCTGCTGCGCACCAGTTTCGAGATCTCGACATCGCGTCCCGACGGCGCGGCGAATTCGCTCCCGCTGCACCGGGCGATCGTCGACGCCGTGATTGCCCATGCGCCGCGACGCGCTGAAGCGGCCTGCCTGACGCTGATCGACAGCGCTGCGGACGATATCGCCGAGGTACTGGGCTCCAGGCGCAAGCTGCCGTCGCTGGTTTCACCCGCTCGGCCGCTGCCGAGGCCGGGCCCGCTGGAGGCGAAACGGCGAGCGCGTGCCTGAGGGTTTGAAGCGCGGCTGAAGCCGCTCCTACAAGCAATCAAGCGGCCTTCGGACGGGCACCTCGGATGTTTTTGCGCCGCTCAGCGATCCTTGGCCGGCGGCAACGCGTTCATCGCGGCAACAAAATCGGCCAGCATCGGCACGTGGCGCTCGCCCTGCCCGGCCGCCTCCATGGCGGCAAAGCCGTTCTTCACCTGCGATTGCAGCGGATTGACGGCACCGATCTCGGTCGCCATGGCGTTCAGATAACGCATGTCCTTGTGGGCATTGCTGATCGTGAACCGATGGGCCTCGGGATCACCATCGAGCGACCATTTCATGAAGGTGTCGTAGAAGCCGTTGCGCATGCGGCCCGATCCGATCACAGAATGAAACTGCTCGATCGAGATGCCGGCCTTGCGGGCGATGGCCAGCGCCTCCGAATACAGCGCCGCATAACCCATGCCGATGAAATTGTTGACCAGCTTCATCTTGTGGCCGAGGCCGACCGGACCGAGATGAACAATGTTGCCGGCCCAGCATTTCAAGACCGGTTCGATGCGCGCGAAAATCGCCGGATCGGCGCCGACCATCGTGTCCAGCGTGCCGGCCTCGGCCTCCTTGGGTGTGCGCGACAGCGGCGCATCGACAAAGTGCATGCCCTGGGCAGTGGCCTCGTCGGCCAGTGCGAGTGTCGAGACCGGATTGGCGGTCGAGCAGTCGATGATCACCAGGCCCTGCTTGCCCGACGACAGGATGCCGTCGGGGCCGCGCACCAGCGCTTCGACCTGCGTTGAGCCGGTCACGCACAGGTGCACGATGTCGCATTGCGCGGCCAGTTCGCGGGCGGTCGTGGCTTCGCGTGCACCAAGTGTCTTCAGGTGCTCGACCGGCTCGCGGTTGCGATGCCCCATCACCACCAGCGGCCAGCCTTTCTCGACGATGTTCTTGGCCATGCCGTGGCCCATCAGGCCGACGCCGATGAAACCGATCACGGCGCGATCGCTCATTTCCTGGGTCCGCTGGTGCCGTTGAGCGCGCGGTAGGCGCGGATCACCTGGCTGTCGTCGGCGGCACCGTGCCCGAGGCCGGACGCGGCGAGAAACATCTGCATCGCAGCCGAAGCCAGCGGCAGACCCTGGCGCATGGTGCGGCTCTGGTCGAGCACGATGCCGAGGTCCTTGACGAAGATGTCCACCGCGCTGGTCACGGGTGGTTCGTCCTGCATCATGCGCGGGCCGCGGTCGCCCCACATCCAGCTGTTGCCGGCCGAAACCGAGATGATCTCGTGCATGATCGGCAGCGCGACACCGGCACGTTCGGCCAGGTTCATCGCCTCGGCTGCGGCGGCGATGTGAACCCCGCACAGCAGCTGGTTGATCATCTTCGCGGTCGAGCCCAGGCCGGCTTCGCGGCCGACATCAAATACACGCTTGGCCACCGCCCCGAACACCGGCTGGACCCGTTGCAGCACCGCTTCGTCGCCCGACACCATGATCGTCAACGCAGCCGCGCGGGCACCGGCCACACCGCCTGACACCGGCGCATCGAGCATCGTGATGCCCATCGCGGCCAGGCGATCCGAGGTATCGCGTGCCATTGCCGGCGGCTGGGTGCACGAGGCACAGACGATTGCCCCTTTCGGCAAGGCCGCGGCGGCACCATCGTCACCGAACAAGACGCTGCGCGCCTGCTCACCGGACACGACCATCAGCCAAAGCAGCTCGGCATCCTCGGCCACCTCGACCAGACTGGATGCAGCGTGACCGCCGGCGTCGAGCAACGGGGTCAGCGCCTGTGCTCGAACATCGAAACCACTGACCTCGTGTCCGGCATTGGCCAGGTTGATGGCCATCGGCACACCCATCGCTCCCAGACCGACAAATCCGATCCGCATCTGGCGTTCCTGGTTATTCCTTCACGGCGCCGGTCATCGCCGACACATAGTGCTCGACGAAGAAGGCGTACAACACGACCAATGGCAAGGCACCGACCAGTGCCCCGGCCATCAACGATCCCCAGCGGTACTGGTCGCCATCGGTGAAGGCCGACAGGATCGCGACCGGCACCGTCTTCTTCTCGGTGCTGTTGATGAAGGTCAGCGCATAGATGAATTCGTTCCAGCACAAGGTCAGGCAGAAGATCGACGCCGAGATCAGGCCTGGCACCGCCAGCGGCAGGATGATCTTGATCAGGATCTGCCAGCGGTTGGCGCCGTCGATCAGTGCGCATTCCTCGAGTTCGTAGGGGATGGTCTTGAAATAGCCCATCAGCAGCCAGGTCGAGAACGGAATCAGGATCGTCGGGTAGGTCAGGATCAAGGCAAACGGCGTATCGAACAGGCCGTACTGGAACACCACGGTCGACAGCGGAATGAACAGGATCGACGGCGGCACCAGATAGGCCAGGAAGATCATGCCGCCGATCATTTGCGCGCCCTTGTAGCGCACGCGGGTGATCGCATAGGCCGCGAAGACGCTGGCGATCAGCGACAGGATGGTGGCCGATACCGCGATGAACATCGTATTCCACAACCACAGCGGATAGTCGGTGCGGAACAGCAGATCGGCGATGTGGGTCAGCGTCGGGCTGCTGGTCCAGAACGGACTGTGGGTGTCGAGATCGAGCAGGTGCTCCTTCGGCTTGACCGCCGTGACCGCCATCCAGTAGAACGGGAACAGCAGCACCAGCACGATCAACCCGAGCGGCATGTAGACGCGCACCAGCCGCTGCGGCAGCGTCGACAGGTAACTCATGCCCTCCGTATGGTCGGACTTGGCCGCCCCGACAGCGGCGACTGGAACATTGCTCATCAGTCGGACTCCCCCTGCTGCCATTTGCGCCGTTGCAGGCCGAACCACGAGACCATGATCGCGGCCAGCAGGAACGGCACCATCGCGGTCGAGATCGCGGCACCCTCGCCGATGCGGCCGCCCAAAATTGCGGTGTTGTAGCTCATCGTTGCCATCAGTTCAGTGGCGCCGGCCGGGCCGCCGTTGGTCAGCACCTTGATCAGCTGGAAATCGGTGAACGTGAACAACACCGAAAACGTCATCACCACTGCGATGATCGGCGTCAGCAGCGGATAGGTGATCTTGACGAACATCTGCCACGGTGTTGCGCCGTCGAGCACCGCCGCTTCGTACAGCGACGGCGGCACCGTCTGCAGGCCGGCCAGCAGCGAAATTGCGATGAACGGCACGCCGCGCCACACATTGGCGAAGATCACGCTCCAGCGCGCATTCCAGACGTCCCCGAGGAAGTCGATGTTGCCCTCGATCCAGCCGAGCTGGCGCAAGCTCCACGAGATGATCGAGAACTGCGGATCGAAGATCCACCAGAACGCGATCGCCGACAGCACCGTCGGCACGATGAAGGGAATCAGCACCAGCGCGCGCAGGATCGCCTTGAACGGCAGGCGATGGTTGAGCAGCAGCGCCAGGTACAGCCCGAGCCCGAACTTGATGACGCTGGCGAAGAAGGTATAGAACAGCGTGAAGAACACCGCGGTCTGGAACTTGAAGTCGCCAATGATCCAGATGTAGTTCTCCAGCCCGACAAAGTTGCCGGGCCGGCCGATCTTGGCGTCGGTGAAGCTGAGCCAGACGCCCAGACCCAGCGGATACACCAGGAACGCGAGCAGAAAGACCCCGGCCGGCAGCATGAACAGCAGGCCGAGAAAATTGCGATTGCCGGTCAGGTCTTTCCACATGTTCGCTCGCGTTGGTGCGGTCGTCGATCAGCGGTAGATGCGCTTTGCCTGCCGTTCGGCAATCGCGATCGCATCCTTGATCGATGCCCGGTCGGTGCACACCGAGGCCACCATGTCGAGCACGACGAAATCGGCCAGCGCGGCCGCCGCCTTTTCGCCTACCGAACCCAGACCACCGGCGGTCAGTGTTCGTTTGCCGACATCGCGCACCAGCGTCAGCTTCGGATCCGAGGTCCAGACCGGATTGCTGTCGTAGGCGTTCAGCGGGTGGGTCAGATAAGCCACCGCACTTTCCAGCCACGGACCGTAGTTGGCCGCGTCCATCATGAAGGTCATGAACGACTTGCAGGCGCGCGGCACCTTGCTGTATTTCATGATCATCATCGGGTAGGCGATGTGGAACTCGGTCGGTGTACCGACCGGCCCGACCGGCCACAGCGCATGGTTCATGTCGTCCATGATCTCCTTCATCTTCGCATCGCCCTTGGCGGCGCCGGCCTTGGACGCCGCGTAGATCGACACGCCGTTGTTGGTCAGCGAGACCTCGCCCGACAGGAAGGCCTTGTTGTTGAAGGCGTCGTTCCACGACGCGGTGCCCGTGACGAAATTGCTCGACAGCTCCTTCGCATATTCGAGCGCCTTCACGGTCTCCGGGGAATTGATGATCACCTGATCGTTCTTGTCGACCAGATTGCCGCCGTTGGACCACAACACCCAGTGAATCCAGGCATTGCCGTCGCCCGATGCACGACCGAGCGCGAAACCGCCCGGGGTCGATTTCGATTTCAGCGCCTTCATCAGTTCGAGGAAGCCGGCGTTGTCTTTCGGCACTTCCTTGAAGCCCGCCTTCTCGATCATGCTCTGGCGGTAGTTGATGACATTGCCGTTGTAGGCCACCGGAATGTCGATCCAGCGCCCGCCCTTGGTCTTGCCGTAGGTCTGCGCAGTCGGCACCCAGCCGCCGTATTTCTTGCCGAGGAAATCGGCCACATCGGTGACGTCGACACACTTGTCGGGAAACAGGTGCGGCAGCGAGTAAAGGCCCCAGAACATGTCCGGACCCTGCCCGGTGTTGGCCGCGACGCTGGCTTTCGGCTGCACGTCGTCGAGCGATTCGTGCAGCACCCGCACCTCTACGCCGGTCGCCTTGGTGTAGGCCGCAACGAGGGCCATGAAACCGTCTTCCTCGGCCTGGATGAACCGTTTCCAGCGCAGCAACGTCAGCTTGGCGCCGGGCTCGGGCTTGAACGGCGAGTCCTGTGCCCAGGCCTGCGCAAACAGGCCCAGATTACCTGCAGCGCCTGCCGCCGCCAGTGCGGCGCCGGTCTGCAGCGCCTTGCGTCGCGAAATCGTTGGCTCGGTCATCGATGTCTCCTTGTCTGAGGGCGGATCGTCGTTGCGGATAAAGATCGCACGGCCTAGATCCGTTGGCCGTTCGAGGGGTCGAACAGGTGGGCGCACTCGGCGCGCGGGCGCAGGCGCACCTTGCGCCCTGGCAGGAATTCATGTCGCTCGCGGAAGATGCCGACGATGTCCTGCGCACCGATGCGCGCGAATACCAGCGTCTCGCTGCCGGTCGGCTCGACGACGACTACCTCGGCCTCGAAACCGTCTTCGGCCAGGTCCAGGTGTTCGGGCCGGATGCCGTAGCTGACTTGCCGGCCACCCCCGTTGGTGCGCCCTGTCGACGACGGAACCGGCAGCCGTGCGCCGTTGGCGGTCGTGACGGCGTCGCCGTCGAGCGTGCCGGAGATGAAATTCATCGACGGCGAGCCGATGAAGCCGGCGACAAAGCGATTCGCCGGCCGATCGTAGAGTTCGAGCGGACCGCCGACCTGCTCGACGATGCCGTCGCGCATCACGACGATCTGGTCGGCCATCGTCATCGCCTCGATCTGGTCATGCGTGACGTAGATCGAAGTCGTCTTCAGCCGCTGATGCAGCTCCTTGATCTCGGTGCGCATCTGCACCCGCAACATCGCATCGAGGTTCGACAGCGGCTCGTCGAACAGGAAGACCTGCGGCTTGCGCACGATGCAGCGACCCATCGCGACCCGCTGCCGCTGGCCACCCGACAACTGGCGGGGAAATCGGTCGAGCATCGAATCGAGGCCGAGGATCGACGCCGCATGGCCGACGCGTTCGTCGACGATGGCTTTCGGCGTCTTTGCCAGGGTCAGTGAAAACGCCATGTTGTCGCGCACCGACATGTGCGGATACAGCGCATAGTTCTGGAACACCATCGCGATGTCGCGCTCTTTCGGCGGCATCTTGTTGACCATGCGGTCGCCGATGTACATCTCGCCGTCGCTGACGTTCTCGAGACCGGCGATCATCCGCAGCAGCGTCGATTTGCCGCAACCGGACGGGCCGACCAAAACCGTGAACGACGC
Organism: Ideonella sp.; assembly: GCA_031398385.1. Classification (GTDB taxonomy): domain Bacteria; phylum Pseudomonadota; class Gammaproteobacteria; order Burkholderiales; family Burkholderiaceae_C; genus Ideonella_A. Next base: position 16,203 of record JANNNE010000171.1, read on the forward strand.
GTCGGGGATGTCGATGCTGACACCGTGCAGCACCTCGACGTCGCCGAAGCGCTTCTTCACGGACCGGATCGACACACTGGCCATACACATGCCTCGCGACTGGTTTCGACGGAGGCCGACAATACGCCCGCCCCGGACTTTGCGTGCTAGGAATAACCCGTTGTCGGGACAAAGAGTTGTCTGATAACCTGATCACAGGATGCCCAACTCCCTGCGACCCCCCGTTGCCGCGGCCGCGCTGGCCGGCCTCGGTGCGGCCGCTGCACCGGAGCGGCTGTCCGATCGCCTGGCAACCCACCTGACGGCGCAGATCGAACACGGCGTGTTGTGCCCCGGCGATCGGCTGCCGACCGAGGCCCAGCTTGCCGCGTCGCATGGCGTGTCGCGTTCGGTGGTGCGAGAAGCGGTGCACCGCGTCAAGGCGCGCGGGCTGCTGGTCGCGCGCCAGGGGTCGGGTGTCTACGTCGCACCAAAGTCGCCGCACCAGCCGCTGGCCTTCGATCCCGCGGTGCTGGAATCGATGGCCGCCGTGATTCAGGTGGTCGAGTTGCGACGCGTGCTCGAAGGTGAAATCGCCGCACTGGCCGCGCAGCGCGCAACCCGCAGCCAGATCGCGGAGTTGAAGCGCGCCTTGAAGGCTATCGACACCGCAACCGATGCCGGGGGCAATGGGCTCGACGAGGACATGGCCTTTCATCGCGCGATCGGCGCGGCGACCGGCAATCCCCAGTTCAACCGTTTGCTGATCTTTCTCGAGCAGTATCTGCGCGAGGCGATGCGCGTCACCAAAGGCAACGAGGCGCGGCACGCCGACTTCATGGCCCAGGTGAGGCAGGAGCACCAGGCGATCGTCGCGGCGATTGCCGCACACGACCCCGACGCCGCACGCTCAGCGGCAATCGGCCACCTGATCAATGGTGAGCGACGGCTCGAGGAAGGCGGCGTGATTCCGCGCCGCCGACGCAGGCCGGAAGCCTCCTGAACCCACCCTCCACACGACACCGGAGCCCAAGATGAAATTGCTGATCACCGGAGGCGGCGGCTTCGTCGGCGCCCGACTGGCTCGCACGCTGCTGAAACGCGGCAGGCTCAACGGCCAGACGATCGACCGGTTGGTGCTGGCCGATCAGGTGGCCGCACCGGTCGACCTGACAGCCGACGCGCGCGTCGAGATGCGCACCGGTGCGCTGCTCGAGCAATGCGAAGCGCTCGGCGAAGAACGCTTCGACGGCATCTTCCACCTCGCCTCGGCGGTGTCGGGTGAATGCGAACTCGATTTCGATCTTGGGCTGCGCTCCAACCTCGACTCGACACGCGCCCTGCTCGACGCGGTGCGACGCGCTGGCAACGCGCCGCGATTCGTCTTCTCCAGTTCGGTGGCGGTGTTCGGGCCCGACCCGGCCGTACCTCTGCCCGCGATCGTGGCCGACAACACCTTGCCGATGCCGCAGACCTCATACGGCACCCACAAGCTGATCTGCGAACACCTGATCGCCGACTACACACGCAAGGGCTATATCGACGGCCGCGCCGCGCGCCTGATGACCGTCGCGGTTCGCCCAGGCCGACCGAACGGCGCAGCCTCGTCGTTCTTCAGCGGCATCATCCGCGAGCCGCTGGCCGGCAAGGAGTCGATCTGCCCGGTGTCGGCCGACGTGTCGCATCCGGTGTCCTCGCCACAAGGCACGGTCGACGGCCTGATCGCGGTCTACGAGGCCAGCCGGGAGGCCCTGCTCGGACGCGGCGCGCTGAATCTGCCGGGGCTGAACGTGACCGTGCAGCAGATGCTCGATGCCCTCGAGGCGGTGGCCGGTCCGCAGGTGCGCGCCCGGGTACGCTTCGAACGCGACGAGCGCATTGCCGGCATCGTCGCCAACTGGCCGAGCGGCGCCAGCGCCGAACGTGCGGCCGGACTTGGATTGAAGCCGGAACGCGACTTCGCCGACATCATCCGCAAATACATCGACGATTGCGGCTCCGACCCCGAGGCCTTGAAAGGATTGCAGCGATGAACCAGATCGACCTGAGCGGCCGCGTCGCGGTCATCACCGGCGGTGCGCAGGGCATCGGCTACGCGATCAGCGAGCGGCTGCTGAAATCGGGCGCGAGCGTCGTGTTGTGGGACATCGATGCCGGCAAACTGGGGGCGGCCTGTGAATCGCTGGCGGCACACGGCAAGGCCAGCAGCGTGTGTGTCGAGCTGACCGACGATGCGGCGGTCGCCCGGGCCGGCGTCGATACGGCGTTGGCAATGGGCAGCATCGACATCCTGGTCAACAACGCCGGCATCACCGGCGGCAACGGCACCACCTGGGAGCTCGATCCCGAGGTCTGGCGACGCGTGATCGATGTCAATCTGATCGCGCCCTACCTGACCTGCCGCCATGTGGTTCCGCAGATGCTGAAGCAGGGCGGCGGCCGCATCGTCAACATCGCGTCGGTGGCTGGCAAAGAGGGCAATCCGAACGCCTCGCACTACAGCGCATCGAAGGCCGGGCTGATCGCGCTGACCAAATCGCTGGCCAAGGAGGTGGCGACCAAGGGCATCTACGTCAACGCAATCACGCCGGCCGTGGCCGGCACGCCGATGCTCGAGCAGATGACAAAGGCGCACATCGACTACATGCTCGGCAAGATCCCGATGGGCCGTTTCGTCGAGGTGCACGAGATCGCCGCGATGGCGGCCTGGCTGTGCAGCGACGACTGTTCGTTCTCGACCGGCGCGGTATTCGACATCACCGGCGGGCGATCGACCTATTGACGCTGCCGCGCGTCGTTGTCCATCGCGGTTGGCAGGCGCGTCTTCTGTGGGAGCGCCTTCAGGCGCGATGAGCCACGTTCACCAGTCCCAATCGGGCGGCTGAACAAGCCTTCAGACCACCTTCTGGCGCGCCGGCAGCTTCCAGCCGGGCCGGATGCGGTGGCAGGTGTAGCCGTTCGGATAACGCATCAGATAGTCCTGGTGCTCGGGTTCGGCCTGCCAGAAATCCGCCACCGGCGCCAGTTCGGTAACCACCTTGCCAGGCCACAGACCGGATGCCTCGACATCGACGATCGTATCTTCGGCGATCCGTTTTTGCTCGTCGCTGGTGTAGAAGATCGCCGAGCGGTAACTGGCACCGACGTCGTTGCCCTGGCGATCACGGGTACTCGGATCGTGGATCTGGAAGAAGAATTCGAGCAGCGTGCGAAAACTCGTCTTCTGGGGGTCGAAGATGATCTCGATCGCCTCGGCGTGGTTGCCATGGTTGCGGTAGGTGGCATTCGCAACCTCGCCGCCTGAATAACCGACCCGGGTGGAAATCACACCCGCCTGCCGCCGGATCAGGTCCTGCATGCCCCAGAAGCAACCGCCGGCCAGTACCGCTCGTTCCGTATTCATGATGGTCTCCGATCAATCGACGCACACGACAATCTCGCCGTGGCGATGTTCAATGAATGCCGCGATTGCGGCCTCTATCGAGTGGCTTGCAGCATACGGCGGATGAGCCTGGTCGTGTCGCCCTGGCGCAATGGGCCTACGCGGCAGAAGGGCCTGTAAGGAGCGCCCGCCGCTCACGACATCGCGGCCACCGCGGATCGCCCGACAGCCGGTGCGGTTCTTTGGCAGGCACGAACCGCCCCGCCGTGGAAGTCCGCACCGGACGAATATCGAGGCTGAAGCGGCCTGACCTGGTTGGACAAGAGGGTGAATTGACAACTGCGGCGCGGGCTGTCAGGCTGACTGGTCGCCTGCGATCCCGAACTGGGGATGGTCATCGCCAACCCGCTTGGATAAGGTCGCCGCGCGTGCAACGATGCGAGCAAGGCAGCGTGAACATCTTCATCAGCTATCGGCGCGACGACAGCAGTGTGCACGCCAGGCTCCTGTACAAGGAGTTGCTGGGCTACTTCGACGCCGACGACGTGTTCATGGACATCCAGGACATCGGCTACGGCGACGACTTTGCGGGGCTGATCGACGAACACCTGGAACAGGCCGAGGTGGTGCTGGTGGTGATCGGCCCGCAATGGGTCGATCTGGTCGAGCAGCGCCTGCGCGGCGACGACTGGGTGCGTCACGAAGTCGAGCGCGCCTTGCTGCTGCGCAAGACCGGTCAGCTGCGGGTGTTGCCGGTATTCGTTGGTGGCGCCGGCTGGGGGCGATCGAAACTGCCGGCAAGCCTGGCCGGTCTGCAGAAGCTCAATGCCTTGTCGATCGCCGACCGGCGTTTCGACGAGGATTTGCGCACCGTCGTCGAGGCCATTCGCCGTCGCCGCATCTGGGACGACCTGGTCGATGCGGTGCGCGGCCGCCGCGCACGGCTGACCGGCGTCGCAATCGGCATATTGACTTTCGTCGCCGGCTGGGTCGCGCTGCTCGATCATGTCGGCATCGACAGCCGATTGGCCACTGCGTCGATGTGGCTGGCCAGCGTGGGCAAGTCACCGCCGTGGAGCGGGCAGCTGGTGCTGGTGACGATCGACGAACGCAGCGAATCGGCGATCGGCCGTCCCTTCGATGCGAGCTGGCGTAGCGAGCACGCCCAGCTCGTCGATCGCGTTTTGCAGGCACGGGCCCGCGCGCTGGTTTTCGACATGGTGCTGGTGCAGCCCGCAACGCCTGCCGCCAACGAGGCGCTACAGGCCGCGGCGGCGCGGGCCAAGGGGCACATGTCGCTGGTATTTGGCGCCGACGGCCGCCGCAGCGGCAGCGCGCAGGTGCAGGTGCTGACCGAACAGGTCACCACCGGCATCGCGTGTGCCGGCCGCAAGCTGGGGCTGGCACGAAGCTTGCCGCTGGCGATGCGGCGTGCCAGCGACGAGGCGCTTCTGCCATCCCTGGCGCTCGCCGCATTCAATGGCCACGGACGCATCGATGCGGTCGACGAAACGAGGCAGCGAATCAGTGTTCGCGGAGCGCAGGACCAGTTGTTGCAGGCCAGCTATTTCAGCGCCGAAACCGTGCAGAGCCCGCAGCCCGACTGCCCAATCATCAAGCCGGGCGATCGGGTGTTCTCGCAATTGATCGATCCGTGGAACCTGGTGGCACTCGATTCGGGCGCGCAGCGCATCAGCTACGAGCGCATCTGGCGTGGCGAACCGGCCGCACTCGCTGAATTGCCCGGACGGATCGTGCTGGTCGGTGTCACGCGCCGCACCGAAGACATTCTGGATCTGCCGACCGGCGCGCCGCGCTGGGGCGTCGAGCTGATTGCCGCGCAGATCGACGGCCTGTTGCGTCGGCAGGCGATCCGCTCGGCGGGCCCGTTGATACAAGGTTTTGTGAGTCTCGGCATGGGCCTGGCCGGCGCCACGATCGCGATCGCCCTGCACCGGCGAGCCCTGCGCTGGGCGATGTCGGCCTTGCTGGGGGCGGCGCTGCTGTTCTGGGTCGCCGTCATCGGCTGGTATCGGATCGAGATGCAATTGATCAGCCTGCCATACGGCTGGGCCGCGCTGGCGCTGGGCGCGCTGGCGGCGCGCCACATCCTGAAGGGGAAACCGACATGAACCTGTTCCGAAGCGTAGTCTGGCAGCGCGGTCTGGCGGCTTGTGTGGCGCTGGCCCTGATGCTGGCCGGTTGCGCCCATCCGCAACGGGAACAGCAGCGGCAACAGCAGCCGCGCCAGTCCGCGTCGATCACGCTGATCGGCATCGTCGTCGACGGCAGCAGACTGGCCGGCGAGGGTGAAACGGGGCTGATCCGTGTCTGGCGCGACGGCCGTCCGATGGAAGGGCAGATCGGCCTCACGCTGTTGCGGGGCGATTTCATCGAAAGCGGGCCGCGTGCCGATGCGGTGATCCGGTTTCCGAACGGCAGCACGCTGTACATGCGGCCCGACAGCCGCGGGCGGGTCGGATCGCTGAGTGAGGCGGTGGGTGAATTCTTTGCCCGGATCAAGGGCGTGTTCAGCATTGAAAGCAGCTTCGTCCGGGCGGCTGCCAACGGCACCGCGTTCCTGGTGCGCGCGCAGACCGATGGCGAAACCACAGTGACCGTTCTCGAAGGCAGTGTCCATGTCGACTCGACGCGCGGCGCCTGGCAACGCATCCTGGTCGGCGCGGGTCAGTCCGTGGTCGCCCAGGTTCGGGCCTCGCCGGTGATGGCGGCCGACGAGCGCGACATGCGGCGCACCCGGGACTGGGCCGATCAACTGGATCGGCTGCTGCCGAACGCGAGCGGCAGTGCCAGCAGCAGCGGGAGCTCGGTGGGTACCGCGATCGCGGTCGGTGTGGCCATCGCGGCAGCGGCCGCACTGTTGTCGAGTCGCGACAAGGACAAGCGGCCGGCTGACAGCGCCAGCAGCCCGTCCTACCCGACCAGCCTGGCGGCGCCGGTCGCACGCGGAATCGGCAATGTCGACGCCGCGCGCGCCACTGCGATCGACTGCAACCGCCCGGTCAGCCTGTCCTGGGGCGCCGTAGCCGGCGCGAGCGATTTTCTGGTCACGCTACAGGCACGCGGCTCGGCGCGTGCCCCGTGGACGACCGTGCAGACCGAGCCGACGACCCAGCAGCGGATCGAGGTTGCAGCCCAGACAGGTGGTGCCTATCGATGGTCGGTGCAGGCTCGAACCGGCAGTCGCAGCGGGCCCGCATCCGACACCTTGTATTTCGCCTGCGGGGCAATCCGGCGCTGAGACGAAGCCGGCCGCGCAGCCCGGGGGTCTTCCCTCCGGGCCAGACATTGGTCATGATCGGCAAGCGGTGCGCGGCCGGATGCGCGCCCGAACCGGAAATCTCGATGACGATCAGGCGTGCAGCGCTGCAGGCGCTGCACATCGGCCTTACAGAAACGCAAAGCGTTTGTGCACTGGAGGCCAGCCATGATCGCCCCCCGGCCGCCCCACGGCCGACCATCGCCGAAGCAGGAGATCTCGATGCCCGACAACGCAGCCGCGCAAGACCCGGTCGAACTGAGCCTGACCGGGCGGGAAGCCGAGCCGGTGTTGCCGGGGGTGCTGGTCAGCGCCACCCGGTCGACCGATGGCGGCGACGACATCTTTCTGCCACGGGGCTATCTGCAGCCGGTGTCCGCCTTCGATGTCGGCCCGGCCGCCCGCAGCAGCGCAGGTGGCGCGGTGGAGCGCAAACGGGTCGCGCAGCCGGACGAAATCATCGTGCTCGAACTGGCCGACGGCAGCACGCTGATCACCAGCGCCGGACGGCTGCGCGGAACCCTCGCCCAGAGCCACCCCGAGATGCTCGATGGCGACACCATCCTGCTCGAGAAGCTGCGGCTCGACGGCGCTGCGGCGGGTCGCGGCTTCGGCGATGCGCTGGGCGGCCTGATCAGCAAGGTGTTCACGCTGGTCGTCGGTGGCCGCGACGCGATCATCGATGCCGCGCTGGGCCAGTTGCAGAACAAGGCCGAACTGGGCGTCAGCTGGCTTGGCACCAAGGCCTTGATGCGGGCGATCGAGAATCAGCTGGCCCACGGGCCGGGCCTCTACCGCTGGCTCGGATCCAGCGGCAAGGAAAGCGATCTGCAGGCGGTCACTTTGGTCGACCCCAAGGATTCTCCGCAGCGCGAGCCCGAACGCCAGCCGATGCTGGTGTTTGTCCACGGCACCGGCTCCAGCACGCTCGGCAGCTTCGGCGAATTGCGCATCGGCGACCGCGACCTGTGGGCTGCACTGGAGGCGCGCTTTCCGGGTGGCATCTTCGGCTTCGAACACCGCACGCTGTCTGAAAGTCCGATCGAGAATGCGATCCAGCTGGTGCGCGCGCTGCCCCGAGGTGCCCATGTCTCGCTGGCATCGCACTCCCGTGGCGGATTGGTCGCCGACCTGCTGTGCCTGGGGGACTTCGATGCGCTGATCGATTCGTACCGCTACGCCTTCGTCGGCACCGGCGACCCCGACCCGCAGGAATCGGAACGGGTGCGCGCCGAGCTCGAAGACGCCCACGCCGAGCAGCGTGTGCAGCTGCGCACCTTGGCCCAGCTGCTGCGCGACCGCGGCATCGTGATCCGCCGTTATGTGCGCACCGCCGGCCCGGCCAACGGCACCTTGCTGGCCAGTGGCAATTTCGATGTCTTCCTGTCCGGCCTGCTGACGCTGATCGGCGCGGTGCCGTTCTTCTTCGGCAGCCCGATCTATTCGGCTTTCAAGCGGGTCGTCGTCGAGATTGCGAAGAACCGCACCAATGCCCACCTGGTGCCGGGCATCGAGGCGATGCTGCCCGATTCGCCGATGGCCGCGCTGCTGCGCGATGCGCCGGTGCGCGATGGCCTGGCGATGTCGGTGATTGCCGGCGACATCCAGGGCGGCAACCTGCTGAAACGCCTGGGCGTGTTGCTGACCGACTTTCTGCTGTTCGACAAAGAGGACAACGATCTGGTGGTCGATACGCCGTCGATGCTGGCCGGCATCGCGCCGAAAGCCGGGTCGAAGGTGCTGTTCGACCGCGGCGCCGATGTCTCGCATTTCCGCTATTTCACCAATGTCGAAACCCGCTCGGCGCTGCGCGACTGGTTCGTCAGCGAAGACCCCGGCCTGTTGAACAGTTTTCGCGCATTGCCAAGTGCCGACGAATACGAGGCCGCGCTGGCCAGCGCCGCGCGCAGCCGAGATGCCGGCGATCTGAATCGACCCGTGGTGGTGTTGCTGCCGGGCGTGATGGGCTCGCATCTGAAGGTCGGACGCGACGACCGGGTGTGGTTCGACGCACCGGACATCGCCACCGGCGGGCTCGACAAGATCGGCTGGGGTCAGCCCGGCGTCGAGGCCGAAGAACTGTTCGCGATGTTCTACGGCAAGTTGTGTGAGCACCTCGGACGCAGCCACCGGGTCGAACGCTTCGCCTACGACTGGCGCCAGCCGATCGACGTGCTGGCCGAGCGCCTGGGCGCCTTCCTGGCCCAGCTGATGAAGGACACCGACGCGCCGATCCGGCTGTGCGCACACAGCATGGGCGGGCTGGTGGTGCGCGCCTGCATCCACAAGCGGCACAGCGTGATGGACGCGCTGATGGCGCGTGACGGCGCCCGCCTGGTGATGCTCGGCACGCCAAACCAGGGCGCGCATTCGATGGTGGCCAACATGATCGGCAAGACCGACCTGTTGCGCACGCTGGTGCGGCTGGACCTGAAACACGACATGCAGCAGGTGCTCGACATGGTGGGCGGCTTCCGCGGCGCCTTGCAACTGCTGCCCAAGCCCGGCTTCGTCGACACCTTCCAGGGACAGGAAGACGGCGGCGGTATCTACCCCTATCAGCAGGCCGCGACCTGGACCGACATCAAGTCCAAGGTAGTCGATTTCTGGTTCGGCAACGAGACCGCGGCCACGCCGGGACAGACCGTGCTGGATGCCGGCAGCTGGCTGTGGACGGCCGACGGCCTCGGCACGCCGGCCTTGCCTGCGGCCTACGAGAAGAATGCGGTCTATGTATTCGGCGTGGCGACCAACACGCCGTGCGGGATTCGGGAGCAGGTCGATCGCAAGGGGCGAACCAGCTTGAAACTGGTCGGTACCACACGCGGGGACGGCACCGTCACCTGGGACTCGGGGCGCATCGGCGGCATCGGCAGCTTCTACTATCAGCCGGTTGCACACGGCGACCTGATGTCGACGGTCGAGCATTTTCCGGCGCTCACCGAGTTGCTGACCTCGGGCGCCACGGCGCTGCTGAGCATGCAGCCACCCGCCTCGCGGGCCATCGAGCAGGCGCGCCCGATCAGCTACGACGCCGGGCCGCCGACAACCGCCGACCCCGACGCACTGCAGCGCGCGATGATGGGCAGCTCGTTGCGCAACCGGGTGCCGGCGCGGACCCGGCGCCGGCTCGAGGTGGCCGTCAAGGCGATGGACCTGCGCTTCATCACCAAGCCGATCATGGTCGGCCACTATGAGCAGGACTCGATTGCCGGCGCCGAATCGCTGATCGACCGCGAGTTGCTCGAAGGCGACCTGAGCGAGCGCCACTCGCTGGGCCTGTATGCCGGACCGAGCGGCACCGCAACGGTGGTGCTGCGCATACCGAACGAGTTCGAGCGCGAGCGCGGCAGCCTGACCGGTGCGGTCGTGACCGGCCTCGGCCGCTACGAGGGCTCGCTGAGTCCGACCGAGCTGACCAGCGCGGTGCGCACCGGCGCATTGCGCTACCTGCTGCAGATCGTCGACGTGCTCGGCCAGGCCGACCGGGAGGTGCCGCTGGCGAGTCTGCTGCTGGGGTTCAATTCGTCGGCCAACCTGACCATTGCCGCGTCGGTCGAAGCCCTGGTCAGCGGCGTGATGGAAGCCAACGAACGCTTCTACGAAACCACGCGCCTGAACATCCGGATCGCCAGGCTTGACATCGTCGAGTTGTACCTCGACACCGCAATCACCGCCGTCTACGCGCTGCGCTACCTGAGCACGCAGCTGGCAGCGAAGGCGCAACGACAAGGCACGACCCTGATCGCGCGTGGCGAACTGGTGCGCGGCGATGGCGCCCGCCAGCGCCTGTTCGACGACCGCAACTCGAGCTACTGGCCACGCCTGATCATCACCGACGCCGATCGGCCCGAGGGCGATTGCGCACCGGATTCGATTCGTGATCGGGCGACGGCGTCGGGCAGTCGACCCGATCGTGATCACGTGCTGGTCGCCGACCGCCTGCGTTTCTTGTATGTCGGACAGCGCGCGCGAGCCGAATCGGTGATGCAGCAACGCCAACCCGGGCTGATCGAGGCGTTGGTTGCGCAGCAGATCCGCGACACCGTGTGGAACGAGGATTTCGGCCGCATGTTGTTCCAGCTGATGGTGCCGCACGACTTCAAGGATGCCGCGCGCCAGCTCGATCGGCTGGTGCTGGTGGTCGACAGCCAAACCGCCAATCTGCCGTGGGAGCTGATGCAGGCCGACGCACCGGAGCAGCGCGACGCAGCGGCGACCATGCCGGGAGACCGACGGCCGTTGTCGTTGCGCGCGGCCGTGGTGCGCCAATTGGCGTCGTCACGCTTTCGCAGCCAGGTGCGGCAGGCCCTCGGTCGCACCGCGCTGGTGATCGGCAATCCGTCAGTGGCCGGGTTTGGCACGGCCTTCCCGACCATCACGATGACCGCCCCGGGTGTCGGTGGTGCGACCTCGATCGTCGTCACGCCGACGCGAGAGCCGCCGCCGCTGCCGGGCGCACAGGCCGAAGCGGTCGCCACCGGCGGTATTCTGGCCGGCATGGGTTACAGCGTGGCCACCGTGATCGGTTCCAGCCAAACGGCCAGCCAGGTGCTGTCGGCCTTGTACCGCCAGCCCTGGCGCATCCTGCATGTGTCGGCGCACGGCGTATTCGACCTGCGGCATGCCGACGGCCGCCACCGCAGCGGCGTGTTGCTGTCGGATGGACTGCTGATCACCGCGGCCGAGATCGCCGCGATGGAAATCGTGCCCGACCTGGTATTCCTGAATTGTTGCCACCTCGGCCAGATCGACGGCGGCAGTCACGGCAACAAACTGGCGGCCAGCGTCGCCAGCGAGCTGATCCAGATCGGTGTGCGATGTGTGGTGGTGGCTGGCTGGGCGGTCAACGATGAACTGGCCAAGTTCTTCGGCCAGGTCTTCTACGAGCAGCTGCTGCTGCGGCGCAAGCCGTTCGGCGACGCGGTCTTTGCCGCACGCTGTGCGACCTGGGAAAACAACCCGGCCGATATCACCTGGGGCGCGTTCCAGGCCTACGGCGACCCCGGCTGGGTGGCCGAGCCGCGCGCACAGGGCGCGGGCTCCGGATCGGGGCCGTCGCTGTATGTGTCGCCCGACGAACTGCTGGACGACCTGGCCGGCGCGCGCGCCGATCTGGCGCGCCGCCGCGGCTCGATGACCGAACGCGAAATGAAGACCCGCGCCGATGCGGTGAGCAGTCTGATCTCGCGTCGCTGCCCCCCGGGCTGGGCGGGGTTGCCGCAGCTTCATTCGGCGCTCGGCACGACCTGGTACGAACTGAACCAGCTCGAGCGGGCACGCGATGAATTCATCGCGGCAATCCGGGCCGAGGATGCCCAGGGCGTGGTGCCGATCCGTGACATCGAACGGCTGGCCAATGTCGAGGCGCGGCTCGGCGAACGTCGCGCCGAGGCCGAAATCAACCACGGAAAAGAAGGCAGCCGGGCCTCGCTGGCAGCAGCCCAGGGCCTGATCGACCTCGCACTGGAGCGCCTCGACGGCCTGGACGCCCTGGTCAGCGCGGCGGTCAAGGGCGGCGACAGCGGCGCGGCGGGAACGCAAACCGCAGCGACCGTCCACCACAACTCGATGCGTTGCGCGTTGCGCGGCAGTGCGTGGAAACGCAAGGCCAGCCTGCATGCCAGGCGCCTCCTGAGCCGACAACTGAACGAGGCTGAAATGGATGCGGCGCGTGCCGAGATGCAAGACTGCCTTGACCAATCGATCGCCGCCTACCGCGGTGCCGAAGGCATGCCCGGCAGCAGCCATTTCGTGCCCTACCTCGCGCTGAACCGGCTGGCCCTGGATTCACTGACCCAGTGGGATACCCCGGCCAGCAAAGACTCCGCGATCGGCCTCGCCCAGCAATGCCGACAGTCCGCGGATCAGATATTCGGCGAGGACAAGGGCCCGTGGGCGGCGGTCATTCCAGCCGAATCGCTGCTGGTGGAGCACCTGATCAAGGGCAGCCTGGGCCGCAACGACGATACCGGACGCCAGATCTTCGAGACCATCGCCAAGGCCTACGCCGATGCAATCAGCAACATCACGGTCAAACCATCGGAGGTCGACTCCATCGTGACCCAGCTGGACCTGATCTCACGCTTCTGCGATGCGCTCTCGATCGGGCCCGCGGGCGACCCGAGCATGGCGCTGACCGCCGATCGGCTGATCGACCTCGCCAGACGGATCCAGCCGGGTCGGGCCGGACGCAGCGATCGGCCTGCAAGCCTCGGCAAGAAAACAGCAGTTGCAGGGGGCACGGGCTTGAAGACCGCCGCCAGGCCTTCGCCCGCCGCGAAGCCCGCCAAGGCGTCAAACCGGAAAACGGCTAAACCGACTGCCGCGAAAGGCAGCAAGGCGGCAACCAAGACCGCTCGGGCGCCGGCAAGGAAGCGGCGCAGCTCGTGAGATTGCGCCAGTGCGTGGCATTGCCCTTATGCTTGGCACCTTGCGCCAGCGGGCGCCCCTTGAGCCGTTCATGGGCCGATTGCCATTACTGCTGATCCTCGTCGGCGTTCTATCAGGATGTGCTGCCCGGGACCCCAACATCGCGCGTGATCTCGACCGCAGCCGTCTGCCTACGCCGGACCGTAGCTTGTCCATCACCGGCCTCGGACCCTGCACGGACAATCCCGACCGCCGCCTTTCGTTGCAAGCCGGGCAACCGGTCACGGTGCTGGTGCACGGCTGCTTCGGCTCGTCGGGCCAGTTCCGAGCGCTGGCGCAGGTGCTTGCATTGCAGGGTCAGCAGTCGGCCTGTTTTACCTATGACGACCGCGCCGCACTCGATGACGTCGCCGGCCAGCTGCGGCAGGCCGTCACACAACTGTCCGAACAATCCGGCGGCACATCGATCACGGTGATTGGCCACAGTCAGGGCGCGCTGGTGGGCCGCAAGGCGATGACCGATGCGCTGAGCCTGCCACCGCTGCCGACATCAACCACCGACTGGCGGCTGGTGACGATCTCGGGGCCGTTCTCCGGCATTGACGCGGCCAGAACCTGCGGCCGTACCTGGCTCTATCCGGTGACGCTGGGGCTGCTCCCGTTGAGCTGCCTGGCCGTCACCGGCGCAAAATGGGCCGACATCACGTTCTCTTCGCGATTCATCGTCGAGCCGGGCAAGCTGGCGCAGGGCGTCCATCACCTGAAGATCGATACCGACGAGCGTGGCGCCTGTCGCCACCAGGCCGATGGCCGCTGCCTGCAAAGCGACGACATCTTTTCGCTTGCCGAGCAGCGCAACGCCGTGGTCGAAGCGGGTCCGCGAGTCGACCGGGTCGAAATCGACGCCGGCCATATCGAGATCGTCGGTGACAAGCAGCGGGTGCCGACCAAGCTGCTGGCGATCCTGAAAGACAAGGGGGTACTGCGACCGGCTGAATCGGAACGGCGGACCGAGTTCGAGCGTTCGGTCGCCGAGCTCTACGGGTCGGTCGGAAGCTCCCCCATCGTCCCGCTGGTTCGCTTCTTGCCCTAGAGTCGGACCTGGCGGCTGTCGGCCGCGCCTGAAGGGTGCCTTGATGAATACGGTGAGTGATCCATTCCAATACGCGCAGACGGACCAGCGCGCCAGGTCGTCGCAGGTGGTCGCCGCGCTTGCCGGGATCCTGCCGCCGCATGCCATCTTGTCCAGCCACGAAGATACGAGTCCCTACGAGTGCGACGGCCTGACCGCCTACCGCCAGCGACCGCTGGCGGTCGCGTTGCCGCAGACCGAGGCCCAGGTGCAGGCGGTGCTGCAGGCCTGCCATGCGCTGGGTGTGCCGGTGGTGTCGCGCGGCGCGGGCACCGGATTGTCCGGCGGCGCGATGCCGAATCCGGATGGGGTCACGCTGTCGATGGCCAAGTTCAACCAGATCATCAAGGTCGACCCGTTCAGCCGGACCGCGATCGTTCAATGCGGCGTGCGCAACCTCGCGATCAGCGAAGCCGCCGCACCCTTCGGCCTGTACTACGCGCCCGACCCGTCGAGCCAGATCGCCTGCACGATCGGCGGCAACGTGGCTGAGAACTCGGGCGGTGTGCATTGCCTGAAATACGGGCTGACATTGCACAACGTGTTGCGGGTGCGCGGCTATACGGCCGAAGGTGAGCTGGTCGAATTCGGCGGCGAGGCGCTGGATGCCGCGGGGCTCGATCTGCTGCCGCTGGTGATCGGCAGCGAAGGCATGTTGGCGGTCACCACCGAAGTCACGGTCCGGCTGTTGCCGAAACCGCAGCTGGCACGCTGCATCATGGCCAGCTTCGACGACATCCGAAACGCCGGCGATGCAGTTGCCGCGGTGATCGCCGCCGGCATCATCCCGGCCGGTCTCGAGATGCTGGACAAGCCGATGGCGGCGGCGGTCGAAGCCTTCGTGCATGCCGGCTACGACCTCGACGCGGCAGCCATCCTGCTGTGCGAATCCGATGGCACGCCGGAGGAAGTCGAAGAGGAGATCGGGCGCATGACCGCGGTGCTCAGCGCTGCCGGAGCGACCGCGATCGCGGTCAGCCGAGACGAGACCGAACGCCTCAAATTCTGGAGCGGACGCAAGAATGCCTTTCCGGCCTCGGGCCGCATCAGCCCCGATTACATGTGCCTGGATTCGACCATTCCGCGCAAGCGGCTGGCCGATATCCTGCTCGCGATCCAGCAGATGGAGATCAAGTACGGCCTGCGCTGCTGCAATGTCTTTCATGCCGGCGACGGCAACCTGCACCCGTTGATCCTGTTCGATGCCAACGACCCGGACCAGCTGCACCGCTGCGAATTGTTCGGTGCCGACATCCTGGAAACCAGCGTTGCAATGGGCGGCACGGTATCGGGCGAGCATGGCGTCGGGGTCGAGAAATTGAACAGCATGTGTGTGCAGTTCACCGCGGCCGAGAACGAGCAGATGTTCGGCGTCAAGCGGGCCTTCGACCCGGCCGGGCTGCTGAATCCCGGCAAGGTGATCCCGACGCTGCAGCGCTGCGCCGAATACGGCAAGCAGGTGGTGCGCGGCGGACGCCTGGCACATCCTGATCTACCGCGCTTCTAGATGATGATGAAGCCGATGACTGAATCGATGACACCCACCCCATGAGCCAGGCCGGCATCGACCGCATCTGCGACCGCATTCGAGCCGCCGCAGCCGATTCACAACCGCTGTGCATCCGTGGTGGCGGAACCAAATCCTTCTACGGCGAGCCGCCGCAGGGCGAACCGCTGACGACCGACGAGTTGAGTGGCATCGTCGCCTACGAACCCAGCGAACTGTTCATCACCGCTGGTGGCGGCACCCCGCTGATCGAACTCGAGGCCGCATTGGCCGAGCACGGCCAGTGCCTGGCATTCGAGCCACCGCGATTCGGTGATGCGGCCACCGTCGGCGGCATGGTCGCGGCCGGGCTGAGCGGCCCGGCACGTGCCAGCGCCGGCTCGCTGCGAGATCACGTGCTCGGCGCCGGGCTGATCAACGGGCGCGGTGAATGGCTGAGCTTCGGTGGCCAGGTGATCAAGAACGTCGCCGGCTACGATGTCTCGCGGGTGCTGGCGGGCTCGATGGGGGTGCTCGGCGTGATCGGCGAAGTCAGCCTGAAGGTGCTGCCGGTGGCACCGGCCGAAGCCACACTGGTGTTCGAATGCACCCAGAGCGAAGCACTGCGGATGCTCAACCAGTGGGGTGGTCAGCCCTTGCCGCTGAATGCCAGCCGCTGGTGTGAAAGCGACGGCAACGCACGCCTGTGGCTGCGCCTGCGAGGCGCCACGGCGGCAGTCGCAGCGGCCTGTGCGCGGCTTGGCGGCGAGCGGGTCGACAGTGCCGATGCCGCGGGCGACTGGGATGCCGTGCGCGACCTGAAGCTGCCGTGGTTCGGCGAGCGCGGCCCGCGCGATCTGTGGCGCTTGTCGGTGCCTCAGTGGGCACCTGCGCTCGATCTTGCACCGTCACCGCTGATCGAGTGGCATGGCGGGCAACGCTGGTACCGCGCGGGCATCGAAGAAGGAGCGACCGTGCGGGCCGCCGCTCGTGCGGCCGGCGGGCACGCCACGCTGTTCATCGCCGCCAATCCGACCACCGCCACCCTCAACCGATTCGACGCCCTGAGCCGACCGCTGGCACGCATCCACCGCGCGCTGATGAACGAATTCGACCCCCACGCGGTTTTCCATCGCGGCCGCCTGTATCCCGCCGACTGAGCCCCTTCATGCAAACCACTCTGGCGCCCGAATTCCAGGATACGACCGATGGCCGAGAGGCCGAGGCGATCCTGCGCAAATGCGTGCATTGCGGTTTCTGCACTGCAACCTGCCCCACCTACCAGCTGCTTGGCGACGAACTCGACGGTCCGCGCGGTCGCATCTATCTGATCAAGCAGGTGCTCGAAGGCCATCAGCCGACCCGCGCGACCCAGCTGCACCTGGACCGCTGCCTGACCTGCCGCAACTGCGAATCGACCTGTCCGAGCGGCGTTCAATATGGCCACCTGGTCGATATCGGCCGCAAGATCGTCGACCAGAAAGTGCCCCGGCCGCCCAGCGAGGCCGCGCTGCGCTGGACCTTGAAGGAAGCGCTGCCGTCGCCCTTGTTCGGCCCGGCAATGAAACTCGGCCAGACGGTGCGTGCCTTGTTGCCCGACGTGCTGAAAGCCAAGGTGCCGGTGGCCCGGCCCGCCGGCCGTTGGCCAACCACCACCCACCCGCGCAAGGTGCTGATGCTGGCCGGCTGCGTGCAGCCGTCGATGGCACCGAATATCAACGCCGCGACCGCGCGGGTGCTCGATGCGGGCGGGATCCAGACGGTTATCGCAGCCAAGGCCGGTTGCTGCGGTGCGGTCAAGTTCCACCTCAACGATCAGGGCGGCGGCAAGGCCGAAATGCGCGCCAACATCGATGCCTGGTGGCCGCTGTTGCAGGACGGCGGCATCGACACCATCGTGATGAACGCATCGGGCTGCGGCGTGACCGTTCGCGAATACGGCCACACCCTGCGCGACGATCCCGTCTATGCCGACAAGGCGGCAGCGATCAGCCGCGCGACCCGTGACCTGAGCGAGCTGCTGCCGCAACTGGTGCCGGCGCTGAAAGACAGGGTGCGGGCCCCCGAAGGCACCATCGCCTGGCATCCGCCCTGCACCTTGCAGCATGGCCAGCAACTGCGTGGCGGCGTCGAGGCAGGCCTTCGCTCGCTCGGCTTCGATATCCGGCTGAGCAGCGCCGAATCGCACCTGTGCTGCGGCTCGGCCGGTACCTATTCGGTGTTGCAGCCCGAGCTGGCGCTGGCTTTGCGCGATCGCAAGCTCGGCAACCTGCAGGCCATGCAACCGACCACGATCGCATCGGCCAACATCGGCTGCATCACGCATCTTCAAAGCGGTACCCCGACGCCAATCCGGCACTGGGTCGAGTTGCTCGACGCGGCATTGCAGCCGACCTGATGAGCCAAGGCTGCAGAATTTGGGCCGCCGATCATCGAGAATAGCGCTGCGCCCCTCGGCCCGGACCGGTCGATCCGATGCGGCCCACCCTGAATATACGCACCCGATGATCAAGTTCACGCCACCCACTTCCAGCGACGTCAGCGCGGGAATACTGGTGGCGCTGGTGGGCATCCCGCAGTGCCTGGCCTACGCGATGTTGTCCGGCCTGCCTCCGATGTACGGCCTGGTGACGGCAGCGGTACCAGGCATCGTCGCGGCCATCCTCGGACGCAGCGCCCATGTCACGGTCGGCCCGACCAACACCACCGGCCTGGTCATCCTGACCAGCCTGACACCGTGGGCCGAACAGCCGCAACTGCTCTTGACGGCCATGGCCACGCTGGCGGCACTGGCCGGCTTGTCGCGGCTGGCGATCGTCGCCTTCAAGGCCGAACGCATTTTCGATTTCGTCCCCGAATCGGTGATGCTGGGCTTCGCGACCGGCGCCGCGCTGATCATCGGCCTGATGCAGCTCGATGAATTTCTCGGCGTCACCTTCGCCGGTGTGCGCAATGTGATCGACGAGATCGGCCGGCTGGCGCATGTCGCGCCACTATCGATCAGCCTGCCCAGCATCGGCCTGGCCACGGCCGCCTTGTTGTCGGTATCGCTGGGGCGCAAATACGCGCCGCGCTGGCCGGTGCCGCTGTTGTTCCTGCTGGTCAGCGTGGCGCTGGTCTGGTTCGATGTCGGCGGCGTCTCCAGTCTGTGGATCAAGCTCGGCGACAGCACGACGATCAGCGACGGCTGGCCGGAAATGGCCAACGGCTTGCCGTCATGGTCGATGGTGCAGGCGCTGGTGGTGCCCGGTTTCGCAGTCGCCTTCATCGGCTCGCTGGAGCTGATCGTCACGCTGCGCAACCGCCAGGAGCAACGCTGGCTCAGCGCCGAACTGCGCAGCCAAGGCATCGCCAACCTGATCGGCAGTGTCACCGCGTCGTTTCCGGCCAGCACCTCGCTGACCCGCTCGGTGCTGCTAGAACTTGGTGGCGCGCAGACCCGCTGGGCGCCCTTCTTCGCCGGCGCGGTGTTGCTGCCGATCATCTTTTTCGGCGCCGATGTGATCCGGGCCATTCCGCAGCCGGTGATCGCCGGGCTGCTGGTCGCCATCGCCATCAGCATGCTGAAACCGCAAGCGATTCGCGGCATGCTGGGCGCCACCAAGGAAACGCGGCTGCTGTTCCTCGTCACGACCGCGGCCACCCTGATCATGAGTTTTCACGAGGCCATCCTGCTCGGCGCCGGCATCGGCGCGATGATGTTCCTGATGCAGGCCAGTCAACCTCGGCTGCGTTGCATGGCGGTCACCGACGACGGCTGGCTCGACGCCAATACCGACAAGGCGCGCGACCACTATGTGCTGCAGGTATCCGGAACGCTGTATTTCGCGGCCGCGCGGCAACTCCCGGAACGGCTCGCAGCCAGCATTCCGGCAGCGGCGCGTCGTCTGTCGATCGACCTGAACCACGCTCACCACTCGAGAATCGCCGCGGTCCAGGCCCTGCAACGCTTCGTGCAGATCGCCCGGGCCCGCAACATCGAGGTCGACATCTGCGGGCACACCGAAAGCCTGGCCCGCCTGGCCGCCGTGCTCGGCATCAACCTGCCGCTGCGCAAGGCCCGAGTACGCGAGCAATACGTCGACACCGCCGCCGAACCGCCTGATCCACCCGGCGGGCCGAAGCCCCCGACCAGCCGCCTGGCCTTGCCCGAGCGAGGCCGATGGATTCCGTGGCGCTAAGATGGCCCGAAACGACGATCGGAGAACCCCATGCAATCAAACAGCACCATCGATGCCGCCATTCTTGCGAATATGAGCGAGGCGGTCATCTATTCGGACACCGAGGGCAAGATCGAACGCTGGAACGCCGCGGCCGAGGCCGTATTCGGCTTCGCCGCAAGCGAAACCATCGGTCAGGTCATGGACATGATCATCCCCGAGCACCTGCGCGCCGCGCACTGGCGTGGCTTCAACGCCGCGATGGCCAGCGGCAAGACGCGCCTCAGCGGCCGCGCCACGATGACCCGCGGCCTGCACAAGTCGGGGCAGAAGCTGTTCTGTGAAATGAGCTTCGCGATGGTTCGCGACGCCGATGGGACGATCATCGGCTCGGTCGCAGTGGGCCGCGACGTGACCGAACGCGTCGAGCGCGAAAAAGCGGCGGCCAAGGCTGCCACCGAAGCAGGACCGGCCAGCTGATGGTGGCGTGTTCCGGCGCGGTCGGGGTCAACGGCATGTTTGATGCATGCTCGACCTGGGCGGGGCCAGGCATCGCCGATACTGATCACCGGTTCGACCAGGCGACTGGCTCGCGCGGTCGAGGACAATGCTGTCCCGGGAAATCAATTCAAGTCGAGGAATGACATGGCAGGGAAATCAAGGATCATCTATACGCTGACCGACGAGGCGCCGTTCCTCGCGACCGCAGCGTTCTTGCCGATCGTGCGTGCGTTTGCCGCACCGGCCGGCATCGACATCGACCAGGCCGACATCTCGGTGGCCGCACGCGTCCTGGCCGAGTTCCCTGAATATCTGAACGAGGCCCAGAAGGTGCCCGACACGCTGGGCGAACTCGGCCGCCTGACGCTGCAGCCCGATACCAACATCATCAAGTTGCCCAACATCAGTGCGTCGGTGCATCAGCTGGTGTCCGCAATCAAGGAGTTGCAGTCGCGCGGCTTCAAGATTCCCGATTACCCCGAGGATCCGAAGACGCCCGAAGACAAGGCGATTCGCGCCCGTTACTCGAAGTGCCTGGGCAGCGCCGTCAACCCGGTCCTGCGCGAAGGCAACTCCGACCGCCGCGCGCCGCCGGCGGTCAAGCGGTTTGCGCGCAAGAACCCGCATTCGATGGGTGAATGGAGCCAAGCCTCGCGCACCCACGTCGCGACCATGAAACACGGCGATTTCTATCACGGCGAGAAGTCGATGACGCTCGACAAGGCGCGCGACGTGCGGATGGAACTCACCAACCAGGCCGGCAAGACCACGGTGCTGAAGCAGAAGGTCTCGCTGCTCGATGGCGAGATCATCGACAGCATGTTCATGAGAAAGCAGGCGCTGTGCGACTTCTACGAAGCGGAGATGGAAGACGCGCGCAAGACCGGCGTGATGTTGTCGCTGCACGTCAAGGCGACGATGATGAAGGTTTCGCACCCGATCGTGTTCGGCCATGCGGTGCGCATCTTCTACAAGGACGCGTTCGAGAAACACGCGGCCTTGTTTGACGAACTCGGTGTGAATGTCAACAACGGCCTGGTCAACCTGTACGACAAGCTGGCGACCTTGCCCGATTCGCGCCGCGAAGAGGTGTTGCGCGACATGCATTCCTGCCACGAACACCGACCCGAACTGGCGATGGTCGATTCGGCCAAGGGCATCTCGAACCTGCACGCGCCCAACGACGTGATCGTCGACGCGTCGATGCCGGCGATGATCCGGATCGGCGGCAAGATGTGGGGTGCGGATGGTCGGCCGAAGGACACCAAGGCGGTGATCCCGGAAAGCACCTTCGCCCGCATCTACCAGGAGATGATCAACTTCTGCAAGACCAACGGCAACTTCGATCCGCGCACCATGGGCACGGTGCCCAACGTCGGGTTGATGGCGCAGCAGGCCGAGGAATACGGCTCACACGACAAGACCTTCGAGGTCGCCGAAAGCGGTGTGGCCAACATCGTCGACATCGCAACCGGCGAGGTGCTGCTGACGCAGAACGTCGAGCAAGGCGACATCTGGCGCATGTGCCAGGTCAAGGATGCCCCGATCCGCGACTGGGTCAAGCTCGCGATTTCACGCGCCCGCAATTCCGGCACGCCGGTGATCTTCTGGCTCGACCCGTACCGGCCGCACGAGGCCGAGGTGATCAAGAAGGTCAACCTGTACCTGAAGGACCACGACATCAAGGGCCTGGACATCCAGATCATGTCGCAGGTACGCGCGATGCGCTACACACTGGAACGTGTGGTGCGTGGCCAGGACACGATCTCGGCCACCGGCAACATTCTGCGCGACTACCTGACCGACCTGTTCCCGATCATGGAACTCGGCACCAGCGCGAAGATGTTGTCGATCGTGCCGCTGATGGCCGGCGGCGGCATGTACGAAACCGGTGCCGGCGGCTCGGCACCGAAACACGTCAAGCAGCTGGTCGAGGAAAACCACCTGCGCTGGGATTCGCTGGGCGAGTTTCTGGCGCTGGCGGTCTCGCTCGAGGATCTGGGCATCAAGACCGGCAACGAGAAGGCCAAGATCCTGGCCAGAACCCTGGACGAAGCCACCGGCAAGCTGCTCGACAACAACAAGTCGCCGTCACCGCGCACCGGTGAACTCGACAACCGCGGCAGCCAGTTCTATCTGGCGATGTATTGGGCCGAGGCGCTGGCGGCGCAGACCGACGACGAGGAGCTGGCGGCCCATTTCGCACCGCTGGCGAAGACGCTGGCAGCCAACGAGCAGAAGATCGTCGACGAGCTGACCGCGGTTCAGGGCACGGCAGTCGACATCGGTGGCTATTACATGCCCGACATCGAGAAATGCGATGCGGTGATGCGGCCGAGTGCGACCTTGAACGCTGCGCTCGAGTCGGCGCGGGCCTGACAGCCGGCCGACTCGGGCCCCCGGGGACGCCGGCGCGGCCTGCGGGCGCGCGCGGAGTCAGCCGGTGCGCCGCACTTCCATCACGCCATCCGAGGTGGCGTCGAAATAGGCCGACGGCAAGCGGCTGGTCAGCTGCAGCAGGATCTTCGCGGCCTGCCACCGGACGGCGCGCCGGAACACGACACCGATCGCCACCAGCACCGCGCCGGTGATCACGTGGCCCGCCAGTGCGCTGGCGATGCCGCCGCCAATGATGGCAATCGCCACCGGCGTCGCATTGACCCGCCGTGCCACGAAATGCCGTGCCAGCACCGGATCGACGACGACGTGGAAGCGACCGAACGGCAGCCCGTTGCGAAATTCCTCGAACGGAATGTATTCGGCGAATTCGCCTTCAGCGTCGGCGCGATTGCCGGTGCCGGGCTGGATTGGTTGGGCCATCGGAATGTGACGCAGGGAACGGTATCAGGCGCGATGGTAGAGCCAAACCCGGCCTGATCCTCAGGCCACGTCGGACCCGAAGACCGTCAATCCGCCAGCGATTCGCGCAGCTTGCCGCCTGTCGGGTCGGTCTCGCGCTGCCGCACCGCGGCGCGCAGCCGGATCGACTCGGCCTGTTGCGCCGCCGCCGAATCGCCATCCGCGCCGGCAACACGACGCTGATCCTCGATCAGACGCTGCGCTTGCTGCACATCGGTGAATCCCCTGGCTGCCCTCGGCAGCAAGCCGGTGCGACCCCAGCTGCCCGCCAGTTCGGCAAGCCGGGTCCAGTTGTCTCGGGCGAAGCGGTAGGCCTCTTCGCCAAAGGGCGACAGCTGCGCCACCATGCCCGGAATCGCCGAAGCGATATTGGCCGGCGCAATCCCGGTCAGCGACTGGGCCAGCAGCTGTTCGGCGCGCTGCCGGTCCTGTCCGGATGCCAGCGCCTCCAGCAGCCGCCAGCGTTCCTCTTCGCCATCG